>SHUG01000009.1 GCA_009694735.1 Acidobacteriota bacterium | reverse complement strand
TTCTACGCCGCGGCCCTGGTGCTCGTGCTGGTCGTTTACAAGGATCCACCCATCAAGCGCGCGGCCAGCACCCACCGCGGCGGGTGGGAGGTGTTCGCTCATCTCATGCGCCTGCCCGGGTTCGTGCTCGCGTTGTTTGTGATCTTCGGACTGCAGACGGTTGACCGCAGCTTCGGTCCCGTGTTGCCGCTGTTTGTGGCGCAGGTGGGAGTAGAGCCGCAGCGCATCCCCATCGTCTCAGGCATCCTGTTCTCGCTTGGCGCGGTCTCGGCCGCGTGTGGTTCGCAACTGGCCGCCCGGCTGCTGAAGCACCGATCCGCCAAGCGCGTCATCGTCAGCGGCACGGCAACCGCAGCGGTGGCTCTGGCCGCCATCGTGGTCGCGCCCACGCTGTGGCTGGTCGGTGCATCGATGGTGGCGGTGGGGCTGGCGATCGGCGTGGCGACGACCACCATCTATTCGGTCGCCGGTTCACTGCTGCCGGCCGACGCGCACGCGACCGGCTTTGGCGTGATGACGACCGCGTCGCTGATCGGACTGGCTGTGAGTCCGGTCGTTGCCGGGTTGATCGGCGGTTCGGGACTTCGCATCGTGTTTGTCGCCGACGTCGCGCTGTTGGTGGTGCTGGCGGTGCTGGTGGCCAGGCGGCTGCGATCGGAGCCGACCTCGGTGTCGAACGAAGCGCCCCTGGCAGACAGCTAAACCGACAGATGTGGCGTCCGGCTTTAGCCGGACCTGAACTAGAGCAACCGAAACACCGCGGCGGCCATCAACGTCGGAATGACGGCGGCGAGGAAGAGCCGCAGCGGGTTGATTGGGCCGTCGAAGAAGCGGCTTAGCAACGCCTGGCCGGCCGGGTTCGGCGCGTTGGCGATCACCGTCAGACCGCCGCCCGTGACCGCGCCTTCGACGACCGCGATCTTGAAGGTCTCGTCCAGGTTCGGCACGAGCGTCGCCAGGTACGTGATGAGGGCGTTGTCGTTGAACGCCGTGAGCACGGTCGCGCCCCAGAACAGCGGCGTCTCGCCGAGGCTCGACAACACGGGCGCAATCCACCAGCCCTGCAACCCGCCATGAAGTACGAGCCCCGCCAGAAAGAACCCGACGAGCAGCGGCGTCTTGATATCCAGCATGCTCTGGTACGCGGCCGTGGCGCGGGCAAAGCCCAGGAAGAACAGGAAGCCGGCAACGAACAAGGCGGGGTAGTGCGCGTTGGCCACCGTCCAGGCCATGAAGGCCAGGTGGATGGTGGTGACCCACCAGGGGATCGGCAGCAGGCGCCGGCCCTCTTCGGCATCCTCGGCGGGCGATTCCAGGTCGGGGGCCGGCTGCCGCGCCGCCAATGCCGCGAATTCGCGGCGAAACGCGATCACGTAGACCACCGTTGACGCGATGATGGCGATCGCCGACCGCCAGCCGAAATGGCCGATCATGAAGGCCGTGTCCCACCCCCACGTGCGGGCGACCATTAACACCGGCGGCGCCGCGAAATGTGTCAGCGTGCCGCCGATCGAGACGTTGACGAACAGCAGCCCGAGCGTGGCGTAACGCAATCGCATGGATGGCTGCAGGTCGTAGAACTGGCGCGCGAGCAGCAGCGCGGCGATGGTCATGGCTGCCGGTTCGGTGATGAACGAGCCGAGTAACGGCGCCACGATCAGGATGGCGCACCACCACGCCGCTGGCGTGCAGCGCCCGAGCTGGGCCACGCGGCGCAGCACCGACTCGGCCAGCGCGACCACCGGCCGCGTGGACGCCAGCGCCATGATGACGACAACGAACAGCGGTTCAGTGTAGTTGACGGTGTCGTTGACGTAGTGCTTCGCCGTCTCCCATCCCCGCGACCAGATGATCGCGACCATCAGTGGGAGCCCCCACAGGCCGAAGACCACCTCGATCTCGCCGAAAAAGTGGAGGACTTCGGCGCGCACGCTGGGCCGCGACGGCAATCCGGCCGCGGCCAGTCGCGTATCGCTGGCCTGCTGCAGCTCGTGCGCGGCCCTGGTGAATCGCGCCGCGACAAAGGTGTGCGCCACGGCGAGCAGAAAGATGCCGGTCGCAATTGCGTTGAATGGTTCCGCTTCAATGCGCGCGGCCAGGACGGTCCAGAGACTTCCAGCGGCGTCTGGATACGCGGCAAGCGCGCGAGGAAACTCCGCGACAGGATCGCTCATCGGCATGCTGATTATAAGTTGTGGAGTAAAATCGATTGAGAAATGAGTACTCAACGTCCCGTGCTCGTCGAACGAGCAGCGCTTGTTGGCCTGGTCACCGGCGGCGCGCGGCGGGTCGACGCAGAACATTCCCTCGAAGAGCTTGGTGGGCTGGCGGAAGCAGCGGGAGCGCGCGTCGTCCTGCGGGTGCTGCAGGAGCGCCCCCGGCCCGATTCGGCGACGTTTCTGGGGAGCGGCAAGGTCGAGGTGCTGGCCGCCGCCGCCGCGGAAGCCGACGCCGGTGTCGTCATCTTCGACAACGAACTGTCGCCCGCGCAGTTGCGCGAGCTCAGCAAGCGGCTCGATCTCAAGGTTGTCGATCGCACGCAGCTCATCCTCGACATCTTCGCCAGGCGCGCTCGCACGCGGGAAGGCAAACTGCAAGTGGAGCTGGCGCAGCTTAAGTACCTGCTGCCGCGATTGGTTGGCGCCAGCACCGGCTTGTCGCAGCAGGGCGGTGGCATCGGCACCCGGGGCCCTGGCGAGACCAAGCTCGAAGCGGATCGCCGCCGTATCCGCGTCCGCATGAAAGTACTGACGGACGACATCGACGTCGTGCGGCGCCGCCGTACCCAACTGCGCGAGCGGCGTCACAAGATGGATGCGCCGACGGTGGCGCTCGTGGGCTATACCAACGCGGGCAAGACGACGTTGTTCAACCGGCTGACCAAGTCAGACGCGGAGGCATCCAACGCGTTGTTCGTCACGTTGGATCCGCTGGTGCGCCGTGCGTCGTTGCCCGATCGGCGTGAGTTGCTGGTGAGCGACACGGTTGGCTTTATTGACCGCTTGCCGCACACGCTGGTCGCCGCGTTTCGGGCCACGCTCGAAGAAACCGCCGACGCCGATCTGGTCTTGCACGTCATCGATGCCGCCAATCCCGAGCGCGAGCGGCACATGGCCGCGGTCACGCGCGTGCTCGAAGAGGTGGGCGCCCACCTGGTGCCGCGTATTGAGGTCTACAACAAGGTTGACCAGTTGTCGCCTGACGAACGCCGCCGCGTCCAGGATGCGGACCCGTCGGCGCTGCTGATCTCCGCGGCCACCGGCCAGGGATGCGACGACCTGCTCGAGAGCGTCGCATCGCGACTGGCGCTGGATCAACAGCGAGTGACGATCGACCTCGATCTCTCGGATCCCGCACAGGCCGAGCGCCTGGCCTGGGTCTATCGCCATGCCACGGTGCACAGTCACGCCACCATGGGCGATCACGCGACGCTGGAGGTCGACCTGCCGCGCCGCCTGCTCCCCAAGGTCGGCATGGCAACGCCCGCCGCCCCGAAAATGCGAGGCCGTCGTGGGTAGAGAAAGCTCGTGGTTCCCTGGGTGCCCAAGAATATTGGCCTTCTCTGTGTCTGTGTGCCTCGGTGGCGTTGCTGTCTCCGGGTGCGCACCGAAGGCGGTGCCGGTGGTGGTCGGGGCGCCCAAGCATCCGGAGTTCATGTTTCCCGCGGTGCCCGAGGGCACGCTGCCGGCGCTCAGTGGTCGGCTCGATCGGGGCTGGCAATATTTCCAGCTCGACGATCTGCGCAGTGCCGAACGTGAGTTCGCCGCGGCGCTGAAGCAACAGGCGACGTTCTATCCCGCCGACGCGGCGATGGGGTACGTGGCGCTGGTGCGCGGCAACGAAGCGGAGGCGCTGACGCGATTCGATCGCGCCTTGGTGACAGAGGCCACCTACGTCCCCGCCCTGGTCGGCCGTGGCCAGGCGTTGCTCGAAATGGACCGCGTCGGGGACGCCCTGATCAGCTTCGAGACGGCCTTGGCGAAGGATCCGTTGCTGACCGACCTCAAGGGCCGGGTCGAATTGCTCCGGTTCCACGCGACCCAGGACATGCTGGGCCGGGCCAAGGCGGCGACCGACGGCCGTCGCTGGGACGAAGCGAAGGCTGCCTATCAGCACGCGATCGCCGCGTCTCCTGACTCGGCGTTTCTGTATCGCGAGCTCGCCGCCGTGGAGCAGAAGGCCGGCGAGCCGGCGGCGGCGCTCGACCATTACCGCAAGGCCGTCGAGCTCGACCTGGGCGATGCGCTATCCTGGGCGGCGATTGGCGGGCTGCTGGAATCCAATGACGATGTGGTGGGCGCGTTGTCGGCGTACGAACGGGCCCGCGCCATTGACCTGGGCGAAGTCTCCGACAACGTCATGGCGCGCGTGCGGGCTCGGGCGGCGCTGATGAAGCTACCGGCTGAGTATCGCGCCATCCCCGGCAATGCCGGCGTGGCCCGCGCCGAAATTGCCGCGCTGATTGGCATTCGGCTCGAGAGCCTGGTGGCTCGCGCGCGCCCTCGCCAGCTGATCGTCACCGACATCCGCGGGCACTGGGCGCAACAGTGGATTAATTCCGTGACGCGCGCGGGCATCATGGACACCTTGCCGAACTACGAGTTTCAGCCTGGGTTGCGGGTTCGCCGCGGCGAGCTGGCGCTGACCGTCTCGCGGTTGCTGGGCTTGGTGGGGGCGGCCAAGCCGGACCTGCTGAAGAGGTGGCAGGCGACCGCGGTGACCGTCAACGACGTGCCCGTGGGCCACCTCAGCTACCCGGATGTCTCGCAAGCCGTCGCCGCCGGCATCATGTCGCTCGCGGGCGGCAACTTCGAACTCCTGCGCGGCGTGAGCGGCGCCGAGGCGATCGAAACCATCGACCGCGTCGAGGCCCTGACCCGGCCATGACTACCCAGGTCTTCACCCTGGCGAACCAGCTCACGATGCTGCGGATGCTGTTGGTGCCGGCCTTTGTGTTGTTGACGCTGTATGGCCGGTTCGGCTGGGCGCTGCTGACCTTTATCTTCGCCGGCATCACCGATCTGCTGGACGGCTTCGCTGCCCGCACGACCAGCGGCAAGACCGACCTGGGGGCGTGGCTCGATCCGATTGCCGACAAACTGCTGATCGGCGCGACTTTCGTCGTGCTGACCTTGCCCAACATCGGTCTCGTGAATCGCCTGCCGCTGTGGCTGACGATCACCGTCCTCAGCCGTGATGTCGGCATCCTGCTCACGGTGGCCATCATCAACCTGGCGGTTGGCCCGCGGACGTTCCGTCCATCGCCGCTCGGCAAGGTGGCCACCGCCGTGTTCGTGGTGTCGTGCGTGGTGGTGATGTTCTTCAACTACCTTGGCCGCACGTCGCTGTGGGTGGAGGCGGCGATCTGGATCTCGCTTGGGATCACGCTGGCGTCGTGGGTCGATTACGCCTGGCGCCTGGCGCGGATCATCAACAAGTAGGCGCGGACCGGGCTTCCTCCTTCGCGCCTGCGGCGCTTCGGCGGACAGGTCGCCCGGTCCGCGTGGGGCTCGGCGCTTCCACCTTCGCGCCGACGCGCTTCGGTGGACAAGTCGCGCCTCGTGCGGCTCGCCCTCGCGTCGCTCGGTCTCGTGGGGCTCGCGGCTTCGCCGCTCGTCGGGAACGAATACAATCGGCCGGGGTCCAACCCACCAATGCGGACACTCGCTCTATCTGCCGCCTCTACGCGATCTTGAGGATCCCGGTGGAACCCGGAACCGGGGGCTTCAGGCACGAACCCATGAGCGGCGAAGCCGCGAGCCCCACAAGGCGCGTTAGCGCCGGGCCCACGAGCCCGAGCATCGCGAGGGCTCGCCCCACCCAAGCGAGCTACGCCTGTCCGCGCCGCGGCGGGCCGCCCGAACGCTGGCCACCGGGGCCACGGGGCCGCCACGAGCCGCCACCTGCTGCGGCCGGACGATGGCCGCCGGGGCGAGCGTGCGAGCGGCCGCCACCCGGCGGACGATTCCCTGAATGTGACGTGGGCCCGTCCCCCGAAGCTGCGCCGTGCGGCTTGCCACCCGTAGCCGAAGGCGAAGGGTGGGGCGTGTTCGCGACGAACCCTTCCAGCTTGCGGCGAGTGATACCGCGGCCGAGAAAGCGCTCGAGGCGCCGCAAATCGTCCATCTCGTCGTGAGAGACAAAGCTGATGGCATCGCCGATGGCTTGGGCGCGGGCCGTCCGACCGATGCGATGGACGTAATCTTCAGGCTGCGGCGGAAAATCGTAGTTGATGACGTGAGAAATGCCGTCGACGTCGATGCCGCGGGCGGCAATGTCGGTGGCGACCAGGCAGCGGACGTCGCCCGACTTGAAACGCTTGAGCGCGAGGATGCGCTGGCCCTGCGTGCGGTTCGAGTGCAGCGTGGCGCAGCGGATGCCGGCATCTTCCAGTTTGCGGGCGATGCGATCGGCGCCGTGCTTGGTGCGTGAGAACACCAGCACCGACTCGAGCGCGGCATCCTTGAGCAGGTGCACGAGCGCCGGCACCTTGGCGGCCTGCGACACCCCGACGACCCACTGGGCCACGGCTTCCACCGGCGTCGAGCGTGCGCCAATCTCCACCAGCACCGGCGTCTTCAGGAATTCCTTGGCGACCGCCTCGATCTCCTTCGACAAGGTCGCCGAGAACAGCAAGGTCTGGCGAAGCTTCGGCGTCGCCGCGACGATCTTGCGGATCGGCGGCAGGAAGCCCATGTCGAGCATGCGATCGGCTTCATCCAGCACGATCACTTGCAGGTCCGCGAAGTTCACGTGGCGCTGCTGCATCAAGTCGAGCAGGCGTCCCGGGGTGGCCACGGCAATGTCGACGCCGCGGCGCAGGGCCTGAATCTGCGGACCCTCGCCGACGCCGCCAAAGATCGTGGCATAGCGCAGGTGAAGGTGGCGGCCGTAGGCGCGGATGTTCTCCTCGATCTGGGCGACCAGCTCGCGGGTGGGCGCCACGACCAGCGCCCGCATGTGCTTCTGCGACGGCGCCGCGCTCAAGCGCTCGAGCAGCGGCAGCACGAACGCCGCGGTCTTGCCCGTGCCGGTCTGCGCCACCCCGATGATGTCGCGGCCTTCGAGAATGACGGGAATGGCCTTGGCCTGGATCGGCGTCGGCTCGACGTAGCCCTGTTCCTTGAGTGCGGTCGTGATCTTCAACCCGAGCCCGAGCGTGGTGAATGGCAACTAGGAACCCAGGACCTTGGTCTTGAAGTAGTCGATGGTACGGCCGAGGCCCTCTTCAAGAGACACCTTCGGCTCCCAGCCCAGTAGCGTGCGCGCGCGGGTAATGTCGGGCTGTCGCACCTTGGGGTCGTCCGTGGGCAGCGGCTTGTAGATAATCTGGCTCTTCGACCCGGTCATCGCGATGATCTGTCGCGCGATCTGCTCGATCGTCATCTCTTGCGGGTTGCCGATGTTGATCGGGTCGTTTTCCTTCGAGTGCATCAGGCGGATGATGCCGTCGACCAGGTCGCTGATGTAGCAGAAGCTGCGCGTCTGCGTGCCGTCACCGAACACCGTGACGTCCTGGTTGAGCAACGCCTGTGACATGAACGCCGGCACGGCGCGGCCGTCGCGAATGCGCATGCGCGGGCCGTAGGTGTTGAAGATGCGGACGATCTTGGTGTCGAGGTTGTGAAAGCGGCGATACGCCACCGTCATCGCCTCGGCAAAGCGCTTGGCTTCGTCATAGACGCCGCGCGGCCCGATCGGGTTGACGTTGCCCCAATAGGTTTCTTTCTGCGGGTGCTCGAGCGGATCGCCGTAGACCTCCGAGGTGGACGCGATCAGGAACGTGGCACCCTTGGCCTTGGCCAGGCCCAGTGCCTTGTGCGTGCCGAGCGCGCCGACCTTCAGCGTCGGGATGGGCAGCTCCAGGTAGTCGATCGGGCTGGCCGGGCTGGCCCAGTGCAGCACGAAGTCGACCGGGCCGTCGACGTCGATGTAGTTGGTGACGTCGTGGCGGATGAACTGGAAGTCGCGGTCGCGCAGGTGCGCGATGTTGGCCAGGTCGCCGGTCAGCAGGTTGTCGATGCCGACCACCGAGCAGCCGCGGTCGAGCAGCGCTTCCGACAGGTGCGAGCCGATGAAACCGGCGGCGCCGGTGATGACAACGCGCGGCATTACGCCGCTCCGCGGTTGGGAGTGAGCACGCGGATCAGCGTCAGCCACATGATTTTGATGTCCAGGGTTACCGACCAGTTCTCGATGTAATACAGGTCGTACTCGATGCGCTTCTCGAGCGACGTGTTACCGCGCCAGCCGTTGACCTGGGCCCAGCCGGTGATGCCGGCCTTCACCTTGTGGCGCAGCATGTACTGGGGAATGCGATGCTTGAACTGCTCGACGAAGAACGGCCGTTCCGGCCGCGGCCCAACAATCGACATCTCGCCGACCAGCACGTTCCAGAACTGTGGCCACTCGTCGAGGTCATGGCGGCGCAGCCACACACCGATGCCAGTGGCGCGCGGGTCGTTCTCGTCCCCCCACACCGGCCCCTCCGGCTCCGCATCGAGCGGCATCGTCCGGAACTTGCAGACGTTGAACTGCTTGCCGTCCAGGCCCATCCGCTCCTGGGTGTAAAACACCGGCCCGGGTGAACCGCGCTTGATCAGCCAGAAAATAATGGCGCCGGGAATCGCCATCACCGCCAGCGCGCCCGCCGAGATCAGGATGTCGAGCGTCCGCTTGCTGAACGCGCTCAGTCCCTGGTGGGGCACGTCGTTCAGGTTGATGACGGGGACACCGTCCAGGTCTTCGAGGCGCGCTCGCAGCGCAATGAACTGCAGCAGGTCGGGGACCACCTTCACGTCCACGCCCTCGCGGCTGGTCGACTCGATCAGGTCGAGCAGTTTCATGTGCTCTTCGAGCGGCAGCGCCACGTAGAGGTCGTCGATCTTCTCGTTGGCGACAATCGCGGCCGCTTCACTGAGCGACCCCAGTAGCGGCAACCCGCGGTAGCCGAGGTGATCGCCGCCCGCCTTGTCGTCGACGAAGCCGACCAGTTGATACCCGAGTTCGCGATGTTCGAGCATGCGGTCGGCGACCACGCGGCCGAGGTCGCCGGCGCCGGCAATCAGGATGCGCCGCAGGCCGACGCCTGCCAGCCAGCGCCGTTCCAGCGCCTCGCGGATGAACTTGCGCGACAGGTAGCCCGCGACGATATTGCAGAACAGGAACAGGCCCCACACCAGGCGCGACACCTCGAAGGCGCCAATGTCGCGCTGCACATCAGACGCGTAATAGGCCTGGAAGTACAACGTGCTGACGATGCCGAGCACGACGGCGAAGATGCTGCCGACCAGCACGTTGAAGAAGTCGTCGATCCGTGAGCGGCCGCGGCGCAGCCGATAGAGACCCTGGAAGTGGAAGCCGATCGGCACGACCAGCGCCACAAACGGCAGCACGCTGACGTACTGCTCGATCGGCGGCTGGCCGCGGGTGATCACGAACAGGCCCGATTCGAAGCGGATGACATAGGCGAGCAGAAACGCCACCATCGCCATCACCGCGTCGGTGCCGACGTGGAAGGCGACCAGCAGCCGGTTGTGGCGTCTTACCACCTGGTGCCCGCCGGGGCGCGCATGGTGTCGTCCACGACCTGCTCGATCGCGGCGACAAACCGGCGCCGAGAAAAGGTTTCGGCGTGCGCGCGGATGCGCGCGGGCTGCCAGGGCGTTGCTGCCGCACGCCGGAGCCCCGCCTCCAGCGATTCCACCGTCGTCTCGCCAACCAGGACGCCGGTTTCGCCGTCGATCACCGTGTCGAGAGCCCCGCCGCGGCCCAATGCGACGACCGGCCGGCCACAGGCTTGCGCCTCGACCGGCACGATGCCAAAGTCTTCTTCGCCCGGGAGGACTGCCGCCGTGCAGGTTCGATACAGGTCGCGAATCTCTTCGTCTGACCGCCAGCCGGCCAGCTCGATGCCGTCGCCGGCCAGGCGCTCAAGGCTCTGCCGTTCGGATCCGCTCCCCACGACGGTGAGGCGCACGCCGGCGCGGCGGGCCGCCATCATGGCCAGATCCACGCGCTTATAGGGCACGAGCGCCGACACCACGAGAAAATGTGGGGACGCCGGGAGTGGGTGATCTGATGATGTGGTTGGCGTCACAGCTGCCGCCGCCTCGTCCGAGGCGGGTGAGTAAAAATCAGTGTCGACCGGTGGATGCACAAGGGTCGACTGACGATTATAGTACAGCGCGATCCTCCGCGCAACATATTGAGAGATAGCGAGATAGCGGTGCACCCGGCCCTCCGTGGCGCGGTCCCAACGGGCCAGGCTCGCCAGCACCGGCCGCAGCAGCGCGCTTGGCACCTTGCCGACACGGTCCGGGCCGAAATAGGCGTCGAATTGATCCCAGGCGTAGCGCATGGGCGTGAGGCAATAGCAGAGATGCCTCGCGCGCCCGGTGACCACCACCGATTTCGCCGCGCAGTGACTGGTGCTGATGACGAGGTCGTAGGCATCCAGGTCGAACTGCTCAACGGCGATGGGGAAAAGCGGCAGGTACTGCCGATACAGCGTGCCGGCGAACGGCAGCCAGTGAATCGGCGACTTCCTGACCAGCCGCCGCTCGATGATCGGCGTGACGGTGCCCTTCAGATAGACCAGCGTGAACAGATCCGCGGCAGGGAAGAGCTCACAGAAGACTTCGAGTGCCTTCTCCCCGCCGCGCATGCCGGTGATCCAGTCGTGGATGAGGGCGACGCGCACTTGAGGATCATAGTCGGGCTCGCGCCTTTGGCGCTCGCCCTTCCTGGGGCGCCGCCTTTGGCGGCGTGGGCGCCTCGCTCACGCTCGGCGTCGGCTCGCCCTCGCCATGCTCGGGCTCGTGGGACAGCCGCATCGTGCGAGGTTGACCAATGCTTCAGCTAAGTGCATGATCAGTGCATGGCCGTCAAGACCATCACTATCGACATGGAAGCCTACGGCTTGCTCTCGCGCCACAAGGTCGCGGGGCAGTCGTTCTCGCAGGTGATCAAGGCGCACTTCGGACCCCAGCCTACGGTTGGCCGATTCCTGGCGCGGATCCGCGCGAGTCGGCTCAGCCCGGCGGCCGTGGACGCGATCGATCGGCAGCTACAGGCCCGTAAGTTGTCACCGGCACGAGCCGTGACGCTGTGATCCATCTCGACACCTCGTTCCTGATCGATCTGCATCGGGAAACGGTAAGTGGGCGACCCGGTGGAGCGTTGGATCTGATCGAGTCGCTTAATCCAAACGAGCTGCTCGGAGTGTCGGTGCACGTGGCGTGTGAACTGCGCGCCGGGGCGGAGCTGTCGCGCCAGGCGCTGCGCGAGCATGAGGCGCTGGACGAGCTGATGTCGGGCCTTCATGTGGTGTACCCGGACGACCGGTTCGCGTCACACTACGCGCGATTACTGGCCGCGACGACACGGGGCAGCAAGCCGGTGGCCGCCATGGACCTGCTGATCGCGACCGCAGCGACCCTGGGCGATGCGCCGCTCGTGACCAGGAATGTGAAGGATTTCTCGCGCGTGCCCGGGCTCCGGCTTCTCAAATACTGATGCGGCCAGGGCCCGCGATATCGTTGTCGTTGACCCCACGAGGCGCCCAGGACCGCCTACCGATTGGCAACTTCCATGTAGATCTGATGGATTTTTCCCACGCTCTGCTTCCACGAGAAGTCACGCGCTCGCGCCAGGCCCTTCGTGATGAGGTCCGCACGCAGCCGCTCGTCGGTCACCGCGCGGACCATGCCGTCGGCGATGGCCTCTGAATCGTACGGGTCCACCAGCAGCGCCGCGCCGCCTGCCACTTCCGGTAACGATGACACGTTGGAGGTGACGACCGGCGTGCCGCACGCCATCGCTTCAAGCGGCGGCAAGCCGAAGCCTTCATACAGGGACGGGAAGACGAACGCGCGGGCGAGGCGATAGAACGCCGCCAGCGTTTCCCGCGGCTGGAAGCCGAGGAACCGGACGTGCTTGTCCAGCTTGTGGCGATGCACCGACTGCCGCAACACCGGGTACTTCGACAACTCGTCGCCGATGACGATCAGCTTGAGGTCATCCGGGCCGCTGCGCCTGGCGATCGCAAACGCTGCCACCAGCCGCTCGATGTTCTTGTGCGGCTTGATATTGCCGACGTAGAGCACGAACGGGTGATCGAGCTGATAGCGCTGGCGGGTCAGATCCATCCGCGTGGTGTCGGCAGGGCCGAGGAACCGCTCGTCGATGGCGTTGTAGATGACCTCGACCTTCTCGGCAGGAATGTCGAAGAATCGCAGGATGTCGCGCTTCGACGCTTCCGACACGGTGAGCACGCGATCGGCCTTGCGCGTCGCGCTCCACATCGATCCTTTCGCGTAGACATACGCCAGCTTGCCGGGCAGGTACTGCGGGAACATCAGGTGGATGCAGTCGTGAATGGTGACCACCGATCGGCAGCGAATCGCCGGCGGCAGCACGTAGTGAGGCTCGTGGACCAGCTGCACGCGCTCGCGCGCCAGCAAGAGCGGAATGCGATACTGCTCGGCGATCGAATACGCCGGCGCCGTTTCCGGCACCATGCGAAAGTTGCGGCCGAGGACGTCGCCGGAGTCCTGGTCGTCGGGCCGGCACAACACGACGTACTCAGTCGCCTGATCGAGACGCGACAGCTCGATCAGGATGTTGCGGATGTAGGTGCCGATGCCGAAGTCGCTCAGCTTGCGCGCGTCGATTGCAATGCGCATTAGCCGTCCGCGGCCGACTTGCCGGTCAACTTCAGGTACGCCCGGAGCAGGCCCGCCCAACGTGGCAGGTGCTTCTCGTAGTAGGCCACCTGGCTCTGGCGATACAGCCGCTCGGTCGCCGGGTTGCGCGCGGCCGAGCGGCCGCGATGGTGCAGCACCTCGGCGGCCGCGACATACAGCACGGTACGGCCGCGCTTGGTCATCGCCACGCACAGGTCGACGTCTTCCGTGTACATGAAATAGCGCTCGTCGAGCAGGCCCACGGCCTCGAGGTCGGGACGCCGAATCACCATGCACGCGCCGCTGACCCACGCCACCTCGCGCGCCTGGCGGCTCAATTTGTCTACCTTGCGGACGATGCGGCGAATCTTGCGATAGTAGAGCATCGAGAAGGCTTTTCGCTTGAGCTCGTTCCAGGGACCGATCGGGTCGCCCCACGACAGTTCCGGAAAGCCTCGCTCGCTCAAGAGCCGCGCGCCCGCGATGGCGGCGTCAGGGTGCGCCGCCAACCCCCGCACCAGGGTTTGAATGGCGCCCGGCGGCGCCACGGTGTCAGGATTCATCAGCAGCACGTAGTCACCACCGGTCGCGCGAATCCCGAGATTATTCGCACGCGAGAAGCCGACGTTGGTGGGCGACGCGATCACGTGCACGCTCGGCCAGCGTGCCCTGACAAGAGCGGCGGTGCCGTCGCTCGAGGCATTGTCGACGACGGTGATCGAGGTGGGAAACGGATCGGTGTGTCCGACCAGCGAGTCGAGGCAGGGCCCGATCTCCGTGGTGGAATTGTAGGTGACGATGATGATCGCGAGGGAGGACAGGTTATCGGCCAACGGCGGCTCCCTCGATGGCGGCGAGTGTGCGCGCGGCCGTCGTCGTCCAGTCGTACTGGCCCAGGATCGCCGGGGCGTGCGCGAGGATGTCGCGGCGGACACCTTCGTCAGTAAGGCCGGTGACCAGCGCCGAGGCAATCGCCTCGCGGCCGGCGGCGGCGGAGACGTAGAGCGCCGCCGCGCCGGCGGTTTCACGGGCCACCGGTGTGTCCAGCAACACCGGGGGCACGCCGGCGGCCAGCGCCTCGAGCGGCGTCAACCCGAAACCCTCGTACTCCGACAGGAACGCAAACACCGAGGCACGGGCATAGAGGTTGGCCAAGGTCGCGTCATCGACATAGGCCCGAAGGTGGATGCGGTCGCGGTGACGTGATTGCTGACGCAGCGCCTCCAGATCGATCCGCGGGCGCCGGGTCCGGTTTTCGCCGACCACTTCGAGCTGCGCCAATGGCACCTGGTCGGCCACGGCATCAAATGCGGCGATCAGCCGATCAACCCTTCGTCGTTCGAACACCGAGCCCACGTATAACACGATTGGTTCCCGGGACGGGGGGGCAGCGGTCAATGCGGCGTCCGGCTTCTTGACCGCCGTCTTGTCAGCCGTAGCCTTGGCGAAGGTGGAAGCCTCGGCGGAGGCGGTCAGCCGGACCAGGCGCCTGATGCCAAGCGGAATCACGCCCACACGAGCCGTCGGCAGCCCGATGTGACGGGCGATCTCGCCCTGCGAGAAGACCGTGTCGGTGAGGATTGCCTGCGCGCGCCTGGCCGACCAGCCGGTCAGCTGCCGTCGGCGCGTGCCCTCGCGGAACGAGAACCACTCGGGATGTGCGAAGAACGACACGTCGTGAATGGTCAGGACCACCGGCGCCGGCGCGGTCAGCGGCGCGGAATACGCCGGTGCGAACATGACGTCCGGCCGCTCGGCCGAGAGCGCTCGTGGATAAGTCCATTGCTCCCACGAGGAGCCGCCGCTGCCTGGGATCACCCGCACCCGCGGCAGCCACGCGGCAGGAACGTCGGGCTGGGCGTGCGCGTACAGCGTCCACTCGTGGCGCACGGCGTTGGCGTCACCCGCCCATTCAGTGAGCAACTCGCGGAGGTAGCGTCCCACGCCTGTGGGATGGCCGCACAGCTCGCGCGCGTCAACCGCGATGCGCATGGACCTCCATTGCCGAGGCGTAGGCTGTGCGCGCTGCCGCCGCACACGTCGCCCAGCTGAACTGGGACGCCTGCAGCAGGCCGCGTTGCGCGGCCGACTCGGCAGCCCCATCGGTCAGCAGCTCGCGCATCTTCGCCGCCATCGCTTCCGCATCGTCGGGATCGATCGGCTCCGCGGCCCCACCGGCCACTTCGGGCAGCGACCCGCGCGACGACACAACGACCGGGACGCCGCAGGCCATGGCTTCGAGCACCGGCAGCCCGAAGCCTTCTTCGTAGGAGGGCAGCACCAGCATGCGCGCGTTCGCGAACAGTTCGATGCGCCGGGCGGCGTCGACGTAGCCAGTGATCTCGACGTGGCCGGCCAGGGGTGCTTCTTTCGCGCGCGCTTCCCAGCGCGCCGACGCCGGCGTGGTGTGGCCAGCCAGCACCAGGCGCGGCGCATCGGCGACCTGCGCGCGCAGCCGCGCATAGGCTTCAAGCAAGGTGCCCACGTTCTTGCGCAGGTTCAGCGTGCCCATGAACAGGATGGTGGTGCCACGCCGCGCCGACTGCCGGGCGGCCACGCCCGCCGCCCAGTCGGGTCGGCCCGGCGGACAGACGTGCACCCGCGACGGCGTCACGCCCAGTTCCCGCGTCACCTCTCGAGCGGCGTAGTGCGACGACACGACGATGGCGTCGGCGCGCGCGGCATGGGAGCGGGCAAGGCGCGGGTAGTCGCGGCGAATCTCGCCGGACATTTGATCGGCGTGCCGCAAGAAATCCAGGTCGTGAATGGTGACCACCCGCGCGGCCGAGGTGGTCGGAATGAGCATGGGGCTCTGGCTGTGGACCACGTCGTGTTCGCCGGCGAACCACTCAACCGGTGGCCATTCGAGGCGATTCCAGGCCCAGACGAGGGCGCGAACTGGCAGGTTGACGTCGGCAATCCGGGCCGAGGGCATCTCGGAGGCCAGGGTGGGCGAGGGCCGGTCTTTCCAGGAACTGCTGAAGAGCGTGATCGCGTCGCTCGAATTGCTCCCGTTGCACAGGGCCTTGGTCAGCCCGTGAACGAACTCGCCGACGCCCGTCCGTTTGCGTAGCGCCGGACGGTAGTCGATCAGGATCCGCACGGTAAGGAGAGTACCACAAGAGCAGCAAGTCCTTGTGGTTCAGTATGTTGACAGCATAAAACCCCGGTGATACGCTTCCGTCTTTTGGGGGTGGAATGAAGATCGCGGTGGTCGGGACAGGCTACGTGGGGCTGGTGCTGGGCGCCTGCATGGCCGAGTGCGGTAATGACGTGACGTGCGTCGACCAAGACGCCGCGAAGATTCGCATGCTTCGCCGCGGCAAGGTGCCGATCTACGAACCGGGCCTGGAAGAGATGGTCAAGCGCAACAAGACCGAAGGCCGCCTGGTATTCACGACCGAACTCCCCAAGGCGGTCCGCGCGGCCGAGGTGGTGTTCATCGCGGTCGGCACGCCGCAAGGGGAAGACGGCTCGGCGGACCTGCGACACGTCATGGGCGTCGCGCGTGAGATTGCCCGCGCTATGAACGGCTACAAGGTCATCGTCAACAAGAGCACGGTGCCCGTCGGCACGGCTGAAAAAGTTCGCGAAGTCGTGCGCCGCGAGACCACCCATCCCTTCAGCGTTGTCAGCAACCCCGAGTTCCTGAAGCAGGGGGCGGCGGTCGACGATTTCATGAAGCCCGATCGCGTGGTGATTGGCGCCGAGGATCCGCGGGCCGCCGAGTTGATGGTCAAGCTCCACAAGCCGTTCACGCGAACCGGCGCACCGATCATGGTGATGAATTGTCCGAGCGCGGAGCTGTCCAAGTACGCCTCGAATGCCTTCCTGGCGACCAAGATTTCGCTCATGAACGAGATCGCCAACGTCTGCGACCTGTTCGGCGCGGACGTCGATCGCGTGCGCCAGGCGGTGGGCTCGGACCGGCGCATCGGCACCTCGTTCCTGTTCCCGGGTGTCGGCTACGGCGGCAGCTGCTTTCCGAAAGACGTGAAGGCGGTCACCAAGTTCTCGGCCGACAAGAAGTACGACTTCAAGATCCTGAAGGCCGTTGATGCGGTCAACGAGAGCCAGAAGCGCGTGCTGGTCAAGAAAATCGACGCGCACTTCGGCGCCGGCCTCAAGGGCAAGACCATTGCGGTGTGGGGCCTGGCCTTCAAGCCGAAGACCGACGACATGCGGGAAGCACCGTCGGTGCCGATCATCGAGGCGTTGCTGGCCAAGGGCGCCAAGGTGCAGGCGTACGATCCCGAGGCCATGAAGGTGGCCAAGGGCATCTTCGGCACCCGTGTCACCTACAGCAATCGCAACTACGACGCGCTCAAGGGCGCCGACGCGCTGGCCGTGATCACCGAATGGCAGGAGTTCCGCGAGCCCGACTTCGCGCGGATCAAGAAGTTGATGCGGACGCCGGTCGTGTTCGATGGCCGCAACATCTATCAACCAGACCAGATGAAAGCGCTAGGCTTCACCTACTTCTCGATCGGACGATAGCCATGTCTCGGGTGGTCGTGACGGGGGGCGCGGGTTATATCGGCAGCCACGCGGTGCGCGCCCTGGTGGCTGCGGGCCACGCCGTGGCGGTGCTCGACGACTTGTCGGCGGGCCACCAGGAATCGGTGCCGGCGGGGGTGCCGCTGGTGCGCGCCGCCATTCACGATGTCGACGTCGTCCGCCGGCTGCTGGTGGAGCACCGCGCCGACGCCGTGATGCACTTCGCGGCCTGGCTCGCCGTCGGCGAGTCGGTGCGGAAGCCGCTCGACTACTACCAGAACAATGTCGTCGGCACACTGGGTGTGCTCGAGGCGATGCGTGCGGCCGGGGTGCGGCGCTTCGTGTTTTCGTCGACCTGCGCGGTCTATGGCGAGCCGTCGCAGGTGCCCATTATCGAGTCGCTCGCCACGCAGCCGATCAACGCCTACGGCGAGACCAAGCTGACGATCGAGCGGGCGCTGCCACATCTTGAGCAGGCATACGGACTGCAGTGGATGGCGCTGCGCTATTTCAACGCGGCCGGGGCGCACCCCGATGGCACCATCGGCGAGGATCACGATCCCGAGATCCACCTCATTCCGCTTGCCATTCGCGCCGCCACCGGCGGCACGCCGCTCAAGGTGTTTGGCGAGGACTACCCGACCCCGGACGGCACCTGCCAGCGTGACTACATTCACGTGTGTGACCTGGCCGAGGCCCATTTGTGCGCGTTGGCCGCGCTCGAGAACGGCGCGCCGTCAGCGGCCTATAACATCGGCACCGGCACGCCGCAATCGGTGCGGGCCGTGATCGAGACCGTCAGCCGCGTGGTCGGCGCACCGGTGGCGTGGACGGCGGCGCCGCGGCGCGCCGGCGACCCGGCCATGCTCTATGCCGCGAGCGATCGGGCCCAGCGCGAGCTGCACTGGACGCCGCGCTATGCCGACCTCGAGGTGATCGTGCGCCACGCCTGGCAGTGGCATTCGACCCATCCCAACGGGTATAGGGTGTCTGACACCCGCTGATGAACCCTTTTCCGCGCCTTCTTCGCTACGCCACCCCGCATAAGGCCGTCATTGCCGGCGCGGCAGTGGCCATGGTGGTGTACGGAGCCTCGTCAGCGGCGCTCGCGTATCTGATCAAGCCGATCATCGACGATGTGCTGATTACCCAGGGCAACCTGGCGTCGATCACTGCCGCGATCCTGATCGTCTATTTGCTCAAGGGGCTCGGCTCGTATTTTTCGAGCTACCTGATGGAAGGCCTGGGGCACCGCGTGGTGATGGTGGTGCGCAACCAGTTGTTCCGCCACATGCTCGATCAGTCGGCGGCGTTCTTCGCGCGGCGCACGGCCGGCCAGCTGCTCTCGCGCATCAACAACGACGTCGGCATGGTGCAGCGCGCGGTGTCGGAGACGATCGGCGACCTTGCGCGCGAGTCGTTGACGCTGATGGGTTGCGCCGGGCTGTTGTTCTACTACGACCCAAAACTCGCGCTGGTCTGCATGACGGCCGCACCCCTTGTTGTCTATCCGATTGTTCGTCTCGGCAAGCGCGTCCGCACCGTCTCGCGTTGGAGCCAGGAGGCGCAGGAGCACATGTCGCATGTGGCGGGCGAGGCCTTCACCGGCCATCGCATCGTCAAGGCGTTCGGCGCGGAAGGCCGCGAGGCCGCCAAGTTCGAGCGCGCGTCGGCGACGTTGTTCCGGACCAACCTCAAGGTGACGCGGGTGCTGGCCACGCTGCCGCCACTGATGGAGTTTCTGGGTGGCGTCGCGATTGCCGGCGCGCTGTGGTACGGCAGCCGCGAGATTGCCCAGGGCCGGCTGACGGCCGGAGAGTTCACGTCGTTCCTGGCCGCGTTGCTGTTGATGTACGGACCGATCAAGAAGCTGTCGCGGGTCAATGCCAACCTGCAACAGGCGATGGCGGCGTCCGAGCGCATCTTCGAACTGATCGACACGCATACCGAGGTGGGCGAGCGCGAGGGCGCGGCGGCGTTGCCGCCGTTCTCCGGCGCCATCGAGTTCAAGGACGTCAGCTTCGGCTACGAGGACGGCCATGGCCGCAGCACGTTGCGCGGCGTGTCGCTCTCGGTGCGGGCCGGGCAGATGGTGGCGATTGTCGGTCGCAGCGGCGCCGGCAAGACCACGCTCGTCAACTTGTTGCCGCGCTTCTACGACGTCACCAGCGGCGCCATCACGGTCGACGGCCAGGATATTCGCGACGTGACCCTGGCGTCGCTGCGCGCGCAGATTGGCATGGTGACGCAGGAAACCGTGCTGTTCGACGACACCATCGCCGCCAACATTGCCTACGGCACGCCGGGCGCGGCCATGCCGGCCATTGAGGCCGCGGCGCGGGCGGCCAACGCCCACGACTTCATCGTCGCCCAACCGCACGGCTACGACACCACGATTGGCGAGCGCGGCCAACGGCTGTCGGGCGGCCAGCGGCAACGGCTGGCGATCGCCCGCGCGCTGCTCAAGAATTCTCCCCTGCTGATTCTTGACGAGGCGACCTCGGCGCTCGACTCGGAATCGGAACGCCTCGTGCAACAGGCGCTGGCCACGCTGATGATGAACCGCACGTCGTTTGTCATCGCGCACCGTCTGTCGACCGTGCAGAAGGCCGACGCCATCATCGTGCTGGAACGCGGCCGGGTCGTCGAGATGGGCAGGCACGACGAGCTGGTCGAGCGGCCTGGCGGTGTCTATGCGCGGCTGCACCAGATGCAGTTGCTCGAAACGCGTCCCGATACGAAGGAACTGAAGGCCGAGGGCCGGCGGCTGAAGACCGAAAGCACCCTATGATCAAGAGCATGACCGGTTTTGCTTCACTCACGCGCGACGATGAGCGTGGCACGATCGGAGTGACGATTCGAGCCGTCAACCACCGCTTCCTCGACTTGCAACTGCGCCTGCCGACGTCGCTGGCGGCGCTCGAACCGCCGCTCCGCGCGCTGGTGCAGAAGCGCCTCGGCCGCGGCCGCGTCGAGATCGGCGTGTCGTTACAGACCCGGCACGTGGCGGTGCCGCGAATCGAGCTCAACGCCGAATTCGCGCAGGCGCTGGCGGCGGCCATGGAGCAGGCGCGGGAGAAAGGCCTGATCAGCGGCACCCTCACCCCAGGCGATCTGTTGCGCCTGCCGCAGGCCTTGACCATCCAGGAGGAGGTGCCGGAGTCAGGCGGAATGGCCGAGGCCCTTGGCGTGCCGGTCGAGGCCGCGGTCGACGATGCCATCGGTCAACTCGAGACCATGCGCGTGCGCGAGGGCGCGCATCTTCGCGTTGACCTCGATGCCCGCAAGGCGCTGCTGGCCGATTTGATCCTTCGCATTGCCGCGGCGGCCGATACCGGTCGCGAGGAACTCGAAGCGCGGCTGCTGGAGCGCGCGCGCGAGCTGGCCGGCGCGCTACCGATCGACCAGGCGGCGCTGGCGCAGGAAGTGGTGCGCGTGGCGCAACGATCCGACATCAGCGAAGAGGTCACCCGTTTTCACGGTCACCTCGCGCATTGGGATGCGCTCTCCGACAGCCCCGAGCCGTGCGGGCGCAAGCTCGACTTCCTGCTGCAGGAAATGAATCGCGAGATCAATACGATTGGCTCGAAGGCCGACGGGCTACAGGTGTCGGAGGTCGTGATCCAGGCGAAGGCCGAGATGGAGAAAATGCGCGAGCAGGTCCAGAATGTCGAGTAAGAGTCGCGGGCTGCTGTTCATCATCTCGGCCGCGTCGGGGACCGGCAAGACGACGCTCGCCGAGCGGCTGGTGCAGATTCTGCCCAACTTGCGGATGTCGCGGTCCTATACCTCGCGCGCCGCGCGGGCCGGCGAGCGCGCCGGCGTCGACTATAATTTTGTCAGCCGGTCGCACTTCGAGGGCATGATCGAGCGGCAGGAGTTCCTGGAGTGGGCCGACGTCTTCGGCAACCTCTACGGCACCTGCCGGCCCGATACCGAAGCGCTGCTGGCATCGGGCCAGGACGTGGTGTTGGTGATCGACGTGCAGGGCGCCCGGCAGGTCACGGCCACCGGCATCGATCGCACCGCCATCTTCGTGTTGCCGCCGTCGTTCCAGATTCTCGAGCGGCGGCTGCGCGGCCGCAGCGCCGACAGCGAAGCGGCCATGCAGCGTCGCCTGGCGGCGGCGCGTGCCGAGGCCGGCGCCTACGTCGACTACGACTACGTCGTCATCAACGATCGTCTCGAGCCCACGGTCGTGCGGTTGCAGGAGATTATCGCGGCGGAACGATCGCGGACCCATCGCATGAGCCTGATTGCCGAAGAGATCATCAGGTCGTTTGAGAAATAACCCATGGCATTCATCGCACTCGGCGTGACTGGCGGCATCGGCGCCTACAAGGCGGTGGAGATCGCGCGCGGCCTTCAGAAGAATGGCCACGACGTCGTGGCCGTGATGACCCGGTCGGCCACTCAGTTCGTGGGCCCGCTGACCTTCGAGGCGATCACGCGGCGCGCGGTGATCACCGACCAGTGGCAGGCGGGCGCCAACGCCGATATCGAGCACATCTCGATCGCCTCGACCATCGACCTGTTGCTGGTGGCGCCGGCCACCGCCAATACCGTGGGCAAGTTCGCCAACGGTTTGGCCGACGACTTTCTCTCGTCGCTGTTTGTCGCCACGCGGGCACCCGTGCTGATTGCGCCGGCGATGAACACCAACATGTTCGAGCATCCCGCGGTGGCGAAGAACCTGGCCACGTTGATAGCGCGCGGCGTGCACGTCGTCGATCCGGGTTCGGGCTACCTTGCCTGCGGGTGGATTGGCAAGGGCCGCCTGGCTGAACCCGAGGATGTGGTGGCGGCGGCCGAACAGCTCTTGCGTGCGAAGACCTCGGCGCTTGGCGCGCCGAAGCCGCCAGGCGATGGCGGCACGCTGGCTGGCCGGCGCGTGCTGGTGACCGCCGGGCCGACCTTCGAAGACATCGATCCGGTCCGCTTCGTCGGCAACCGCTCCAGCGGGCGCATGGGTTATGCGCTGGCGGCCGAAGCGCTGCGTCGCGGGGCGGCGGTGACGCTGGTGACTGGTCCGACGCACCTGACGCCGCCCCACGGTGCCGAGACAATCGCGGTGCGCAGCGCCGCGGAAATGCACGCCGCCGTCATGGCGCGGGCCGCCGATCAGGATGCCGTGATCATGGCGGCGGCGGTGGCCGACTACACGCCGGCTGAACCTGCCTCCCAGAAGGTCAAGAAGACCGGCGGCGATCTGACGATTACGCTCAACCGCACCAAGGACATCCTCGCCGACGTGGGCCGCCTGCCGTCGCGCGCGCAGGGCGTACCGGTGTTAGTCGGCTTCGCAGCCGAGACGCACGATGTCGTGGCCTACGCCCAGGGCAAGCTCGAGAAGAAGGCCGTGGATCTGGTGGTGGCCAACGATGTGTCGCGTGCCGGCGTGGGCTTCGACGTCGAAACCAACGCCGTGTCGATCGTCTCGAAGGCCGGCGTCGAGGACGTGCCCTTACAGAGTAAGAGTGCCGTAGCCGCCCGCGTACTCGAGCGGGTGGAGCAGTTGCTGATTGCCGTGCCCGCGCGTCACGCGGCCGCCAAGGCGTAGCGCCGATGTCACGCGAGATTGCCGATCACCTGCGTTACTACGCAGCAATGGGAGTCAGCGGCCTGAGCCGCGATCCCGCGTGGCGTCAGCGGACCGAAGAGGTCCGCCTCAAGGCGGACAGCACAGGGCGCGGCGCCGATGTGGCGTCCGGCTTGAGCCGGACCGCTCCGGCCGAGTCCCTCGACGACATCAAGACCGACATCGGCCCGGCCTGCATGCGCTGCAAGCTCTGCACGCTCGGCCGCTCGCAGATCGTGTTCGGTGTCGGCAACCCCAAGGCCCGCCTGATGTTGGTGGGCGAGGCGCCGGGCGAGGAGGAAGACAAGCGCGGCGAACCGTTCGTGGGCCGCGCCGGCCAGCTGCTGACCAAGATTATCGAAGCGATCGGCCTGTCGCGCGAGCAGGTCTACATTGCCAACGTGATCAAGTGCCGGCCGCCGGATAATCGCAATCCCGAGCCCGATGAAGTCGCGACCTGCGAACCGTTCCTGTTTCGGCAGATCGACGTGATCCGGCCGGCGGTGATCGTGCCGCTCGGCAAGTTCGCCGCGCAGTGCCTGCTCAAGACCACCGACCCCATCACGCGGCTGCGCGGCCGGCGATTCGACTATCGCGGCACCTTACTGATCCCGACCTTCCATCCCGCCTACCTGCTGCGCAATCCGTCGGCCAAGCGCGAAGTGTGGGACGACATGAAGCTGGTTCGCGCCATCCTGCAAGGCGACGCGTAGGCACGCCTTGACCGAGCGCCTCGTCTCCGTCGCGGTGCCGGTGCCCGCGCTCGGCCTGCTGACGTATCGGGTGCCGCCCGACCAGGCCATGCCCGTGCCAGGCGCGCGCGTGGTGGTGCCGCTCGGGCCTCGCAAGCTCACCGGCGTCGCCGTCGGACAGGTGAGTGCTGCCGACCTCACCTTCAAGCTGAAAGACATCATCCAGGTGCTGGACGCCGGCGCCTTTGTGCCGCCCGACGTGGTCAAGCTCACCCAGTGGGTGTCCGACTACTATCTCGCCGGCCCGGGCGCGACGCTGGCCGCCGCCTTGCCGCCGCATGGGCTCACGAACAAGGTCGATCGCTTCAAGACCGTTCGCATTGTCGCGCTGACCGCCGCCGGCATGGTCCGCCTAACCACCTCCGCCAAGGCTACGGCGGTCGAGAAGGCGGACGCTACAACAGAGCATGTGGCATCCGGCTTTCCTGTCCACCAAAGCCTTGGCGAAGGTGGAAGCCGGACCGCGCTGGCATTGGGAGCGAAGCAGAAGCAGGCGATGCTGCTGCTGAACGGCGCGCCGCATGGTCTGTCGGCACCCGACCTCGCCGAGCGCGGCATCGCGGCGGCCACCATCACGCGATTGAAGGGACTGGGCTACGTCGCGATTCGCAACGACCGCGTCGACCGCGATCCGTTCGAGCACGCGGTCGGTGCGCACAAGCCGGATGGGGCCGGGAGACCGCGAGCCCTGACGAGCGAGCAGGAAGCCGCCATGGCCCACCTCGCGCCACTGGCGGCCGCCAACGCCTTTCATGTCGCCCTCGTGCACGGCGTGACCGGCAGCGGCAAGACCGAGGTCTACCTGCGGCTGGCCGACGCGGTGCGGCAGCGTGGGCGGGGCGTGCTGATGCTGGTGCCCGAGATTGCCCTCACCCCGCAGGTGGCGGCGCTCTTTCGCGCCCGCTTTGGCGCGGCCGTCGCCATCCAGCACAGTGGCCTCTCCGATGGTGAGCGCCACGATCAGTGGCACCGGATTCGTCGCGGCGATGTCGATGTCGTGATCGGCACCCGCTCGGCGGTGTTTGCGCCGCTCGCCAATCCCGGCCTGATCATCGTGGATGAAGAGCACGACACCTCGTACAAGCAGGACGAAACGCCGCGTTACCACGGCCGCGACGTTGCCATCATGCGCGGCAAGTTTGCGAACGCGCTGGTGGTGATTGGCTCGGCGACGCCCACGCTCGAGTCATATACGAACGCGCTCGCGGGCCGCTACTCGCTGGTCACGCTCAACCGGCGGGTGCTCGACCGGCCGATGGCGCAGGTGCAGGTCGTGAACATGCGCGAGGAGATTGCCGCGGCCGGCGCCGAGGTGGTGTTGAGCCGCGCGCTGCGCGAGGCGATCACGACCCGCCTGGAGGAAGGGCAGCAGTCGCTGATCCTGCTCAACCGACGCGGATTCGCGACCTCGGTGTTGTGCCGGCAATGCGGCGCGAGCCTCGAGTGCCCCAATTGCAGCGTCACCCTGACCGTTCATAGGCGCAGGCCTGTCCACCATAGCGCGACCGCCGATCGCGACTCGCGCGACGGTGGAGACTGGCGGGCGCGCTGCCACTACTGCAACTTCACCAAGCTGGTCCCAAAAGCATGCGAGAAGTGCGCGGCGCCGTACATGGAACGTATCGGCTTCGGTACCGAGCGGGTGGAAGCCGAGATCCGCTCAGCGTTTCCCTCGGCTCGCGTCGCGCGGGTCGATCGCGACACCGTGCGC
This sequence comes from Acidobacteriota bacterium, assembly GCA_009694735.1. Taxonomy (GTDB): domain Bacteria; phylum Acidobacteriota; class Vicinamibacteria; order Vicinamibacterales; family UBA2999; genus 12-FULL-67-14b. The sequence goes on along the minus strand of SHUG01000009.1, from coordinate 14,674 downwards.
CGGAAGGGCAGCCTCGTCCAGATCCTGGAGAAAGTGGCGAGCCGTGACATCGACGTGCTGATCGGCACGCAGATGATCGCGAAGGGCCACGACTTTCCCGAGTGCACGCTGGTCGGGGTCATTTCCGCCGATGTCGGGCTGGGGCTCGCTGACTTCCGATCGGCCGAGCGCACGTTCCAGTTATTGACCCAGGTGGCCGGCCGTGCTGGCCGGGGCGAGCGGCCGGGGCAGGCCATCATCCAGTCGCTGGTGCCCGAGCACTACAGCGTGCGGATGGCATGCGATCAGGATTACCGCGCGTTCTACGATAAGGAAGTCGAGTTCCGGCGCGCCATGCGGTATCCGCCCCAGGTAGCCATGGTCAACGTCGTCGTGCGCGGCAAGACGTTTGCGGACGCGATGGATACGGCCAGCGACCTGGCTGATTCGCTACGAGGTGGCAAGGGCTTCGTCGTGCTGGGTCCGGCGCCGGCACCGCTCACGAAGTTGCGCGGCGAGCACCGCGTCCAGCTGTTCCTGAAGGGAACCAGCCGCAAAGCGATGCGAGAGGGCCTGCAACTGGCCCTGTCGCGGCTGACGAAGATGTCGAAGGCGATCGCGGTCGACGTCGATCCGCTGTCGATGCTGTAAAGGGGCTTGGGACTTGGGGTAATGTCGTCCTCAAGCCACAAGCCTCAGGGGGCGCCGAGGAACGGACCGATTGGCGCCGGCGTGAAGCACACGATCAACACGACGAGCGCCACCACGGCAAGCAGCAACCGCCCGCGGTCCAGCGATTCGTCTTCATCCAGCGTCGGCGGATGGCGGGGGCCCATCATCGCGATCATGATCACCAGCAAGACCGTCCAGGCAATCCAGCTTGACGAGACAAAGGTCAGGCCGATCGCCACCCCGATCATCACGATGGTGATGACGGTGGAGCGCCGGCCGAACACGGCATAGGAAATGTGGCCGCCGTCCAGTTGCGCGATCGGGAACAGGTTGAGGGCCGTCGCGAGCAGGCCGAACCACGCTGCGAACGCCATCGGATGCATGTTGATGGTGTAGCCGTCGGCGACGTCGCCCCAGACGATCCACGCCGCGAGCCGGAACAAGAGTGGCTCGCCCAACTCCACCAGGTTCGACGCATCCGCCGGCAGCCGGTCCACGCGCGACAGCCACAAGCCGATGAAGAGCGCCGGCACCGCGACGATGAAGCCGGCGAGCGGCCCGGCGATGCCGATATCGAAGAGCGCGATCTTGCTGGGAATGCGCGAGCGAATGCGGATGAAGGCGCCGAGCGTGCCCGTGAGCGGCAGCGGCGCGGGCAGGAAGTAGGGCCGCGTCGCCTCCACGCCGTAACGCAGGCACGCGAGGTAATGGCCCATCTCGTGGCAGCCGAGAATGGCCAGGATCGTCAGGCTGTACCAGAGCCCCCGCACCCAGAACATGGGGTCGAGAAACACTGAGGTCGGTGATAGCTCTGGCCGCAGGTCGTTGACGGTCGCGAGATCGATGGCGAAGCTGTAGTAATGGCTGCCGCCCACCAGTGTGGTGGTGATGACGGTGGCCCCGAGCAGCACGAGCTGGACCCAGAGCCGCCCGTGAGCTGGCGGCAGGGGACGCGGGACGTAGACCGGTACGAAGTCATCGTACCGATCGACCGGATCTGAAATGGGCAACGACGAGGGACCGTCAGGCCCCGAGGGCGGGTGCACGGGCTAGCCGATGTTCCGCAGTTCCTTGCCTGGCTTGAACCGGATGGTCCGGCCGGGCGGAATGCGTACTTCTTTGCCCGTGCGGGGATTGCGGCCAATCCCGCGCTTTCGGGGCTTTACCTGAAACACGCCAAACCCCCTCAGCTCAATGCGTTCGCCACGCTGCATCGAATGACGCATCGCTTCGAATACCGCATCGACTGCCAGCTCGGCCTTCACCTTGGTGACGTCTGCCACCCGAGAGACCTCGTTCACGATGTCGACCTTGATCATGCTGCCTGGTCGCTCCTCGATCAGTGTAACTAGCTTAAATCAGGGCACTTACGCTGTCAAACGGATAAGTGCTTTGTCCGGCTGTATTTATCGGCAGTGCGATGCAGAGGCTGTAGGGGAGTTTCCCCCGCAAGCCCTTTTAGACCTGTAAGATAGAAGGAATCGTGTCGCAGAAAACTTTAGCCCGCGTCGTGCTGGTCGGCCGGCCCAACGTCGGCAAGTCGACGTTGTTCAACCGGCTGAGTGGAGCCCGGCGCTCGATCGTCACGGCGATTGCCGGGACGACGCGCGATGTCATTACGCACCCGGTCACCTGGGGCGAGGCGCGCTTTGACCTGACCGACACCGGCGGCTTGTTTGGCGCCAGCGAAGATCCGTTGCACGAGCTCGTCGTCGAGCGCGGCCAACGCGCGCTGAAGTCTGCCGACCTCATTATTTTCGTGGTCGATGGCCGCGAGGGCCTGATCCCCGGTGACCAGGAAATCGCCGCCGCTGCGCGCGCGACCGGTGTGCCCGTGATCCTGGCCATCAACAAGATGGACGATCGCCGCGGCCGCGCCGGGGCGCTCGAGCTCTACCAGATGGGTTTCGATTCGGTCGTGGAGATCAGCGCCGAGCACGGACAAGCGGTCGGCGACCTGCTTGAAGTGGTGGTGGCGATCCTTCCCCAGGTCAAGACGAGGGCCATCGACACACCCGATGTATCGGCCTACGCTCGCGATCACTCAGACGAGCCCGACACCCCTGGCGCCCTTGGCGAATCCGAACCCACGGAGACCGCGATTGCGATTGTCGGGCGGCCCAACGCCGGCAAGTCGTCGCTCGTCAATCGGCTGCTGCGCGAAGAGCGGATGATCGTGTCCGAGATGCCGGGCACCACGAGGGATTCGGTCGACTCGGTGCTGATGTGGCATCGCCGTCAATTCCGCATTGTCGATACGGCCGGCATCAGGAAGCCCGGCAAGGTCTCGAAGTCGGGGCAGGTCGAAACGCTGAGCGTGATGCTGGCCAAGCGCGCCATCGAGCGCGCCGACGTCGTGGTGCTGGTGATCGATGCGACGGTCGGTCCTACCGATCAGGACGGCGCGATTGCCGGCGCGGCGAAAGACGCCGGGCGCGGCGTGATCGTCGCCGCCAACAAGTGGGACCTGATGAAAGAGCAGGGACCCGAAGCCGCGAAGGTGTTTGACGAGAACCTGCGGTATCAATTGAAGTTCCTCGACTTCGCGCCGATTCTGCACATCTCGGCAGTGACCGGTGAGCGCACGCCGAAACTGCTGGAGGTGGTCGACAAGGTCTATGCCGCCACGCGCAAGCGCGTGCCCACCGGCGAGCTCAATCGATTCATCCTCAAAATCACTGGCGCGGCGCCGCCAGTGACGGCCAGCCGGCGCAACATGCGCGTGATGTACGCCGCGCAGGCAGCGGTGGCGCCGCCGACGTTCATCCTGTTCACCAACAGCCTGACGAAGCTGCACTTCTCGTACGAGCGGTTTCTCGAGAACCGGCTCCGTGAAGAGTACGGATTTCTCGGCGCGCCGATCCGCATTCAAATTCGCGGGCGGGCGGAGCAGCGCGGTGGTGACGTGCGGAAGACTGGCCGCGAGCGCGCGCCCGAACGGCGCAGCCCGGTTCGAAAGGGGCCCGGGTCTTCGCCGTCGAAACACGAGCGGCTGAAGGCCGAGAGCAAGACTGCCCATAAGGGCGCCTGGGACAAGTCCCCCTCCGCCTTCGCCAAGGCTACGGCGGACAAGTCCGCGCATGCCCGCGGCAAGGCGAAGGGGAAGCCCGTGTCGGCGAAACAGAAGTCGCGCGCCGCCCAGCCGAACTTGTCCAAGAAGTCGCGTGCCAAGCAGGGGCCCAAGCGGTCGGGCCGCTGACGGCTGCATGCTATACTCCCCGCTGGACACTGCCTCGATGGCTGCACCCAAGCGCGAGCTATTCAAGGCTGCGGACGTCTGCGAAGTGGTGCAGGTCCAGCCCTACGTGTTGCGATCCTGGGAAGCCGAGTTTCCGCAAATCGGCCAGATACCTGCAGGTGGCGGACCGCGCCTCTATCGGCGATCGGATGTCGAACTGGTGCTCCGGATCAAGCGGCTCGTCTTTGAAGAGGGACTGACGCTCTCGGGCGCCCGGCGGCGTCTGGACGAGGACGGTGACGCCAAGGATGAAGATGGCGGCGTCAAGAGTAGCGGCGCTTCTCTGCTGATTGAAGAAGCCGTTGGCGACCACGTGCGCGACCGCCTGCGGCACGTGAAGACTGGGCTGCAATCGATTCTGCAGATGCTGGCGAAAGACGGCGTCGAGGCTGCGGAACTGCAGTTGGTGCCGCCGCCCCTTGCCGAGAAGAAGAAGGCGGTAGCGAAAGCCGCCAAGAGAAAATAGAATCGTTCAACCCCGCAAGTCCGTCAGTGCAAGTAAGGACGGGATGTAGCGTAGCCTGGTAGCGCGCCTGCTTGGGGTGCAGGAGGTCCCGAGTTCGAATCTCGGCATCCCGACCAACCTCCGCTCGGAATTCAGGCGGAGGTTGCCCACCGTAGCTCGCGAAGCGAGCGAAGGTGGGCTGGTGGTTCGGCGACCGAGCTACGGTTGGCAAGCCAACCTTCCTCGGGGGCCATGCGAAGGACCTGCCTGTCCACCGGAGCGACGAAGTCGCGTAGGTGGAAGCTACGGCTGGCGAGCCAATTTTCACCCGCGGCTCGCAACCAGATTGCAACGGAAGTCACGAAAAGTCGTAAGAAGAGTGCGCCTTCTGGGCACCCTATTTTCGCTGCCAGAGGTTTACAAGATGGCACCCAAAACGGCGGGCAACTAGCGAGGAGCTGTGGCCGCGTTGCTGGCGGCCGAACGGGATGAAGCTCCGAATTCGCCGATCGACCCACCAGCTGATGGTAGGCTTCGCGGCGTGCCCACTTAGGTTCGGCCGAATGAGGGTTAGCAGAACGCTGACTCGTGATCTCGCGTACTGCAGTGTCGCCACCTCCTCAGCCCTCATGCTTTTCGGGGCGCGGACGGTCAGGAACGACTCGCGAAACCCTGGCGCTAAGCCTTGTAGGTTCGTCACCCTGACATGTGAAAGAAGGCGTCATGCCCGTCGCCATCGGGCTGCATCAAACCAATGCCCTAGCGTCTATCATCCATGAAAATCGGTTCAAGTGTGTGCGCGCGCCACGCTATCGTGAACACCTGTTCCACGCCATCGTGAGTTTACCGCAGGCAGTCGCCGGCGGCTCGGTACCCAGCCTCCTCGGCCTCCTCCCGTGTTCGAAATTCCTTCGTGCAATTTTTGCAATGGGCGTTTCTACAGGTGGGGGCGTGGTAGACCTTGCTATTCACGTTTCCAAAGAAGCCGCTCGATTGTGCCGCGCCAGACATGAGGCCCTGGGGCTGATTGAGTTCCACACACCTCGGCTTGGGTGCCCCGTTCGCCCAGAAACCCAATCCCGAAGCTCTGGCGTTCGCTTCGGCTTTCGCGAGTGTCGGATCCGACGAGTAGCGAAGGAAATGGCACGCAAGGCCGGCCGCGACCACCTCGACACTGAGGTCCTTTCCCTCGGCTTGAATCCGAGCAACAAGTCGTCCATACCGATCGACGTCTTTGCCAACTACGCTAACATTCCTGTCGAATGCCGAGACCCGACTGAAGTTCTTCGCCTGTTGGGAAAAGGGCTCGCCGGTCTCCGGTGAATCCACCCCGTCGAGTCGAATTCGGATCTTTCGTTTCGTGTGGGCCCGGACGATATCGAGTGTGTCGCCGTCGACAACTCCGACAACATGGGCTTCGAAGGTGACTCCCACCAGGTCATCGGGCCTCTGACTCTGAGCTGAGCCGGCGACGGTGACAAGAGATGCACAGATCAACGCTAGCAGGATTCGCATTGAGAGTGCATTATCTGCGATGTTTTGACCAGCGCGGTCATGCATCCTTGCCGCATTCGCCGGAAGTTCGTCCCTTAGCTGTCAAATGGAAGATCGATTTGCTCCCAGCCAGGCCTGCCCAATCCTCGTGTTTCAGAAGCTGTCCGGCACAAGCTGTTCCCGAAGGAGCTGAAATTCGGCAGATGCGCTTCTCGAAGATTGCCGCATAATGGGAACGTTATGTCTGGTCACGACCTGCTCGACGCGATCGGCGCGGGCTTTGCCCGTTTGGTCGAGCTAGCCCCACAATTCGACGAGGCCACAATCCCCGTCGACCACAACGACAGCGGCGACTGGACCTTGGTAGGTGACGACTTGCGCGATGCAATGAGTCACGAAGCCGAACTGCACCCAGACGCCAGTGGGATCGAAACGCAACCGTAATCGACTTCCGGCGGGCGCGCCAGATGTTCGCATCGTGCAGCAGACCCACCAGGAGTTCCGGGCGGGTCCTCTGCCTGATCCCGAAGACCTCGCCCGCTTCGAACAGGTTGTTCCAGGCCTCGCCAATCGCATCGTCAACATGGCAGAGGAAAACCAGCGCGATCGACTGCGCTCGAACGCCACAATTCGGCGCACGATTGCGACGGGGCAGGTCTTCGCGTTCCTCGTGAGCCTCGGTGCGATCGGTGCGGGCACCTACCTCGCTAGCATTGGGCACAGCTCGCAGGGCGTCGCTGCCATCGTGTTCGCCTTAGGATTCCCGATCGCATCGTTCCTGTACCGCCGCGTTACGGGCCGCTGACGATTCCAGATGGCCTGACTTTCGAATCTGTGTAATCTGCGTAATCTGCGGCCCAACGTGTCTGTGAAATCTGTCTTTCAAATCTGCGTCATCGGTGTTGCCGCGATCGTTGCGATGCGGCCGCCGTCGGCGCCGGCCGTCGAGCACTACTACGCGCGCCGTCTCTATCCCGCCGTCCAAGCCAACCTGACCACGCTCTCGAATCGCGTCACGCTATCGCTGTTCGATCTCACGCTGTCGCTGGTCGTTGTCATCTTGATTGGTGGTTGGATCCACTGGCTCCGACGCCTCCGCCGTGAGAAATCGATCAGGCCGATCGGCCGCGGATTGCTGGCCACCCTCACGGGTGCGGCGATCGTCTACCTGTGGTTTCTGGCCGCGTGGGGTTTCAACTACGCGCGGCCGCCACTCGAGGCGATGGTGCCGTACGACGCGTCGCGGGTGACGCCAAGCGCGGTTCGTTTGTTGGCGGAGTACGCGGTGCGCGAAGCCAATCGCACATACGCGATCGCGCACGCCGCCGGCTTTCCCGGGGTTCACGACTCGCCGCCCGCGTTGATCGACGCGCTGCACCAGGTGGAACGTGAACTCGGCCGGCCGCGACCGACCATCGTCGCGCAGCCCAAGACGTCGTGGCTCTCGCCCTTCTTTCGTGCCTCAGGTGTGAGCGGCATGCTGGCGCCGTTTTATCTCGAGACGCTGCTCAATCCGGATCTCACCGGACCCGAGCGCCCGATCGTGCTCGCGCATGAGTGGGCGCACTTGTCGGGGTATGCGCCGGAATCGGATGCGAGCTTTGTCGGCTATCTCGCCGCGCTCCGCGCCGGACCTGCGGCCGAATACAGCGCGTGGCTGGAACTGGTGGCCGAGTCAGCCAACCAGTTGCAGCCGATCACGCAGCGGCTGGTCTTGCAGAAGCTCGACGCCGGTCCACAAGGGGACCAGGAGGCGATCCGCCAGCGTCTTAAGGCATTGGTGCAACCAGTGAAACGGGCCGCGTGGTCGACGTACGACCAGATGTTGAAGTCGCAAGGCGTTGAAGAGGGCGTACAGAGTTACAGTCGGGTGATTCAATTGCTCATTGGTACTGACGTGTTGAAAGTCCCAGGTCCCCAGCAAGCGCCAAGCCAATGACCACTCGTGTGCTGAGCGTCGATCCAGATCATCCTGATCCGGCCGTCATCGCCGAAGCGGCCGAAGCCTTGCGCGCCGGCAAGCTGGTGGCGTTTCCGACCGAGACCGTCTACGGCCTCGGCGCCAACGCGCTCGATCCGGCTGCCGTCGCCAGAATCTTCGAGGCCAAGGGCCGTCCCGCCACCGATCCGCTGATCGTTCACCTCGCGCACATTGGCCAGCTCTCGCTCTGCGCCTCGCACGTGCCGCCGGCCGCGCGCAAGCTCGCCCTCGCGTTCTGGGCGGGGCCGCTGACGATCATTCTGCCGAAGAAGCTGACCGTGCCCGACAGCGTCACCGCCGGTCTGCCGAGTGTGGCGTTGCGCGTGCCCTCGCACCGGGTCGCGCGGGCGTTGCTGGAGATGGCCGGCGTACCGGTGGCGGCGCCCAGCGCCAACCGATTTTCGCGACCCAGTCCGACGACGGTCGCGCACGTGCTGGCGGATCTGGCCGGCCGCGTTGACATCGTCCTCGATGGCGGGCCCACTGACATCGGACTCGAATCCACCATCGTCGACTTCACCGTGGACCCACCGGTGATGCGGCGCCCGGGCGGACTCACGCTCGAGCAGATCCGAACGGTGGTGCCGGAAGTCGTTGCGGTGGCGCAGCAGGGTAGTGAGCACGTCGCCCAGGTCGCGCCCGGCCAACTCACGCGTCACTACGCGCCGCAGGCGGAGCTGACCCTGTACGAAGGCGCGGTCGACCGCGTGGTCCACCGGCTTGCCGCCGATACACGGACGCTGACGGCGCAAGGGGCACGTGTGGGCATACTGGCGCCGGAAGACGACTTGTTGGCGCTGGCGCCTGACTTGGCGGGGCTGGCTTCGGCCGGGCGGGTGGAAGTGCGGCCGTACGGATCCCGGAGCGATCCTGCCAGGGCGGCCCGTGAGCTATTTGCGGCCCTGCGGGCGCTCGATGCAACCGGCGTCACCCATATTCTGGCGACCTCGATTGGGACCGACGGCTTGGGGTTGGCGGTGCAAGACCGGCTCTCCCGCGCGGCTGAAGGGCGGGTCCGGCGGGTCTGATTGGGCATTGAACACTCGTGCAGGGTCGATCTCCGACCTATCTGCACCGTATTTACAACTCGACAGTTGGTGCTATCATGCGCAATTATTCGGGGGGGGATGGGCTCTATGAGTCAAGACGGCATGGCAGACGCACCGGGTCTTCAACCTGGGCATTCGCGACGTAATTTCATCAAGGGTGTGATCGCAGCAGGCGCTACCGTCTCTGCGTCGGCATACCTGTTCCGCACCACGATCATGGGCCAGAACGATGGCATGGCGGGTGCGGTCGAACGTCTCATCACGCTCGACGTCAACGGCCAGCAGCGCCGTGTCGATGTGCTGAAGAACGAGACGCTCGCCATGACCCTGCGCTACAAGCTCGGTCTCACCGGCACCAAGCTGGGGTGTGACCGCGCGGAATGTGGCGCCTGCACGGTACTGGTGGACGATGTCCCGCGGTATGCCTGTTCGGTGCTCACGCACAGCGTGCGCGGCAAAAAAATCCAGAGCATTGAAGGGCTCGCCGCTCCCGATGGCACGTTGCACCCGGTGCAGCAGGCGGTGGTCGAGGGCCAGGGCTTCCAGTGCGCCTTCTGCATGCCGGGCTTCGTGATGGCCACGGTGGGCTTCCTGAAAACCAATCCCGCGCCGACACGCGCGCAACTCGCGCACGGCATTTCCGGCAACCTGTGCCGGTGCGCCGACTACAACAAGATTCTCGACTGCATGATGGTTGCGGCCGACAAGTCAAGGGGGGCGTAAACCATGGCTGAACAGCAGAAGCCGGTTGCCCCGGCTATACCGGTAGCGCCGACGAAGCCGGCGCCCGGAGAGGCGCCCAAGAAATTGGAGTTCAGGCTCCTTGGCCACAACTACACCACGCCCGACCTGGTCGCGAAGGTCACCGGCAAGGCGAAGTACGCCGAAGACTTCCGTGCCGAGGGCATGGTCTTCATCAAGCTGATGCCCAGCCCGCGTCCGCACGCGAGGGTAATTAGCATCGACGCGTCGGCCGCTCTCGCCATGCCCGGGGTTCACGGCATTCTGACGGCCAAGGATCTGCCGGCGCCTCCGCCGCCTCCAGGACCGGTGCCGGCCGCAGCCGCTGCGGCACGCCCGGCCGGCACGCCACCTGGTACACCCGCAGGATCACCTGCTCCGCAAGCTGCGGCACCTGGCGGCGGCGGCGCGCCCGCTGCGCCGGCGCCTGCTGCTGGTGCGGCCCCGCCGGTTGCCGCACCGACGCCTCCACCCATGCCACCCGAATTCGCGCTCACCGACGAGCCCGTGTACGAGGGTGAGCCGATTCTCGCCATTGCCGCCGACAGCGAAGAGCTCGCCGCCGAAGCCATCGACCGCATCGTCGTGGAATTCGAGGCGCTGCCGTTCGTGATCGATCCGCTCGAGGGCATGCGCCCCGGATCGCCCGATGGCCGCACGCAGGGCAACGTGTTCGTCGGCCCCAGCATGAAGACGGTGAAGTGGACCGCGGCCGACATGGCCATGGTCGACGCGGGCAAGTTCCCCGTGAATGCCGAGGCCACCGAAACGCTGACCTACGGCGACATCGAGAAGGGCTTCGCGGAAGCCGACTTGATCGTTGAGCGCGACAGCCAGCAGCAGACGACGTCGCACCAGCCGCTCGAATCGCGGTCGGCGATGGCGTATTGGCAGAACGGCAAGTGCCACATCAACGTCTCGACGCAGAGCCTCGCGCGCACCGTTGCGGCCGTCGCGGGCTGGGTCGGTATCAAGCCCGAGGAACTGGTGCTCATCAGCGAGTACACCGGTGGTGGATTTGGCAGCAAGATTCCGGGTTCGCAGAGCATTGCGATTCCGGCCCTGATGTCAAAGAAGCTGAACGGGCGCCCGGTGATGATGCGCATTTCGCGCGCGGAAGAGACCTACATTGGCCGCGTCCGTCCTGGCTACCAGGGCTGGGTCAAGATGGGCTTCAAGAAGGACGGCCGCATCACGGCGGTCGACACCTTCATCGTCGAGGCGAGTGGCCCGTATCGCCGCCAGGGCGATCACGCGACCTCGGCGAACCTCGCGACGCTGCAGTTCCAGGCGCCGAACATGCGCTTCCGCGGCCTGTCGGTGGCGACCAACACGCCCCCCGGTACGTCGCAGCGCGCCCCGGGCGGATTGCAGTCGTCGGTATGGTTCGAACCGGTCGTGGCCGAGGCGGCCCGCAAGCTCGGCATCGATCAGGTCGCCATTCGCAGGTTGAACGCACCGGAAGGGACGGCGCAGTTCGGGTTGAATCCGCCCAACACGCCGCCCGGCCGGCCGCGTAACAAGGTCACGAGCTGCTTCGTCAAGGAGTGCCTCGACAAGGGCGCCGAGATCTTCGGCTGGGAAGCGCGCAAGGCCAACAGCGGCAAGCGCACCGGCAGCAAGGTCCGCGGCATTGGCGTGGCGACCGGCGCCTATACCGCCGGATCGATCGGCGTGGACGGCCTGTGCGTCTTGCGTCCCGACGGCAAGCTCGAAATTCACCAGGGCATCGGCAATCTCGGCACGCACTCGGTGGTCGACACTGCGCGCGTGATCGCTGAGATCGCCAACGTGCCGTGGGAAAACTGCGAAGTGGTCTGGGGCAACACCGCGAAGGGCCTGCCGTGGAGTTCGATCCAGGCCGGCAGCCAGACGACGTACGCGCACACCCGCGCGAACTACGCGACGGGCATGGATCTGAAGAAGAAGCTGACCGAGATTGCCGCGAAGGACTTCGGCGGCACGCCGGAACAGTACGACACCAACGCGCAGGGCGTCATTCGCAAGGGTGGCGGTCTGCGGTTGACGTGGGCGAAGGCGGCTGAGCGCGCGATTGCGCTGGGCGGGATCTACGACGGCACGGAAGTGCCGAAGGAACTCAACGCCATGACCAAGGCCGCCGCGGCCGCGCACAAGGGCCGCGGGCTGATGGGCGTGGCCCGCGACAACCTGCCACGTGACGGTCAGACCTACGGCTTCATGTCGGGCTTCGCGGAAGTTGAAGTCGACGTCGAAACCGGCGTCTGGCGCATCCTCGAGTACGTGGGCGTTGCCGACGTCGGCACGGTGATCCATCCGAACAGCCTCGGCGGCCAGATTCACGGCGGCGGCATCCAGGGCATCGGCCACGTGCGCAGCCAGAAGCTGGTCTACGACCCGCACTACGGCGCGGGCCTGTCGACGCGGCTGCATCACAACAAGCCACCGACGATTCTCGACATTCCGCACACGCTCAAGTGGGCGGCCGTCGAATTGCCGGACCCGACCAATCCGATCGGTGCCAAGGGCATCGGCGAGCCGTCGGTGGGCGCCGCCGCGGGCGCGGTACTGAACGCGCTGGCCGACGCGATTGGCGACGGCATCATCCGCCGCACACCGGTGCAGCCTGAACACATCATGGAAGCACTTGCCAATGGCGGCAAACCGGCTTACGAGCCGCTGACGGCGTTTATTTAGGGGAGAACTGAACAATGCCACCAATTCGCGATGCAATGTCGGCATTCGAGCTCTTCCAACCCGCGAGCGTCGGCGACGCTCTCGGTATTCTCGACCGCCATGGCGCTGATGCCTGGGTCATGGCCGGCGGGATGGATACTTTCGACTGGCTGAAAGATCGCATCAAGAAGCCGAAAGTGGTCGTTGACCTCGGCATGGTCGACGAGCTGCGCGGAATCAAGGACGCCGCGGGCGGACTTGAAATTGGCGCCACGACCACGCTGACGACGGTCGCGAACAACCCGCTGGTGAAGGAGCGCTTTCCGCTTCTGGCCGAAGCGGCGTTGATTGTCGCGTCGCCGCAGATTCGCAACCAGGGCACCGTCGGCGGCAACATCTCGCAAGACGCGCGCTGCTGGTATTACCGCGCGGGCTGGCCGTGCTATCGCGCGGGCGGCAACATCTGCTACGCCGATACGCCGACGGCCGTGAACCGCGAACATGCGATCTTCAATGCCGATCGCTGCGTGGCGGTGAACCCGTCCGACACCGCGCCGGCGCTGGTCGCGCTCGACGCGGAATTCGTGATCAAGCGCGGCTCAGCGGAGCGCGTCGTGCCGGCCCGTGAGTTCTTCATTGGCCCCGGCATCGACATCACCAGGCTCACCGTGCTGCAGCCGGGCGACCTGCTGACGGCCATTCGCATTCCGGCCACCTGGGCCGGCAAGGCGCACTACTTCGAGAAGGTGCGCGACCGCATGGTGTGGGACTTCGCGCTCGTCAACATCGCCGCTTCACTCAACATGTCGGGCGCCACGATTAGTGATGCGCGCATGGTGGTGAACGGCGTCGCCGCTGAGCCGTACCGGCTCGACGCGGTCGAGGCCGCCATCAAGGGCCGGCCGCGCGACAAGGCGACGGCCGAGATGGCTGCCGACCTCGCCGTGCAGGGCGCGGTGCCGCTGCGTCACAACGCCTACAAGATCCCGCTGGTCAAGGCGTTAGTGAAGCGCGCCATTCGTGGAGAGGCTGAATGGGCAACCTCGTAAGTTGGGCGCGCAGCCCGTGGGGAGACTCGGTCCTCACCCACATCTCGTGGGACCTGTTCTGGGCGTCGCTCATTGGCGGGCTGTTGTTTCTGGTGGCGCACGGCGGCTACATGCTGTTCTCGCAGCACCACAAACGCGATTCGTCGGAAGTGGACCGCATGGAGGCCGACCGTAAGGGCCTCCCGGCGAACGTCCTGCGGCACGGCTTCGTGGCGCGGATGTTCCACTGGGTGATGGCGTTCAGCATGCTGACGTTGCTGCTCACGGCCTTCCTGCCGATCGTCGGCGTGCAGTTCGCGTGGGTGCAGTGGCACTGGATGGCGGGCATCCTGCTCACCGCCTCGATCATGTTCCACATCGTGCACGCCACGTTCGTCCTGGATTTCTGGTCAATCTGGGTGGGACCGAAAGACATCCCGGAGTTCAAGGCCGAGATGATGCGAGAAGTGGGCATTGACGCGCCGGGTCCCAAGCCGGGCAAGTACCCACTCGGCAACCGCCTGTACCATCTGGCTGTCGTCGTCGCCGGTCTGTCGGTAATCGTCACCGGCATTCTGATGATGTGGCGCGTGCGCACCGGCCTGGTCGAGCGCAATCCGTACATGCTGACCGACTCGACGTGGGGCATTACCTACGTCGTGCACGGGTTGATGGGCGTCGGTTTTGTCGGCCTCGTCATCGCTCACATCTACTTTGCGCTGCGCCCAGAGAAGCTGTGGGTCACCAAGTCGATGATCTTCGGCACCATTACGCGTCGCCAATACCTCGAACACCACGATCCGGATCGCTGGGTCGCCGAGAGCAAGTCCGGTAGCAATGTCGGCTGAGGCGGCCACTGGAAAAATGTCGCCCGAGGCGGCACGGGAAGAACTCGCTCGACGCGCGGAAGCCATCGAGGGTGGCTACGAACTGATGCTGGGCTACGCGGCTCAGGGTCTGCACACCGATCAAGGGGCTGCCAATAGCGGGCAGCTCCGCGATCACCTGACACGCTTTGCCGATGCGCTCACCGGCCTGTCTGGTGCCTATCGTGACTGCGCACAGGCCTTAGGCGTGGGCCCGCAAGACGCTCTCGACAGTTTCCTCGAAGTCCTGTCACGCGACGCGGCGGCGACCCAGGCGGCCCTGCGCCTGCTGCTGGGACAGACCGGCATCAGCTCCCAGATGGTCGACAACGTGAATGCCTCCATTCACGTGCGTGCGCTCCTCACCGACGTGTTCGTCGTCGACGAGATTCTCAAGGGCTTCCGACGCCTCGGCGAAGTTGGTTAGCCGGACCAAATCCGGCATTACGAGCGATCGTTTGGCCTGGTCCGACTTCAGCAATTCCGTCGAGTAGTAGCGATCCAGAATCGACGGCTTCCACACCAG
>SHUG01000125.1 GCA_009694735.1 Acidobacteriota bacterium | reverse complement strand
TCGCCGAACCGTCTTGATACTCGGTGGTGATCTCCTCCGCCGGCGGCACGAAGTCGGCCTGCACCACCTCCACCTTGTGCTCGCGCGTGTAGGCGTAGCTCTTGGTCGAGCCGTCGTGATCGTTGAAGGTCACGCACGGTGAGATGATGTCGATAAAGGCGAAGCCGCGGTGCGCCAGGCCGGCCTGGACTATCGGCACCAGTTGCGCCTTGTCACCCGAGAAACTGCGAGCAACGAAGGTGGCACCCAGCGTGAGGGCGAGCAGCGCGCTGTCGATGGCCTGCATGGTGTTGGCCTCACCCTTCTTCGCGGTCGACCCCGGATCGGCCGAGGCCGAGAACTGGCCCTTGGTCAGGCCGTAGACGCCGTTGTTCTCGAGCATGTAGAGCATGTTGACGTTGCGCCGAATGGCGTGGCAGAGCTGTCCCAGGCCAATCGACAGCGAGTCGCCGTCGCCCGAGACGCCGATCATGATCAGGTCGCCGTTCGCCGCGTTGGCGCCGGTCGCCACCGCCGGCATGCGCCCGTGCACGCTGTTGAAGCCGTGGGCTTCGCGCAGGAAGTAGGCCGGCGTCTTCGACGAGCAGCCGATGCCCGAGAGCTTGGCCACCTTGTGCGGCGCAATGCTCATTTCCCAGAACGCCTGGATGATGGCGGCGGTGATCGAGTCGTGCCCGCAACCCGCGCACAGCGTGGTAATCGCACCCTCGTAGTCGCGCCGGGTCAACCCGATCGCGTTCTTCTTGAGTGAGGGATGGTGGACTTTCGGTTTTGCGATGTAGCTCATGCCGCCTGCTCCAACTTGGCCTTCACGCCGCTAATCACATGGTGCGCGCTCATCGGGAAGCCCGCGTAGTAGCGCACCGACTCCAGCTTCTCGATATGAACGCCGGTATCGAGCATCAACAGGCTGCGCAGTTGCGCGTCACGATTCTGTTCGACGATGAAGTTGACGTCGTGCTGGTCGAGGAACTTTCGCACTTCATCGCCGAAGGGGAAGCCGCGCACCCGCATGTAGTTCAGCTTGATGCCGTCCCTGGCCAGCAAATCCATCGCTTCAACACAGGCCGCGTGACACCCGCCCACCGTCACCAGGCCCATCGTCGCGCCCGGTGTCGGCTTCATGAACGGCGGCGGCACCGCCTTGGCCGCACCCTGGACCTTCCTGGCAATGCGGTCGAGCACTTCCTGGTACTCGTCGGCATCCTCGGTATAGGCGCCGAACTTGTTGTGGCCCGAGCCGCGCGTGAAAAAGGCGCCCTTGGGATGCACGCCCGGCAGCGAGCGCTGTGGAATGCCGTCGCCATCCACGTCCAGGTAGCGATAGAAATTCTTGGCCTTCTCGAGATCCTCGGCCGACAGCACCTTGCCGCGATCGGGCTGGTAGTTGTCGTCCCACGTGAGCTTCGGCACCATCCAGTCGTTCATGCCGATGTCGAGGTCGCTCACCAGGAACACGGGAGTCTGGAAGCGCTCTGCCAGGTCGAAGGCCTTGGCCGCCATCTCGAACGCCTCACCCGGATGAGCCGGATACAGACAGATGTGGCGGGTGTCGCCGTGTGACGCGTACGCGCACATCATCAGGTCGCCCTGCTGGGTGCGGGTCGGCATGCCGGTCGAGGGACCAGTGCGCTGCACATCCACGATCACCGCGGGGATCTCTGCGTAGTAGGCCAGGCCGATGAACTCGTTCATCAGCGAGATGCCGGGGCCGGCGGTCGGCGTGAATGCGCGGGCACCTGCCCACGACGCGCCGATCACCATGCCGAGTGCGGCCAGCTCGTCTTCGGCCTGTAGAATGGCGAACTTCTTCTGCTTGGTCTCCGGGTCGCGCCGGTACTTCATACAGAAGCTCTTGAAGGCCTCCATCACCGAGGTCGCTGGCGTGATCGGGTACCACGCGCCAACCGTGGCGCCGGCGTAGACCGCGCCGAGCGCAGCGGCGGTATTGCCGTCGATCAGGATGCTGTCCTTGGTGGCGTCCATCTTCTCCAGGTGGATTGGCAGCGGGCACGGGAAGTTCGCAGTGGCGTAGTCGTAGCCGATCGCGATCGCTTTTTCGTTGGAGTCGAGCAGCGCCTTCTTGGCGGCGTACTTCTCCTTGGTGAGCGCGGAAACGATCTCGGTATCCATGCCGATCAGCGCGGCCAGCGCACCGGCGTAGGCGATGTTCTTCATCAGGATGCGCTCGCGCACACCCTTGAACGCGGCATTGCACATCTCGGCCAGCGGCACGCCGAGGTAGGTGACGTCGGGCCGCATCAGCTTCTCGTCCAGCGGCCATGACGAATCGAACATCAGGTAGCCGCCGGAGCGCACTTCGGCGACGTCCTTCGCATAGGTCGCGGCATTGAGCGCGAGCATGAGATCGAAGGACGGCGTCCGCGCGGTATAGCCGTCCTTGTTGACGCGGATCTCGTACCACGTCGGCAGGCCCTGGATGTTCGAGGGGAACACGTTCTTGCCGGTGACCGGCACGCCCATGCGGAAAATGGCCTGCATGATCAGGCCGTTGGCGCTCGCCGATCCGGTCCCGTTGGCGGTGGCAATCTTGAACGCGAAATCGTTAACGCGACTATTCATCGTCCGACGGCTTCCAGTGGAATGAATACGGACCCGGCGACGGGCAACTGGAGAACGAACTTGCGCATGTCCCAGGCGTACGTGGGGCAGCGCTCGGCGCACAGGCCGCAATGCAGGCAGACGTTTTCGTCCTTTACCATCAACCGCCCGGTCTGCTTGAGCGGCAACGAGTGGAACAGCGCCTGGTCGAGCTGCTCGGCCGGCGCCATCAACCCGACACGCAGCTCGGCTTCCGACTCCGCACTGGGAATAATCGTCAGGCAATCGACCGGGCAAATGTCGATGCAGGCGTCGCACTCGATGCACAGCGAGTCGGTGAAGTGGGTCTCGACGTCGCAGTTGAGGCAGCGCTCCACTTCGGCGCGGGTCTGCTCTTCCGTGAAACCTTCTTCGACTTCCATGGTCATCTTCGAGAAGCGCAGCGGCAACTCGACGTGCTTCATCTTCTGCCGTTGCACCGGGTCGTAGTTGTTGCTGTACGACCACTCGTGCAGGCCCATCTTGGTGCTGGTCAGCGTCATGCCGTGCGGCGGCCGCTCGCTGACCGGCAGGTCCTGGCAGAACTGATGAATCGAGATCGCCGCCTGGTGGCCATGCTCCACCGCCCAGATGATGTTGGCCGGGCCGAACGCAGCGTCGCCGCCAAAGAACACGCCCGGGCGCGTCGACATGAACGTGGTCTTGTCGACCACCGGCATGTCCCACTTCTTGTCGAACTCGAGGCCCATGTCGCGCTCGATCCAGGGGAACGCGTTTTCCTGGCCAATCGCGAGCACCACCGCATCGCACGGCAGCGTGATGC
The DNA here is from genome assembly GCA_009694735.1 of Acidobacteriota bacterium. Lineage (GTDB taxonomy): Bacteria > Acidobacteriota > Vicinamibacteria > Vicinamibacterales > UBA2999 > 12-FULL-67-14b. Next base: position 4,850 of record SHUG01000125.1, on the reverse strand, counting down.
GCCCGGCCGGCTCCTGGATCAGCTTGCCGTTCACTTCCTGCGAGGTGAACCGGTCGAACTCCATGCCGATGAGCTTGCCATTCTCGATGATGAAGCGCACCGGCGACAGGTTCTCGAGAATGTCGACCTGCTCTTCTTCGGCATCTTCCAGTTCCCACGGCGAGGCCTTGAAGTACTTCCGCGTCTTGCGCGAGATCACCTTCACGTCGGTGGCGCCCAGGCGCTTGGCCGAGCGGCAGCAATCCATCGCCGTGTTGCCGACGCCGACGATCAGCACCCGCTTGCCGACTTCCTTGATGTGGCCGAAGTGAATCGACTCCAGCCACTCGATGCCGATGAAGATCTGATCACTGTCGTGGCGGCCCGGCAGGTCCAGCTCCTTGCCCTTGGGCGCGCCGCTGCCGACAAACACCGCGTCGAACTCTTTCGAGTCGACCAGCGACTTCAAGCTCGAAACCGGCGAGTCGTACTTCATGGTGACGCCCATGTTCACGATGTAGCCGATCTCTTCGTCGAGCACGTGTTCGGGGAGGCGAAAGGCGGGAATGTTGATGCGCATCAGGCCGCCCGGGCGCGGCCCCTTTTCGAAGATGGTGCACTGGTATCCCAACGGCATCAGGTCGTTCGCCACGGTGAGGGCGGACGGACCGGCGCCGACCAGGGCCACCTTCTTTCCATTCTTCGTGGTTGGCGCCTTCGGGATGCGGTCGGTGATGTCGTCCTTGTGATCGGCGGCGACGCGCTTGAGGCGGCAAATGGCGACCGGCTTGCCGTCGACGCGGCTGCGCCGGCACGCTGGCTCGCACGGGCGGTCGCAGGTGCGTCCCAGGATGCCCGGGAACACGTTCGACTCGCGGTTCAGGATGTAGGCATCATCGAACCGCCCGTTCGCGATCATCCGGATGTATTCGGGAACGTTGGTGTGCGCCGGGCACGCCCACTGGCAGTCGACGACCTTATGGTAGTAATTCGGGTCCGAGGTATCCGTCCGCTGCATATCCTCCAGATTATATAGGTGCTGGGGTGCTGCGGTGCTCGAGTGCTATGGTGCCGGGTCGGGAGCCGCGGCAGTTGGCGCCGGGGTCGTGGCCTCCACCAGGTGGTTGGCGCCAGAGGCGGTGACAAATCCCTTCTCGAACCGTTCGCTCGTGGTGCGGTCTAGGATAGTCGCGACGGCGTAGAAATCTGCCTGGAGCCGCTCGCGGGTGAGGTCGAGCACGAAGTAGCCGCGGTAACGGCCGTCGACATAGTGCAAGTGCGGGCGCGCCGCGCGCAGGCCCGCCAATTGCTGCTCGCCCTCGGAGCCGACACTACTGGGCGAACTCACCGACGTGCCGGCAAACTCGACGCCCATCGATCCCTTGCCGGACGACTTGTCGTAGCCCGCGAACGGGTCGCGGGGCAGGTCGTAGGCCCATGAGCTGTGAACGTCGCCGGTCAACACGGCAAGGTTGCCGAGCTTGGCCCGCTCGATCATGTCGAACACCCGCGCGCGCGCGGCGCGGTAGCCATCCCACGAGTCGGGGTTGCCTGCTCGCGCGCCTTGAGCGGTCTGGGGCGCGAACATCACCTGCTGGCCCAGCAATTTCCAGTTTGTCTTGTTGCGCACTGACGTCACCAATTGCTCGGCCAGCCAGCCTTCCTGCTCCGCCCCCAGTAACTGGCGTGCCGGCCGGTCGATGCTGGCGGTGTCATCGCGAAGCGCTTGCTCGTCGCGGCCGACGAGCCGCGTATCGAGCATGACCAGCGTGGCCAGGTCGCCGAAACGGAACGCGCGATAGATGCGCGCCTGTTTCGTCTGCGCATCCTCGCGAATGGGCATCCACTCGTAATACGCCTGAACTGCCGCGGCGCGGCGGACGGTCCAGTCGCCCTCGCCATTATCGGGATCGTGGTTCTCCGCGCCGCCCTTCCAGGCGTTGTTCGTGAACTCGTGATCGTCCCAGGTGACGATGAACGGATGCTGGCGGTGAATTTCCTGTGAATCGGCATCGGCCTTGTACTGCGCGTGCCGCTCCCGGTAGTCCTGCAACGCGACGATCTCTTTATGCGGCGCCGGAATGCGCCCGAGCTTGGTGCCGTCACCGTATCGCTTATTGGCGTACTCATAGATGTAGTCGCCGAGATGCAGCACGGCGTCGAGGTCGGCGCGTTTCGCCAGACAGGCATAGGCGTTGAAGTAACCCTGCGGCAGGTTCGAGCACGACACCACGCCAAGGCGCAGCCGGCTGACGCCTTCGCGCGGCAAAGTGCGCGTGCGCCCGATCGCAGATCGCGCGCCCAGTAATTCAAAGCGGTAGTAGTACGTCGTGCCTGGCTCCAGGCCGGGCACATCGACCTTCACTGTGAAGTCGCGTGAGGCGCCCGTCTGGGCTTCCCCACGCGACACGATCTGGCCGAACTTCGGATCCCGCGCGACCTGCCACGATACGGTTTGCGACCCCGCCGGCGATTTCGGCGTCACTCGCGTCCACAAGATGACGCGATCGCCCAGCGGATCGCCGCTCGCCACGCCGTGGCGAAACCCCGCGTCGGCGGTTTGGGCAAATGCCTCAGCGGAGCGAATCAGGGGCAGCGCGCCAAGGGCCGCGCTGCCGGTGGCCAAAAACTTGCGCCGGGAAACTCTTCGCATAGGCCGAGTGTAAATGGACCTGCTCCCCTTTTACCATTCACGTAAGTGAAACGGCCGGATGACTTACCTGAAACGTAAAAGGGGAGCAGGTCCCGTTTTGGTCTGGTGGGAATTCCCCCGCCAAAGCCGGTAAGGGAACCGTTCGACCCGATCACCCGGTGGCAGGGGACGATGATGGCGATCGGGTTGGCGCCATTGGCCATGCCCACGGCCCGGACGGCCTTGGGATTCCTGATGCGGTTGGCGAGCTCCAGGTAGCTGATGGTCTCGCCGTAAGGAATGCGGCACAGCTCGGTCCACACCTGGTGTTGGAAGGGCGTGCCTGCGAACGCCCGTCAGCACGCCAGTCGCGTCAGCTACCCAGGACGGATCGACGTTGCGCGGACGTGACCCGACGCCGAACGACAACACGTGAAGGCCCTCGTGGTTGCCGGCGAGCAGCAACGGCCCGACCGGGCTGTCGTCGATGCGCGTGTAGTAGAGCGGCGCCATCTCGGAAACAGTAACTCAATCAGGGATCGGGGCAACCTTTCTCCTGATCTCCTCACCTCCTGTTAGATAATCTCTGCCGTGCCTGTTCGTCTCGGTTCGACCTGCTTGCTCTCGGCCGGCCGTCTCAAGGGACGCCGCGTTGGCATTGTCTCGAACCCTGCTTCAGTCGACGCCGACTTCACGCACGTGGTGGACGCCCTGCTGGCGGCGCCCAAGGTAACGGTGGGTGCGATCTTCGGGCCCCAGCATGGCTTCCGGTCCGACCTGCAGGACAACATGATCGAGACGCCGCACGCCAGCGACCAGGCGCGGCGCGTGCCGGTGTTCTCGCTTTACAGCGAAACGCGAGAGCCGACCGCGGAGATGCTGGCGCACATCGACGTGCTGGTGATCGACCTGCAGGACATCGGCGCCCGCATCTACACCTACATCTACACCATGGCCAACTGCCTGCGCGCGTGCGCGAAGCACGGCGTCGACGTCGTCGTGTGCGATCGGCCCAACCCGATTGCCGGCGTCGACGTGGAAGGGCCGATGCTGGTCGACGGCTACGACTCGTTCGTCGGCCAGTTCCCAATTCCAATGCGTCACGGCATGACCATCGGCGAGCTGGCGCGATTCTTCAACGACCATTTCGGGATCAAGGCGCCGCTCGAGGTGATCGAGATGGAGGGCTGGTCGCGCCACATGTACGGCGACGCCACCGGCCACCCCTTCGTGATGCCGTCTCCCAACATCCCCACCCTCGACAGCGCCATCGTCTATCCAGGCACCGTGCTGTTCGAGGGCACCATTGCGTCGGAAGGCCGTGGCACGACGAGACCTTTCGAGCTGGTGGGAGCGCCGTGGGTGGAAGCCGAGCGGTTCGCGGCCACCATGAATGCCCGGCAGCTGCCGGGCGTTCATTTCCGCGCTGCGGTATTCGAGCCGACTTTTCAGAAGCACGCCAAGGCGAGCTGCGGCGGCTGTCAAATCCATGTGCTCGACCGTGCGGCGTTCAAGCCGGTCTTGACCGGCGTCGCCCTGATCGATCAGATTCGCGCCACCGATCCGTCGGCATTCGCGTGGCGGCCGGCGCCCTACGAGTACGAGCACGACAAGGAACCGATCGACATCCTCTCGGGGTCGCCCGCCCTCCGCACGGCGATCGACGCCGGCATTCGCGCGGAGGAATTGGCCAGGAACTGGGCGAGCGAGAGCAAGCCGTTTGAACTGCTCCGCGAGCAGTTCCTCATCTACTCCTGAACATGGCGAGCAAGGGCGCGGTACTCGACGTCAAGCGTTCGCTGCTGATCCAGGCCCCGCTGGCGCGAGTGCTGTCGGCTTTCTTCGACCGCAAGGATTTGGCCGGCTGGTGGCAGGTCGTCCGCGCGGTCACCGTGGCACGCCCGCTCGGCATGTATGCCGTTGAGTGGGAGTCGACTCCATTCAAAGACGAGCTCCTCGGCCGTCTCGGCGGCACCTTTCACGGCACGATCATCGACTACCGTTCGAGCGGTGCGTTCTTCATCGCAGAAGCGTACTGGCAGCCGCCCGATGGCGATCCGATCGGCCCGATGGCCCTCGAGGTCCACTGCCGCCCCCACGGCAACGGCCGTTCGACGATGCTCACCGTGAGACAGAGTGGCGAAGGTGAAGGGCCGCGCTGGCGGCGCTACTTCGAGATCATGGGCCACGGCTGGGAAGGCGCACTTCAGGAGATGAAGGACTACATGGACAAGGAAGC
>SHUG01000124.1 GCA_009694735.1 Acidobacteriota bacterium | reverse complement strand
ATCAGCGACAGGGCGCCGGCATCGAGCATGAGCCCTGTGACCTTGGTCGAGCGCACCACGAGAACGGGAGCGCCGGTTTCCTTGATGGCGGTCACCAGCGTATCGCCCTGGGCGTCGGGCTGGAAGATGACCTCGCAACCGGCGGCCTTCAGTCCATCGAGGCCGGACTTCTCGAACTTGTCAGCGATTAGTACTTTCATAACTGCCTACGGCTTGGTGCTTGGGGCTTGGGACTTGGGACTTGGGACCTGACGGCTGAACATCGTGCTCAAGCCCCAAGCCTCAAGCCCCAGGTCAGATTACGTGCGACAGAAGACCGTCGCGAAGCTTGGGTTCGAACCAGGTGGACTTGGGCGGCATGATACCGCCGGCATCCGAGACACGCATCAAATCCTCGACCGACACCGGGAACATCGAGAACGCGACCGCGAACGAGCCACTATTCACCAGTTGCTCAAGCGCCGACGTGCCGCGGATGCCACCGACAAAATCGATCCGCTTATTCGTCCGCACCTCGTCGATGCCCAGCACCGGTTCGAGAATGGTGGTCTCGAGCGTGTCCACGTCGAGCGACTGCGCCGCTGATGGCAAGGTGAGCGTGTGCCAGCCACCCGCCAGGTAGATGGCCACGTCGCCCTTGCGCGCAGGCGCGGCTGGGCCGCCGGCAGTCACGGTGAGCCGCCGCTTCAGCGAGGCCAGGAATTCGTTGGCGGTCAGGCCGTGGAGGTCGCGGACGACGCGGTTGTAGGGGAGTACCTGCACTTGATTGTCGGGGAAGGCCACTGCAAGCACGCGATCGTGTTCGCCGGCGCCCTTGGCCGCGAGCGACTGCCTGGTTCGCGCAGCGCTGGCGGCGCGATGGTGGCCGTCGGCGATGTAGAGGCTGTCAAGCGCGGCAAATGCGTCGACGAACGTCTGATTCATCGTTGGCGGCACCTGCCAGATCTGGTGGCGGACGCCGTCGGGCGCGACGATGTCATATAGCGGCTCTCCCTGGGCCGCGGCGGTGACGGCGGCATCGACTGCCGTCGACGCACGATAGGTCAGAAATACCGGGCCGGTTTGCGCGCCAACGGCCAGCATGTGGCGCGTGCGATCGTCCTCTTTATCGGGTCGGGTCTTCTCGTGCTTCTTGATCAGGTCGCGATCGTATTCGTCGATCGAGAAACACGCGGCCACCCCTGACTGCACGTGCGCGCCCATCTGAAGGCGATACACGTAGAAGCTGGCCACCTCTTCAACGACTAACGGTGCGAGCTCTTTCAACCGTGTGAAATTCCTGGTGGCCAAGTCGTACACCGCATCCGCATGGGGATCGGTGCCGGGCGGCAGTTCGATCTCCGGACGCGACACGCGTAAGAAGCTCAGGGGATCCCCCTCGGCGAGCGCGCGAGCTTCTTCGGTATTCACCACGTCGTAGGGCACCGAGGCCACGGCCGCGGCGGCCCTTGGCGCCGGCCGCAACGCGGTGAAGGGATAGATGGCAGACATGCTTGCCTGAATTATATGTTCCATGACCGCAAACTTTGGCCACGGAGGACACAGAGAACACAGAGGCCAATTCTTCTTGGCAGACGGAACGCGGGACATCGGGTGCCAGGCATTATGAAAAGAATGCTCGGCGTCCTCTGAGTCCTCTGCGGCTAATTAATTGTTATTAGCTGCGCGGGCGGCGGTCGGGGCGAAGAGCAGCGACAGGTAGTGATCGCGCTCTGACGAGAACATCTTGATGAGCCCTGACGGCACGGGATCGCCGGGCGGCATGTTGCGGTGCTCGAGGATCGGGTTCACGTAGCGGCCGTTCTTCTTCAACCCGTAGTGGAGGTGCGGACCGGTCGCGAGACCGGTCATCCCCACGCGGCCCAGCAGTTCGCCCTGGCCGATGCGCTCGCCCTGCCGCACGTCGATCGCTGACAGGTGCAGGTATTCGGTTTCGTATCCGTTTGGATGACGCAGCTTGACGGTACGGCCGCCACCGCCGGTCCAGCCGGCCAGGGTGACCACACCCGGCGCCACCGAGATGACCGGTGCGCCGGTGCCGGCGTGATAGTCGACCCCGTTGTGCGCACGCGCGTAACCCAGGATGGGGTGCTGTCGCGATGACGAGAACCGCGACGTGACGCGCGGCGCGAATTTCAGCGGCGACTTCAGGAAGAAGCGCTTCAACGACCGCCCCTGGTCGTCGTAATAAGCGGCGGCGCCGCCTTCGGGTGTGAAGCGAATGGCGCGCAATTGCCGGCCGTCGTTCACGAACTCCGCCGCGAGAATGGGGCCGTAACCAGCCAGCTTGCCGTCACGCGAGTGCCGTTCCACCAGCAACCGGAAGCGATCGCCCGGTTGCAGGTCTGAGTTGAAGTCGATCTCGCCGGAAAACACGTCGGCCAGGCCGAGCGCCAGGTCAATGCGCTCACCCACTTTGCTGAGCGCGGCCGACAGCGAGTTGGTCTCGCGATCGATGGCGCCCTCGACCATCACGACCGACGTCTGCTTCGGGATGCGCTCGATCGCGGTATGGAACCGGGGCGTGCCGTCGAGCGACCCACGCGTCGCGGTGAGCCGGCGGTCGGCATCGATCTCATACTCGAACCGGCGCACGCGGCCGTCGAGCATGCGGTCGATGACGTAGGGCTGGCCGGCCCGAATGCGCCGCAGGTCGAAGGCTGCGCCAATCGACGACAACAGCACGGTCTTCTCCGCTCCGTCGATCATGTGATGGTCGAACACGGAGCCAATCGTCGTGCGGGTGGGAACGAACCCACTCAGATAATCGGCATCGCGCTCGAGCGACACGTCGGCCGTGAGCCGCGCCATCGACGCCGAGTCGGCTGCGGAAACCAGCCACAGCGGCGACGAGGCAACGCCCACAAGCAGGGCAATAACCGGGACCAGGAACCGTTTGCGCATGAAAAGAAGAGCCGATCCTAACAGAAATTGACGTGCAAAGGCAGGCAAAAACACGGGTTAGCGGCGTGGCAGCGGGACGACGAGCTGCGCGGTAATGCCCGCATCGATAAGCACCGTCTGGGTCACCTTGCGGCCTCCGCCCTCGAGCACGACCTGGTGATCGCCAGGCGCCAGGTCGCGAATGCTCACCGGCGTCGTCCCGCGATTCTGTCCGTCGATGGTCACGCGGGCTCCGGGCGGGTCGCTGCGAATGTCGAGGCCACCCGTCATGGCCACGTTCTGCAGCTCGATGTACTGCGCCGTTTGCACGCCTGGCCGAATGGTCAGCGGGATCACCCTCGGCTCGGACTTGCCGCTCTGCACTTCGAGCACGTGGGCGCCCGACGGCAATGCCAGGGTGATCGGCGTCACGCCCCGCTGTTCGCCATCAACCGAGACTCGTGCCGCCACCGGCCGCGACTGCACGACCAGTTCGCCTTCCCCGGCACGCGGCGCGCCGGGATTGCGATTCCACAGCCACAGCACGACGCCGGACTGGACGACCGCGAACACGATCAGCGCCAAGACCAACGGGTTTCGTGCCTTCGGCACCGCACTCGGTGCCTGCGGTGCGTACGGTGCCTCAGGTGCCTGAGGTGCACTGGTGCCAAGTGCCTGCGGTGCCAAGGGGGTGGGGGCCAGGGTGACGGGGGCCGGAGGAGCCCCAGTGCTGCGCGATTGCTCGATCAGGGCTCCGACCTTGGCCACCCACTGGTCGACGGCCGGAGCTGAAGTGACGTAGGCGCGATCGCTGGCGAGCACCGACTCGAAGGCCACCTGGGCCTCGTGAGGCGACTGAAAGGCCGTGCTGACGTCGGCCTGCAGCGCGCGAGACAGCCACGCCAGGAGTGCTTTCGAGAGCGGCGTCAGGTCGCCGTCGCGGTTCTCGTTCGCCGAGGCCAGCAGAGACGGCAGCTGGTTCGGATACTCGTCCTCGGCCAGCACACGGCCAAGCAGCAACGACAACGCCACCACCCCGACCGCGTGTGCGTCGGTGCGGGCGTTGGCGCGCGGCAGGCCGGCAGACGGCGCCATGCAGACGCGGAAGTCGCGCCACAGCCGCTCGCGGCCCAGGTTCAGTTTCTCGAGCGCGGGCCCAAACGCGTGCTCCGCGATCACCAGGCGACCTTGCGGCGTCACGACCAGCCGTTCGGGCGATAGCGCGCCAATCGCGGCCTCGCGGTTGTGGCGTCCGAACAGCGCCACCGCCGGCAACAACTGCCGCAGCAGACCAATCACGACCGTGATGTCGAGTGGGACACCAGCCGAAGACGAGGCGGTCAGCAGGTGCGAGAGGCGCCACCCGGACGTGGCGTCCGACACCAAGGCCAGGCGATCCGCCGCCGGCCGGTCGAGTCGTCTCAGGTGGACGTAGGAAGCGTGGCGCACGGTGGCAAACCGCGCAACGCGGTCGCCGAGCGCCGATACGCACCCGGGATGTTCGACAAGCGTGGACGACAGTTCGAGGACTTCGACCTCGTCTCCGCTATCTGGATCGATCCCGCGCGTGCGACGGCCAAAGCCATCAACCGCGGCCATTGTGGGTTCGCTCACAGCTGGGAGCACTCGAATCATGGCGCAACGGCCCTTCCAGACTGATCCGGACGGGCGTGGCCATGCTAACCCGAAGCAGGCCAATCAGTTACACAAAAGTCGTGTGCACCGACCAGCCGGCTGCGTTACGAAATTCCGCCACCGGCCACGATTCGGTCATGGCGAGGGAACAGGAGGCATTACGATCTGAGCGACGTGGAACTAACGCTCTGGATTGTTGTGGCGCTGGTCTTCGGCTTCGCCGCCGGTTGGCTGTTGGCCTCGCGCACGCGCGGCGCGCAGCAGGATCAACTCCGGGAATCGTTCCAGGCCCTCGCCGCGGCCGCGCTCAAGTCGAGCACCGACGAGTTCATCAAGCTGGCGGACCAGAAGATCGGCAACGTCCACAAAGAAGCGGCGATCGACCTCACCCGCCGGCAACAGGAGCTGGGGTCGCTGGTCGCGCCGATCAAGGACACGCTGTTGCAGGTTGATGCCAAGCTGAAAGAGGTCGACAAGAACCGCGTCGACGACAGTGCCAGCATGCGGACCATGCTGAGCCTGGTCGGCCAGACGCAACAGCAACTGCAGCAGGAGACGCAGAACCTCGTCCGCGCCTTGCGCTCGCCGGGTGTGCGCGGCCGCTGGGGCGAGGTGCAGTTGCGCAAGGTCGTCGAGCTGGCCGGCATGATGGAACACTGCGATTTCGACGAGCAGCCCACCATCTTCACCGAATCGGGCCGCCTGCGCCCCGACCTGATCATCAACCTGCCCGGCGGCCGATCGATCGTCGTCGATGCCAAGGCGCCGCTCGAGGCCTTTCTCGATGCCCAGAGCGCATCCGATGATGGCATCCGCGGCGGCAAGCTGGCGGACCACGTGCGCCAGGTAAAGGATCACGTCGCCAAGCTGGGCGCCAAGGCCTACTGGGATCAGTTCCCGGCCTCGCCGGAGATGGTGGTGCTGTTCCTGCCGGCCGAGGCCATCTACATGGCCGCGCTCGAACAGGATGCGCTGCTGATCGACTACGGCGTCACCCGCAACGTGATCATCGCCAGCCCGCTGACGCTGATTGCGCTGCTGCGCGCCGCCGCGTTCGGCTGGAAGCAGGAACGGCTGACGATTAACGCCGAGGAAATCAGCCGGCTGGGCCGGTCGCTGCACGAAAGCGTCGCGACGATGGCGGAGCACCTGGAAGATTTGCGGCGCCGTATGGACGGGACGTTCTCGACCTTCAACAGGGTGATCGGATCGTTCGAGAACAACGTGCTGGTGAAGGCCCGCCGGTTCCGCGAACTGGGCGCCGGCAGCGCCAAGGAAATTCCGCTGATCGATCCGCTGGAGACCGTGGCACGCAAGCTCGACGCGCCGACCCAGCAGGGGTTGCTCAATACCGAAGAAACCGAAGCCACCACAGGAGAGCGTTCATGAAGCGAATTGCATTCATCCTCGCCGTCGCTCTCGCGACCGCCACGATCTCGCTACCCGCCCAGACCGGTAAGCCCGAAGCCATGTCGCTGGCCGGCAAGCCGTTGATGGTGCCGGCGACGATTGCCAACCAGCAGAAACTCGACGCCGATCTGGCGCAGGCCGAAAAGGCGTTCGCTGCCAATCCGGGCGACGCCGAAGCGCTGATCTGGGTGGGGCGCCGCCTCGGCTACCTGTGGCGCTACAACGACGCCATTGCCATGTTCACCAGGGGCATCGAGCTGCACCCTGACAACGCGAAGTTCTATCGCCATCGCGGCCATCGCTACCTTTCGCTCCGCCAGTTCGCGAAAGCCCAGGCCGACTTCGAGAAGGCAGCGCAACTGATCAAGGGCCAGCAGGACGAGATCGAGCCCGACGGCGCGCCTAACCCCGCCGGCAAGCCGCGCGGCACACTGCAGTTCAACATCTGGTATCACCTCGGCCTGGCTTATTACCTCCAGGGCAACTACGCCAAGGCGCACGACGCGTATGTCGAGTGCATGAAGGTGTCGAATAACGACGATTCGGTCACGGCCACCAGCGACTGGATGTGGATGACACTGATGCGGATGAATCGCAAGGCCGAGGCTGCCAAGGTACTCGAGCGCATCACGCCGAAGATGGACATCCTGGAGAACGGCTCGTACCACCGGCGGCTGCTGATGTACAAGGGCCTCGACACGCCCGAGGCGCTGCTCGACACCGCGAAGGCTGACGACACTACCATCGCGACGCAGGGCTACGGCGTCGGCAACTACTACTACTTCGTCACCGGCGACCTGGCAAAGGCGCGCGAGGTGTTCCTGAAGGTCACATCGGGTGGCGGGTGGAACGCGTTCGGCTACATCGCGGCAGAGGCCGATCTCCAGCGGATGAAATGAGTGCCAGCAGGCCGGGACTTTGGTCCCGACAGAACAGAACCGTAAGCCGCCGACGCTTTGGTCGGTGGCGCGGAGGGCGGCAACGCCGCATCTGCCTCTGTCGCAACGAGATGGCCACGAGGAACGGCGATTGCAGTCCACTCGGCCGATATGCCCATAGTCGAGCGGATTGGCGTGGCTTGCCCGATTCTTGGCGAGCGCGCAGCGTTCATGGAGTGGTTGAGTGCTGCCGGCTACGAGCCGGTGCCGATGCTCGACCTCGACCTTTTGGCCCGCGACCTGTCGGCCCGGCCGGTGGAGGCGCCGATCGCCGACGTGTCGTTGGTTCCGGTCGTCGAGTTGCCCCGCCTCATCCGCCTGCTCGGCGCCAACCGGCCGCTCATCGTGGTGGGGGAAGCCGCGAAGTCGCTGGAGGCGGTGCCGCGCGACGTCACCTGGATCGACCGTCCCGTCAGCCATGACAACTTCCTGCTCTCGATCGCCCTTGCGCTGGCCGAAGGCCGGCCGGCACGCCGGTCGCCCCGCAAGCGCGTACCGCGACTGCTCTCGCAGATCGACGGCGTGACGGCGAAAGTGATGGATGTCAGCAGCGAGGGCGTGCGGCTCGAAGTGACCGGCGCGGCGCCCTCGACGCTGCCGCCCTACTTCACGTTGCGGGTGGCGGCGTACGGAATCTCGACGCGCGTGAAACGGGTGTGGGTGGCAGCGCCCGGCCAGGGCTCCCTGTGGTGCGGCGGCATCATCGAACGCGGGCAACCGGCCAAGGCCGAAGCGTCGTGGAGCCAGTTCATTGAAACCGCCCCCACGACGGGCGACATCAGCATGCGGCCGTCTTAGGCGGCGTCTTCGTCTTTGCCCTTGCCCGACTCGTCCCAGTCGCTGTCGAACACTTTCAGCATCCCTCGCGCCATCGCCGGGTTGGTCACGATCAACCCCACCTCGCGACGGTTCTCAAGTTCATCCTTGCGCACTGAATGATCAACTTCACGGCTACTTCGGCACCTTGTCTTTGGACTTCTCGACCCACTCAATCGCGCCCTTGCCCGACGGCTCCAGCTCCATGAGGAGGTTGGAGACGCGGTCGGTGCGCAGGGCCCGCGGCGCGATCGCCATCTAGGAGACAGCATCCTCGGCCGACATGCGAAGCTGGTACTTTACCTTGAAGCGGCGCAGCACTTCTTCAACCTTCGGCCGCAAATCCTGGGTCTTGTCGCCGAACTTGACGCTCAACTCGAAGATCCAAGTCCGCGGCTCGAAGCCTTCGATCACCCACAGGCACGCGACAATGAACACGGTGCCGATAGCGGCCAGGCCATACAAGCCGACACCCGAGGCCAACCCGACTGAGAGCGCGCACAGCATCACCACGGCATCCTTCGGGTCTTCGATCTTGGAACGGTAGCGAATCAGGTTGGCTGCACCGACGATGCCGAACGCGCGGGCCAGG
>SHUG01000123.1 GCA_009694735.1 Acidobacteriota bacterium | reverse complement strand
ACCATCAGGCCATTCTTGAGCGCCCCCACCGCGGCGGCGATGGCGCCGTCTTCGGACTCCCAGTGATAGGCCAGCTTGCAGTTATCGAGCGTGGCCTTGATTTCACCGCTGGAATAGCCAGGCCCGAGGAACGGCGAGACCAGGCGCGGTGAGCTGCCATCGGCGTGGAGCGCGGTCCCGACGGCCAGGCCGCCATTGCCGGGATCGATCGGCACGAACACTCTGTCGAACAATCCGGAACGCGCGACGAGCGTGTTGATCGACGAGTGATAAAACAGACTTCCGCCGAGGCACAGGCAATTGCCGCCCGTTTGCCGGCGAACCGCCGTCACCAGCGCGACCGCCAGATCACCGATACGCCGCTGAAGCGCGGCCGCCACGGCAGCGTTCTCCGGCGTGACGGCGCGACCGCCGGATCCGCTCAACCTCGCGGCAACCGTAGCGCGCCATCCGGGCGTCACAATGAGGGAATGGCCATCGCTGTCGAGCAGCGCGTTCAGCGTGTCGTCCCGGGAATCAGGGGCCAGCCGCGCGAGCGATTCGAACCGCTGCTCGCCCCCAGGAGACTCGATCCCGAAGACCTCCGCGCATTCCCCGTATAGATCTGCCAGACCGGGTCCGGCCCACGACCAGTCGACGCGCGTGATGGTGGCGCCTGCACCGGTCCACACGCTGACGCCGGGAGCGCCGCGATCGCAGACCAGGATGGTCGCCGCCGGAAATGCCGACGACAAGTACGCCGTGGCCGCGTGGGCCAGGTGATGCTCGATCTGCTCGAGGGGACGCGGGCCGGAAGTTGGCAATGGCTCGGCAACCGCGTATCGGCCCACCGAATCGCGCGTCAGCCGGCGCCAGGTGAGCAGGGCATCGAGCGCTTCATCCGGCAGCCCGCTCGCGTTGAAACCGGCGTTTCTCATGCGAGTAATGCGTTCTTGCTCGCAGACGCCGACGATGCGTCCCCGGTCACTGAGGGCCACACAACCATGGCGCGCGACGCCACCGAGTCCGACGGTCAGCATCTCGCGGCTACCGGTCACGTCATCTTCGCGCGCGCCGCCACCTACCTCACTCCGCACCGGAAGCTCGCTGCCTCGTCCACGCTGCCCTTGCCGGTGTAACGGGCGACCTGCGGATGGGGACAGAGCGGCCGCGTGCGCTCGGTCTTGCCGTCAACGACACGCGAGGCAATCACGCTGCCGGGCGCCACGCCCTTCTCGACCCAGGCCTCGAGCACCGGCAGCATGTCGAACGAGTTCGGGCCGGGGCCGCCGCTGCAGTGGTGCATGCCCGGAACCATGTAGAGCCGGGTAAAACTGTCGGCGTCCTTCTGGCCGCCGACCGTCTTCACCATCTGGTCGTAGTACGCCACCGTGCCAACCGCGCTGATGCCAGGGTCGGACCAGCCGTGATACATGATCAGCTTGCCACCCGACTTCCTGAACGGACGCAGATCGGGATCGAGCGGGCTCAGGATCTCGGTCATCGTCTTCAGGCGGGGCAGATCGCGGTCGAGGTTCAACACTTTCCAACTAAACGCGGGGTCGTCGTTGTCGAGCGCCAGAAACCGGAAGTTCGGCTCCATCAGCCCGTAGCCAGACGGCAGACGCGTGCCGCCGTAGGCCAGCGAGCCATCCTCTTGCTTTGCGGGCGCGACGGCCCCAGAGATCCACTGTGTCCAGCCGGTGGCGCCGCCTTCGTGACCCACGGGGAAGCCGTACGCGAATGGCTTGCCGTCCGCGGTCGCTCCCGCATAAATCTTCTTCACCGTCGTCGCCTGCCCGGCGGTGAGGCAGTCGGGGCCGTCAGCGCCTTGCTTGTCCGCCGACCTGTCCGCCGTAGCGGACGCGGAGGTGGAAGCGCCCTGCGCGAAGGTGGAGCAAGCGAGCGTCTCGACCTTGAACGAGCAGGTGCGCGGATCGGTAATCAGGCCATCGACGAGACCATCCTTGCCATCACACGCTGCCAGCGTGGCCTGCGACAGCACTTCGATCTTCTCGGACGACAGGTAGTTGTCGGGCGAGGCCAGCATGTGTTGATAGACGATGGCGCGGCCTGCCTGCATCGGCGTGCCGGTGGCGGGATGGCCGCCGATGATGCCGTCGAAGTCGTCCGGGTAGCGTTGCACTTCCATCATGGCCTGCCGCCCGCCATTTGAGCAGCCGTTGAAATACGCGTATTGCACGGGCTTGGCGTAGAACGCGGAAGTGAGGGCTTTGCCAGCCACCGCGGTCACATGCGTGCCGCGGTAGCCGTAGTCGATTTCCTTCGCGCGGTTCGAACCCCAGTTGGGATCGGTCGAGACGTGGCCGGTGTCGGTCGAGGCCGCAGCGTACCCACGCACGAGGCTGGAGTCGAGATTGGCGATGGTGCCGCCGAGACCACCGACGCCCTGGAACAGGAACTTGCCGTTCCAGCCATCGGGCAAGCCGAGGCGGAAGTTCACCTCGTTGCCCGGCGAGGCCACGTGGCCATCGACGCGACAGTACTGCGGCCGCTTTCCTTCCGTCGGGACCACGACGGCGCCGATGATTGTCGTGCCCTTGGGCGCCTTGGCTTGCACGACAGCCACGGAACACGCGATCGATTGGGCCACCAGGCCCTGGGCGTGCGCCCCAGGGATGAGGCTGAGCAGCAGGGCCATCAGTGCAGCGTTTCGCATCGGCAGAGTATACGGTGTCAGACACCTCGGCAGAATCTGCGCTACACTGTCCCCGCCGGAGGGGATTTCATGCAGAGACGATTGACCTATAGCCTACTCGCCGCCGTCATCTTGGGCAGCGGCGCCATTGCGGCCCAGACCAAGGCCACCGCCACTAACGTGGCGACGATTCCGCACGAAGCGGTTCCCAACTTCTTCAAGAACCCGCCGGGGATCTACACCGGCGAGAACATGGGCATCGCCACCAGCTCGAAGGGCAACATCTACATCTACCATCGCGCCAACGAGACGCGGCTGTTCGAGTACACGCCGCAAGGCAGCTTTGTCCGCGAGATTGGCCGTGGTAATTACGGCTTCTCGTTCGCGCATTCAGTCCGCGTCGACGCCCAGGACAACATCTGGGCGGTGGACGAGGGCACTGACATGCTCGTCAAGTTCAGCCCCGAAGGCAAGGTGCTGATGACCATCGGCCGGCGCGAAGACCCGGTGGCCAGCCTGACCAACATGCCGGGTAGCGGCCGTTATCACGGCCGCAACGAGAAGTACCGCTTCGGCCGTCAGACCGACGTCGCCTTCGACCAGCAGGGCAACATCTTCGTCGCCGACGGCTACTTCGACGGCCGCGTGGTCAAGTACGACAAGAACGGTCGCTTTGTGAAGGCCGTCGGCACGCGCGGCAACGCCAATCTCCAGTTCAACACTCCGCACTCAATTGCCACCGATTTCCAGGGAAATGTCTACGTCGGCGATCGCGGCAACGCGCGCGTGCAGGTGCTCGACAACGACCTGAACTGGAAAGCCAACTTCCCCAACGTCGGCAACCCGTGGGCGGTGTGCGTGTCGGGCGGACCCGGCCCGAAGAACCCCGGCAAGCAGTATCTCTATGTCTCGAACTCGTGGCAGGACAGCGCCCCGGCCGCCGGCGCCGAGTTCACGGGCGAGGTCTACAAGCTGGAGCTTGACGGCACCATCATCGGCAAGTTCGGGCGCGCGGGCAAGGCCGTGGGCGAGTTCTCGACGATCCACCAGATGGATTGCCGCGATCCCGACGTGATCTACACCGCCGAGATCAACAACTGGCGGTCGCAGAAGATCCTGCTCAAGCCCCAGCAAATGAAGACGACGAGCCAGCCATGAAGGGGTCCAGCATCATGAATCGCACCTTATGCACGCTAGGCACCTTGTTCCTGGGCGGCTCGCTCATCGCGCAGTCGGGCATTCCGGAGATCGCGTTTAGCACCAGCGATGTCCTCAAGACGCCCAACGACGTCTACGTCGGCGAAGTCGGCGGCGTCGGCGCCAACTCCAAGGGCATGATCTTCGTCTATCACCGCGCCGGTCATCCGTACGCCACGCTCGGTGACAACCGCACGTTCTATCGTGGCGGCTCGCGTCTGTTTCAGTTCGATGCCAGCGGCAAATACCTGCGCGAGTTCGGCCAGGACGTCTACGGCTTCAACGCCGCGATTGGCCTGCGCATCGATCCGCAAGACAACGTCTGGACGATCGATGAGGGCGCCAGCCAGGTGGTGAAGTTCGACACTGAAGGCCGCGTGGCATTGGTGCTGGGCCGCAAGCCTGAAACCATCAGCGTGCGTCCCAATGCTCCGGCGGGTGCGGCGCCCGGTGGTCCGCCTGCGGCAGCCGGCCCGGCGGGCGGCTTCGGCGGCGGTCAGGCTGGTCGCGCGGCGGGTTCCGGCACCCCCGGCTCGAGCTTCAGCCGTCCCACCGACGTGGCATGGGATCGCGCCGGCAACATCTACGTCGCCGACGGCATTGGCAACAACAACCGCATTGCCAAGTTCGACAAGGAGGGCCGCTTCATCAAGCACTGGGGCTCAACGGGCAAGGAACCCGGTCAGTTCACCGGCATCAAGGCGTTGGCCATCGATGCTAATGACAACGTCTACGCCGCTGACCTCGGTAACAAGCGCATCCAGGTGTTCGACGCGGAAGGGGCCTTCAAGTCAGAATTTGGCGGCGTCGGCACGCCGATCGCGATGTGCCTCACGCGTGGCGCGACACAGCATCTCTACGTCTCGCATGCCGGCGACGACGATGGCATGGAAGATGCGGCGATCTACAAAGTGCAGTTGGACGGCAAGGTGGTCGGCAAGTTCGGCACGGCCGGAAAGATGGCGAAGCAATTCGGCCTCGCCAACTCGATCGACTGCCGCAACGAGTCGGAACTGCTGGTTGGTGAACGCACAAACTGGCGCGTCCAGAAGGTCTCGCTGAAGTAACTACTTCACTTCCAGGTTGGCCTGGATGGCAACGAAGAAAACGTCGGCGATGCGCTTGTATCCCACCTCGGTGGGATGCAAGCCATCGACACCGATCACGGTGTTGGCCTCCGCCAGCAGCGCGTTGTAAAGATCAACAAACTGCACGCCTTCTTCGCGCGCCATCTGCTGGAGCTTCAGGTTGTAGGCCACCAGCGCGGCGGGCGACGGCGACCGTGGCCGGCCTTCAATGGCTGGTACCATCGACCCGACGAAGACCCGGGCGCCGTGCACCTTGGCCACTTGCACCATGCGCCGCACGACATCGGTCGACTGATCGGGACCGGCGATCGGCAAGCCGACCACACCCTCCATCAACAGCACAGCGTCGGCCTGGCTCACCACCATGGCGCCGGGGAATCGCACCTCGCCCTCGAGGACACTTTCCCCGGGGACGCCCAGGTTGCTCATCACCAACGCTGACGCTTGCATCGAATAGTTCACCTGCAGCAGCGATAACAGCTGCGAGGGATACGACGCTGCCGGCACGACGATCAGGCCGCGACTGGAACCCGGGAGCCGGGCCCTGCCGTCGGTCACCAGCCCGAGCGGGCTGGTAACCTCGCCGGCCGTGATGCTGTCGCCGAACGCCAGGAAGCGCGTCCGTGACAGCGTCGGGCTTTTCGACGGACCGGTCGGGGTGGACCCGCCGCAGCCGGCCAGCGCCGCGCAGCAACAGGCCACCCACAACAACGGCAGTTTCATGACTAGTAGCGGTAGTGTGCCGGCTTGTACGGTCCTGCAACCGCGACGCCGATGTAATCGGCCTGTTCCTTGCTCAGCGTCGTGAGCTTCACGCCCAACTTGCCGAGGTGCAGGCGCGCCACTTCTTCATCCAGCTTCTTCGGCAGAATGTAGACGCGGTTGGCATCGTAGTTGGTGCCCGACAGCGTCGGCTGGCCGTTCATGCTCAGGTGCAAGTCGATCTGCGCCAGCACCTGGTTCGTGAAAGACGACGACATCACGAACGAGGGGTGACCGGTGGCGCAGCCGAGGTTGAGCAGGCGGCCTTCGGCCAGCACCAGGATGCTGTGTTCGGGGCGCTTGCCTTCGGCCGGAAAGATCCACTCGTCGTACTGCGGCTTGATCTGCACGCGCCTGGCGCCGCCCTTGGCGAGGCCGGCCATGTCGATCTCGTTGTCGAAGTGGCCGATGTTGCCGACGATCGCCTTGTCCTTCATGCGCTTCATCAGCTCGACGGTCAGGATGTTCTTGTTGCCGGTCGCCGTGATGAAGATGTCAGCGGTGTCAATCACGTCATCGATGGTCGTGACCTGGTAGCCTTCCATCGCCGCCTGCAGCGCGCAGATCGGATCGATCTCGGTGACGATCACGCGGCAGCCCTGGCCCTTGAGCGCCTGGGCGCAGCCTTTGCCGACGTCGCCGTAACCGAACACCACCGCGACCTTGGCCGACAGCATGACGTCGCTGGCGCGGTTGAGGCCGTCGATCAGCGAGTGGCGGCAGCCGTAGAGGTTGTCGAACTTGCTCTTGGTCGCCGAGTCGTTGACGTTGATGGCCGGGAACAACAGGGTGTTGGCAGCGGTCATCTCATACAGGCGATGCACGCCGGTGGTGGTTTCTTCGCTGACGCCCCTGATGCCGAGGGCAATCTTCGACCACACGCCGGGCTTGGCCTTCAGCTCTTTGGTCAGGGTCTCGAGAATCACGCCCCACTCTTCAGCATCCTGGTCGGGGTTGAACGCCGGGATCTTGCCGGCCTTCTCGTACTCAAGCGCCTTGTGCACGAACAGCGTCGCGTCGCCGCCGTCAT
The DNA here is from genome assembly GCA_009694735.1 of Acidobacteriota bacterium. Classification (GTDB taxonomy): domain Bacteria; phylum Acidobacteriota; class Vicinamibacteria; order Vicinamibacterales; family UBA2999; genus 12-FULL-67-14b. Next base: position 1,659 of record SHUG01000123.1, on the reverse strand, counting down.
CCAGGATCATCGTCGGGCCGCTGCCATCGGGCCACATCAGGGCCTCGACCGTGCACCACCAGTATTCGGCGAGCGTCTCGCCCTTCCATGCGAACACCGGCGTGCCGCGCGGGTTGGCGACGGTGCCACCCGATTCGGGACGGCCAACGGCCACGGCGGCCGCGGCGCTGTCCTGCGTCGAGAAGATGTTGCAGCTCACCCAGCGCACGTCGGCGCCGAGCGCGGTCAGCGTTTCAATCAGCACGGCGGTCTGCACGGTCATGTGCAGCGAGCCCATGATCTTCGCGCCCGCGAGCGGGGTCTTGCCGGCGTAGCGCGTGCGCAGCGCCATCAACCCTGGCATTTCGTGTTCGGCCAGGCGAATTTCGTTGCGGCCAAACTCGGCCAGGCTGAGGTCGCGAACCTTGAATGGTTCACGGCCGGCCTGCTTGGTTAGGTCAAACGCGTGCACTTCGTTCACTGCAGTTGCCATGTCTCTCTCTCCTTGTTGCTTTCGTTATTCGTTCTTCGCTATTCGTTCTTCGTTAATTTCTTCGCTGTCGCAACAAACAAACTCGGCCCCTTGACGTTGGCTTCCGTCGGCAGGGCGGTGACTTTGGGCTTGTCGAAGCCGGCGGCCGCGAGATGTTTCCTGATGGTCTTCTCGGAAAAGCCGAGCCAGACGTGTCCCATCTGCTGCTGATACTCGTCGCGGTCGTGGGGCAGCATGTCGACGATCAGTAGGCGGCCGCCCGGCTTGAGCACGCGGCTCACTTCCGCGAGGGCGCGCACCGGCTCGGGCACATGATGCAGCACCAGCGCGAGGATCGCGACGTCCAGTTGCGCGTCGTCGATCGGCAGCGCTTCCATGTCGCCGCGGCGGAGCTCGACGTGTGGGTTGCCCTTCAGGCGCCGGCGGGCCGCCTGCACCATGTCGGTGGAGCCATCGACGGCAATCACCTTGGCGACGTGGGACGAAAGCAGCTCGCTCACCTGTCCCGTTCCGCACCCGAGGTCCCCGACCGTCAGGTTTGGTTCGACGAGCGCCAGCAGCGCGTGAAGGTGAAACCGGTCGCCGAACAGTTCCGAGCGCAGGTGATCCCACTGTCCCGATGCCGACGCGAAAAACGCTTCAGATTTCGAGCGGCGGCGCGACAGCACGCTCTTCAGCCGGCGTTCGTCCTGTTCGGCGCCGTTGGTGGTTGACAGCTGTTCGCGGATCAGGGGCCAGAGCCGCTGCGCGCCAGAATCCAGGACCTCCAGGGTCATGCCATAGAACCGGCTCGTCCCGTCCCGCCGCGACACCACCCAGCCATCGTCGGCCAGCGTCTTGAGGTGGCGACTGACCGTGGACTGCGGCAACTGCAAGACCGAGCAGATTTCGTTGACCGTCAGCTCGTGCCGTTCGAGCGGCAGCAGCATCCGGCAGCGGATTGGGTCGGCCAGCACGGCCATGTGGTCAAGGATCTGGGTCATGTATCCGTCAATCCGGATGAACGAGATAATACAGGATCAGGTGCATCAAGTGCAACAGGGTGCTCGATTAGGGCGCTGGCCAAGGGCCTGCGTGGGGCTCGGCGCTTCGCGCCTCGTAGGGGTCGCTCGCTACGCTCGCATCCTGGGGCCACTTCGTTGGTGGGGCCGAGCACTTCCCAACGAGGGCTCGGAGAGCCCGAGCCC
>SHUG01000122.1 GCA_009694735.1 Acidobacteriota bacterium | reverse complement strand
CAGAAGTTCAAAATCACGCCGCAAGTCACCGACGTCATCGAAGACGCCGTGCTGTGGGCCAGCGCGCAGCCGCAGTACGCGCCCGATGGCAAGGTGGGCCTGCTCGGCATCAGCTTCTCCGGCGGCCTGTCCGTGGTTGCGGCAGGTCGCGAGTCGATCCGCACTCGGGTGGCGTTCGTGCTGTCGTTCGGTGGTCACGGCGACCTCGCCCGGGTGATGCACTACCTGTGTTCAGGGGAGGTGCTGGGCGATCTCGAACGCGCCAAGCGCAGTTCGGCGGTGGTCGGCGCCGACCAGGTGGGCGTGCATCCACCGCACGACTACGGCGTGGCGGTGGTACTGCTCAGCCTCGCCGACCGCGTGGTGCCGCCCGATCAAGTGGCGGCGCTCAGCCGCGGCATCGACGGCTTCCTGCTCGCCTCGTCGCTGGCCATGACCGATCGGGCGAGGGCGCTGCAGGTGTTCGAAGAGATGAAGGCATACGCCGGAACACTGCCGGAGCCGTCGCGCACGCTGATGACCTACGTGAACGACCGCGCCGTCGACAAGCTCGGCCCGATCCTGCTGCCGATTGCCGATGCCCTCAAGGATCATCCCGGCATGCCGGCGTTGTCGGCCGAGCGCGCCGCGCCGCCGCTGGCGCCGGTGTTGCTGCTGCACGGCGTCGACGACAACGTGATTCCTTCGGTGGAAACGGTGTTGCTCGCGGAACACCTGAAGGGCAAGGCCGACGTCACCGGCCTACTGAGCGAGTTGATCACGCACGCCGAGGTCAACCGCACGCCCAGTCTCACCGAAGTCTGGCGACTGGCACGGTTCTGGCGCGGCATAATGAACCGGTGAGCAAAGACACGGGTCCCGGCGTTCGTCTCCAGAAAATCTTGTCCACGGCCGGCGTGGCGTCGCGGCGCGCCTCTGAGCAGATGATTCTCGAGGGCCGGGTGACGGTCAACGGCGACACCGTGCGCGCGCTCGGCACCAAGGCCGATCCCGCCAAAGACGCCATCAAGGTCGACGGACGACGCATCAAACTCGACGTCAAGAACTGCTACATCGTTCTCTACAAGCCCAAGGGCTACGTCACCACGCGGAGCGATCCCGAGCGCCGGCCGACGATCATGGACCTGATTGGCGAGGGCGCTTACATCTATCCCGTCGGACGTCTCGATTTTGACTCGGAAGGCCTGCTGTTGCTGATGACCGACGGCGATCTCGCCGCGAAGCTCACGCATCCGCGCCATGAAGTCGACAAGGTCTACGAAGTGATCGTGCTCGGCGTGCCCGACCCGAAGGCCATGGAAAAACTTCGCAAGGGCGTGTTCATTGATGGCCGCCGGACCTCGCCAGCCGATGTCCATGCCGGCACCACGGTCAAGGGTCACAAGCCAACCACCCTGCTGACGATCACGCTGCGGGAAGGCCGCAACCGCCAGATCCGCAAGATGTGCCGGGCGGTTGGGTTGCCGGTGCGCGACTTGCGCCGGATTGGCATGGGGCCGATCGGCCTGGGCCGGCTGAAGCCGGGGCAATGGCGAGACTTGACGCCCGACGAGGTTCGGCGCCTCAAAGACAGCGTGTAGACCGTCCTACCCGTCTCCATTCCCCCTAAAAGGCGTTATCATATTGCGATCGAATCGGGAAGGATTCGGTCGACCTCTTTGTTCCCAGTTTGCAGGAGTAGAAAACGCATGAAGCGCATCGCAATTCGGGTCGTGCCCGCACTGGTGCTGCTCGTCGCGGCTTACGCGTGGGTTGCCCCACTCGTATCCGGACAGGCCAGCCCGATGCCGAGCACCAAGAACGGCGAGTGGCCGATGTACACCGCGGATCTTCGCGGCAGCAAGTACTCGCCCCTCGATCAGATTAACGGTAGCAATTTCAGCAAATTAGAAGTGGCCTGGCGCGTCAAGACCGACAACTTCGGTCCCCGGCCAGAAACCAAGCTCGAAGGCACGCCCATCATGGTCAAGGGCATGCTCTATGCGACCGCCGGCACCCGTCGCGCCGTCATCGCCGTGGAGCCCCGGACGGGCGAGATCAAGTGGACCTACAGCATGGATGAGGGCGAGCGCGCCACACGCTGGGCCCCCCGCCAACTGTCGGGTCGCGGCCTGTCCTACTGGACCGACGGCAAGGGCGACGACCGCGTTGTCTACGTGACGACCGGTTATCAGCTGGTGTCGCTCAACGCCAAGACCGGTCAACCGGTCGCGGGCTTCGGCCGCACCGGCGTGGTCGACCTCAAGGTCGGCATCATGATCAACGGCAGGCAGGCCGACATCGAGAAGTCGGAAATCGGCCTCCACTCGACGCCCACCGTGGTCGGCGACGTGATTCTCGTCGGCTCCTCGATGTTCGAAGGACTTGGCTACGAGTACGCCACCAACGTACAGGGCCAGGCCCGCGCATTCGACGCCAGGACCGGCAAGCTGCTGTGGGCTTTCAAGGGCATCCCCGGCCGCGGCGAGTTCGGCTTCGACACCTGGAAGAACGAGTCGGCCGGCTACACCGGCAACAACGGCGTGTGGACGCAGATCACCGCCGATCCCGAGGCCGGCATCGTCTACCTGCCGGTGGAAACGCCCACCATTGACGAGTACGGCGGCAACCGCCCCGGCGACAACCTGTTCGCCGAGTCGCTGGTCGCGGTGGACCTGAAGACCGGCGTGCGCAAGTGGCACTTCCAGTTCGTGCACCACCCGCTGTGGGACCACGACATGTCATCAGCGCCGCTGCTGATCGACACCATGATCGAAGGCACGATGCGCAAGATCGTGGCCGTGCCCTCCAAGCAGGGGTGGCTCTACTGCTTCGACCGCATCACCGGCGTACCGATTTGGCCGATCGTCGAGCGGCCGGTTCCGCAGTCGACGATGAAGCACGAGCAGACGTCGCCGACGCAGCCGTTCGTGACCAAGCCGCCACCCTACGCCCGCATCTTTATCGCGGAGAGTGACCTCGTCGACTTCACGCCCGCGCTCAAGGCCCAGGCACTGAAGAATCTGTCGCTGTTCCGCTGGGAGCCCACGCCGTACGTGCCCCCGACGGGTCCGGAGTCGAAGCTCATGGGCGGCATCAACATCGGCAACACCGCTGGCGGCACCAACTGGCCCGGCGCCGGCTTCGACGTGGAAACCGGCATCTTCTACTCGCAGGCGGGCATGACCAACGTGACGGTCGGCCACTACGACGAAGAGGAATTCCACAAGGTGAGCCCCGAGAACAAGGCCAACCGCACGCCGCGCTGGGAGTCCGAACCGAACTACGGCCTGCGGGTCGAGCGTCCGGCCGCTGCGCCTGGTGCGCCCGCCGCGCCGCCTGCCGGCGTCAACTTCCCCGGCGGCACGGGCCGTCGTGCCCTCGCCGAGGGCCTCGAGGGCCTGCCGATCGTGAAGCCGCCCTACGGCGTGCTGGCCGCGATCGACTTCAAGAACCCGGGCAAGCTGTTGTTCCAGGTGCCGCACGGCGATACGCCTGATGCCATTCGCAATCACCCGCTGCTGAAGGGCCTGAACATTCCGAAGACCGGCCAGGGCGGCAGCGTGGGCGTGCTGATCACCAAGACCGTGGTCGTGGTGGGCGATCCGCAGTTCACGGCGCCTCCGGGCCGGGCCCGCGGCGCCATGCTCCGCGCCTACGACAAGCAGACCGGCGCGCAGCTGGGCGAAGTGCTGCTGCCGGCGCCCATCGTCGGCATGCCGATGACCTACTCGGTCGGCGGCCGCCAGTACATCGTGGTCGGCGTCAGCGGCGGCAACTACACGGGCGAGTACATCTCGCTCGCGCTGCCGCAGAGCGAGATCCGCCCGGCGACGGCACGTCAGTAAGCTGCGAATAACGAAGAACAAATTACGAAGAACGAAGGGGCGGGGGCCACTGGCTCCCGCCCCTTTTTCATGTCTCACTTCCGCTAGAATCGAAGTCAGGCCGCGCCTCCCCACACCGACCATGACATGTCATCCCTGAACGCTTCACCCATCCGCAGTTACGCGGTCGCGGTCGCGCCCCTTGCCGTCGCGGTCCTGGCGCGTGCGGCTCTCACGCCGGTCATGGGCCAGGCCTTTCCGCTGGCGACCACCTTCTCGGCGGTCGCCTTTGTCGTCTGGTACGGCAGCTGGCGGCCCGCGCTGTTTACCGCCATCGGCGGACTTCTCGTGATGGACGCGCTGATGATTCCGGCAACATCCTGACGCGTCCGCCAGTCGCGGAGGCGCTTTCCATCGGCGTCTACCTTGCCTCGTGCGCGTCGATCATCGCGCTCGGCGAAGCGACGCGGACCGCGCAGCGGCGCCTGGAGGACGGAAAGCGCCAGCTCTCGAGCGCGAACCTCGCGCTCGAGACCAGGGTCGAAGCGCAATCATTGGTCGCGGCGATCGTCGCCTCATCCGACGCTGCGATTATCAGCACGACACTGGAGGGACGGATTACCTCCTGGAACAAGGGCGCCGAACGGCTTTTTGGCTACACCGCCGCCGAAGCCGTCGGCCGGTCGGTCATGATGCTGGTGCCGCCCGATCAGCACGATCAGGAACTGTCGCTGCTCGCGCGCATGCGGGAGGGTCCGCGTGCCGAACGCCTGGAGGTGATGCGCGTTACCAACTCGGGCCAGCGCCGCGACCTCTCCCTCACGGTGTCGCCGGCACACGACCGCCACGGCCACACCATGGGCGCCTCGACCACCGCCCGCGACGTCACCGAACGCAAGGTGGCCGAAGCGCGCTTGCCGCACAGTGAAGAGGCCCACCGGCTGTTGTTAGGCATTCACGACGCCACCCGTGGCCTCCACGACCCGGCGATGGTGATGCAGGAGATCGTCACCCGCGCCGGCCTGCACTTCGAGGTGGCGCGTTGTGCCTACGGCGAGGTCGACACCGAGAGCGAGGTGATCGAGATCACGCGGGGCTACACCAACGGCGTGCCGCTACCCCATCGAGGTGTTCGGCCCGTTGATGGTCGGCGAGTTGAAGGCGGGCCGCACGGTCGTCATCGCGGATGTTCGCCGCGATCCGCTGACCGATGCCGCCGCCGCGCAGCAGACTTACGAGCGGATGCAGATCGTCTCGATGATCTGCGTGCCGTTGCTGCGGTCGCAACGCCTGGTGGCGGTGATGGCCGTGTGCGACGGCACGCCGCGCACCTGGGGGCTCGCCGACGCCGAGATCGTCGAGCAGGTGGCGGAGCGGACGCTGTTCGCCGTGGAGGGTGCGCGTGCGGCAGTGAAGCTGCGCAAGAACCACGACGTGCTGGCGCTGGCCATGGGCGCCGGCAAGAAGGGCGCGTGGTCACGCGACCTGGCGCTCGATACGGTCTGGTGGAGGCCGGAGCTGGCCACCCTGTTCGGCCTCGATCCGGCCGACCATGACTACCGCCGCATGCGGCTGTTCGATCTGGTCGGCCCCGAGGATCGCGAACGCCTGCCCGTCGCGATCGACGCTGCCCTCCTGACGCGACAGGACTACGCGGTCGAGTTCAGGTTCAGGCACGCGGTGACTGGGGCATGGCGCTGGATGGAAGCGCGCGGCAAGGCGACCTACGACGGTGAAGGCCACCCGCGGATGCTCTATGGCCTGGGCATCGACATTACCGAACAACAACGGGCGGTCGACGCCCTGCGCGAGGCCGATCGACGCAAGGATGACTTTCTCGCCACGCTGGCACACGAGCTGCGCAATCCACTGGCGCCGATCAGCTCGGGGCTTCACATCCTGAAGTTCGCCGGTCATGACGCGGCGGCGGCCGCGCAGGCGCGCGAGATCATGGAGCGCCAGGTGGCGCAAATGATCCGGCTGGTCGACGACAACGCCGACGCCGCTGAATCACTCGCCATGCTGCTGTCGCTCGGCGGCCACGACACCCGCACGGCGCACGACGGCGAGACGGCGATCCATGCGGCGGCCGACTTCCGCCCCGACATCGTGTTTCTCGACATTGGCATGCCCACGATGGATGGCCACGAAACGGCGCGGCGCATGCGCGCGGAGCCGTGGGGTCAGTCGTTGGTGACCGTGGCGCTGACGGGATGGGGACAGACGGAGGACCGGCGGCGTTCGTCGGCAGCCGGCTTCAACCATCACCTGGTCAAGCCGGCCGATCCCGCGGTGGTGTCGAAACTGATTGCGTCGCTCTAGTCCCAGTGGACTAGTCGCCCGGCCGGCGACTGAGGGCGCCGGTGGTCGGCGCGGGCTCCAGCAGCGCTTCCAGTTCACCGAACGCATCAACCGGCGGCGCCTTCGGCGCACGCCGCACACCCGACGGCGGCCGCACGCCGGACTTCGTCCGCGTCTGCCTCGACGCGGCCATCAGGCGAGCGTACTCACGCTCCCACCCATGCGCCCGCAATTGCCACAGCAGCAACATCAATCCGACCGCAAGCCAACCGCCCCAGGCGGCCGGAGCGACCCGCTGCGCCGTCACCGTTGACGCCATCGCGACGACGCTCGCCACTGCGATCGCGACGGGCAGCCAGCGCAGGCGACTCACAGATTCTTCAGGAACCACTGGACGGCGGCATCCACGGCGGCATCGCCGCGTTCCTCGGTGATGAACAGGAGCGCCGACGATTTCGGGATCTGATCCAGCAGCGTGAACGGCAGGTATTGCGCCAGGGCCAGACGAGCTTCGTCCGCGTTCATGGCGGTGGCCGCCGCCGCGGTGGCGGGCGCTGGTCCCGAGCGCGCCAGGCGCACCAGGTCGGCACGCTCGGTCGCCGTCGGGCTGAACGACTGGCGCGGCATGTCTTTGCCGGCCATGACGGGCGCCACGGCCACGCCGGCCTTGACGCGGGCGTCGGCGGCGGCGGTGGCCACGACGTGCCCGCCCGAGACGCCCGTGCCCCACACGCCAATGCGCGCGGCATCCACACCCGGCTCTCCCTGCAGGAAGGTGATGGCGTTACGGATGTCGATCACTTGCGCCTCAGGAAGCAACCGCTTACGGCGAATCCGCACTTTCGAGGTGTGCTGCGAGAAGCGCAGCCGATCGTCCCAGCGCGTGTTATCCGCCAGGTAGATGAAGCCGCCACTCTTGCCCCAGCCGCGGTAATCGATCGCCAGAGCCACGATGCCCTTGGCGGCAAACTGTGCGGCGACTTTTTCCGTCGCCGCAGCCGTTTCTCCCCAGCCTGGCGCCAGGACCACCGCCGGCGCAGCGCCCGTGGTTGAGAAGCCCGGCGGATAGAACAACCTGCCGTGAATGGACACCGCTTCGCTGAAGAAACGGACGTCCTTGCCCGCGGCTCCCGCGACCGGCGCGGTTGGCGCCACGGCCGGAGCGGGGGTCGCCACCGGATGCGCGCTGGGAGGCACGGTGGACGGCGACGCCAGGTATTTCACGAACCAATCGGCGGCCAGCGACGACCCCACTTCAAAACCCGCGTACGAGTACGCCTGGAAGTGCATGAGTCCGGGCAGCACGACGGCCTGGCTGGGCACGCCACGTCCGCTCAGGAACTTGGCGGCTTCAATCGCGCCCGCGGCGCCGCCGGTCAGTTCATCCTTCTCCGCCGGAATCAGCAGCACCGCGGTCGTCGGCCGAATCTGATCGAGGGTGGTGCCGGGCCGGACGTCGCGGTTGCGCTGGTTCGACCACGCATCGATCTTGCTGCGGAACGAGAAGCCGCCATCCACTTCGCCGCCCTGGCCGGTGCGCACGCGGACGATCGCATCCTGCAGAAGGTTGGCGGCCACCGCCACGGGGCCGCGCGCGGCGGGACGCGGTGCCGACACTTGCGATACCACCGCCTTGACGCGCGCATCGAGCGCGGCCACCGCCATCACGATCGCGCCGCCGTTACTCGATCCCCAAATGCCGATGCGATCGGGGTCAACACCGGGCTCGCCCTGCAGGAAAGACACGGCCGCGCGGAAGTCCGCGACCTCGTGCACGTTGTTTAGATTGGTTCGTTTGACGATCAGCCGCCGCTCGGCTTCGGTCACCGCCGCCGCATCGGTCGTCGGGTCGGGGTCGAGCAGCCGCAGGTCGTCCGAACCGCTGCCGCTGAAGCCGTAGCTCTGGTAATCGATCGCCATCGCCACCAGGCCGCGCTCGGCAAACCGCGAGGCAAACTTCTCGATGCCGATCGACAGGGCATTGATGCCGTGGCCAACGACAACCGCGGAATACTTTCCGGTGGCGGTGAAACCCTTCGGCAGGAACAGCTTGCCGTACAACGGCACGCCGCCGTCGACATAAAACGTGACCTGGCGCGTGCGGACGCCGTCGGCGAGCTGGTACTCCCAGTCCCTGGGCTGGGTGCCACCGTCACGCTTCTGATCGGGGTCGGTCGTCTGCCGTTCGAGCGCCGCCTTGTGCTGGTCGATCACAGCGGTGCTGATTTGCGCCTCGAGTGGCGAGGCAACCATGACGAGGCACGAAGTCAGGACAACCAACAGGCGAGATATGGACACCGGCGCAGTGTATCCGCCGCCTTCCAGATTTGCCAGACCGCAGACCAGTGCTAAGGTTCCCCCAACATGCCCCCATCTCAGAGACCGGCCGCCACCGCGCCTGACGAGCCTGGCGCCCTAGGCCGCGCGGCGCTGGCCCTGACCGCCTGGACGGAACGCTGGATTCCCGACGCGTTCATCTTCGCCCTCGTGGCCACCG
>SHUG01000121.1 GCA_009694735.1 Acidobacteriota bacterium | reverse complement strand
GCCCGCCGGCGCACCGGCGACCGCCCTGTAGGAGCCGGGGAGCGCACTGAAGAACGTGCGCTCCCCGGCTCCCACAGGGCGTGGGAGGACCAAACAGTGTTACCCATGTCCCCGGACTGATCTGTTACCTATCTCCCCGGCCGGACACGTCGTCCGTGGTTCGCTCAGACAGCTCGAATGGCTCAACGCCGTGAAGGCGCGCGAGTCTGGTGTGGGCTTGATCCGATCTCGTGGACATGCTGAGAAGCGGCCTGGTCGGCGCTGGGTCTGAGAACGGGCCTTATGTTGACACTTGAGGCCGCTAATACGGCTTATCGTCTCGCAAATCGAGCGCCGACGGCAGCGTAACCCCCTGCGCCGGACTCATACACGAGCACGACACGCTCCCTCATCTCGATCGAATACGGTTCGGCCATCCGCGCATGAGATCACACGCCGATCTCCGAATCAAGAACTATTTCAACTCAGACGAGCACTGGGGTTAGTGCGGTTGCGCCGTGGCCCCGACGGGCGGGCCCGCCCGCACCACAAGGGGCTTGCCGGCCAGCGCCTTCGGATCGACACCCGCCACGCGCGTGACCTGGCGGCCCGATGCGGTGAGCGAGGTGACTTCGATGTCCACGGGATCGGCCGTCGGGAACCCGAGATGCACCGGCGCGTAGTTCTGCGAGCAGTATCCGCTGCCCGTGTCGACGATGGTCGTACCGAGCAGCGTCCGCGTGCCGGCCTTGTAGGCGCGCACTTCGGCGCCCGCTCGCGTGTAGCGGCCACGTCCGTCGACCACCATCACGTTCAACCCGCGCTGACGCGCGGATGCGGGGAGGCGGTTCCTGAACAGGAAATGCACCCCTCCCGTTGTGCCGTTGTCGGCGAGCGCCAGATCGAGGTCGCCGTCGTTGTCGTAGTCCATCCACTGCACGCCGTGTGTGGCGTCGTGCTTGAGGATGTTTGACGGCGTCACGTCCCGGAATATCGCGCCTTCATTGCGATACAGGTAGTCACGCACGTACATGACCGTGCCGAGGAAGCTGGTCACGTAGACGTCGGGGCGGCCGTCGTTGTCATAGTCGCCCCACACCGACGTCACCGCGTGATAGTCGCCGGCGATGGCGAGATCGGCCGCCACATCGGTGAAATGGCCTCCGCCGTCGTTGCGGTACATCGCGTTGGGACCGTAGTTGGCCATGTAGAGATCGAGGTCGCCATCGTTATCGAAGTCCACCACGCTCGGTCCGACGCCGCCGAACAAAAGCGGCCGGCCGGCGCCATCCATCCCCAGCGCCTTCGCAATGTCGGTGAACTTGCCGCCGTCGTTGCGGAAGAAGCCGTTGAGGTCGCCGTCCTGGTTGGCCACGAACACATCGAGGTCGCCGTCGCCCTCCATGTCGAACCACACGGCGCCGACCGTCTTGCGCGGGTCGGCGAGGCCCAGCTGGGCGGCGACCTCGTGATACACGCCGCCGTCGTTGCGATAGAGCGCGTTGGGACGATCGCGGTAGGCGACATAGAGGTCCGTATCACCGTCGTTGTCGACATCGATGAACGAGGCCTGCCGCGTGGTGGCAAAGACGTCCACGCCCATCTGGTGGCCGACGTCCACGAAGTGCTTGCCGCCGTCGTTGCGGTAGAGCCGGTTGGGCACGGTCGTGCTGCGCGCGAACCCGACGAACAGATCAGGATCGCCGTCGCCGTCGTAGTCGCCCCACGCGGCGGTGCGGGTTTCGTTGAAGTCGACGAGGCCCACCGCGGCTGCCACATCGACGAACTTGCCGCTGTCGTTGCGATACAACCGGTTCAGCCCTCCGCGGAATCCAACGAAGAGATCGAGGTCGCCGTCGCCGTCGAAGTCGGCCCAGGCGTTGGGCTGGGCGCCCTGCGCCGAGAATAGGTCGGGCTGCACGGGCTCGAAGAGCGTCTCCACATCCACGCTGCCATCGGCTCGCTGCGCCACGTCGCCGCCGGCCACCCCAGTGAGCGTGATGTCACGCACCGGTTGCAGGAGCAACCGATGCGCGGTCACTTCCTCGACCTTCTGGCGGCTGAACGCCAGCGGGAAATACTTGCCCTCGCCCCAGTAGGGGATGAGGTCCTTGTAGTGCGGGCTGAGCGGCTGCGCGGAGTTCCCCGGCACACTGAGGCCGGTGGAGTTGTCCCAGTCCTTCACGTCCATCACGAACATGAACGACGCGCCGGAGGTCTGCTTCGTGCTCGTCTCGGTGGCGCTCGACGCGGCCTGCACGGTGAAGGCATCGCCGCCGCGGTGGACGGGATCGATGGCGAAAAGCGCTTTGGTGGCCTCGCTTCCGCCGAGCGGGTGGACGAAATCGGTCGTGTGGATATCGCCCCATTTCCACGCGTCCAAGTTGGCGCCGTACTTCTTCTGCATGTCGGCGACCGCCTGGTCCAGGGCCTGCGCGAGAATCTTGTTGCGGCCCGCGACCGGGTCCTTTCCGTACGCCTTGTCCGGTTTCTGCATCCACGAGATCACCCGGCGCATGTCGTACTGGCGCACGGCGTCTTTGGCCGTCTCGGGCACCTTGGGCGCGAAGGCGAGCGGGCCCAGCTTGAGCGCCCAGTACTCGTAGATGGTGGCCGCGACCGAGTCGCGGCCGAGGACGAAGTCCCAGGCGAGCAAGCGGCGCTGCGCCTCCTTCGCCTCGGGGCTTGTGAGGACCGCCCCCTTGAGCAGCGGGACCAGCTCACGCGCCGGCAGTGACAGCACGTCCTGCTGCAGCCGCTCCATGTCGGCGACTGTGAACTTCTTCTTCGGGTCGCTCAACACTTCCTTCACGCGGTCGTGACGGTAAGGCGCGCCGTACTCGTAGCCCAACACGATGTTGTAGCCGGGCACGATTTTGGGCACCACGTCGTTGTTGGACGAGTTGTAGAACCCCGCCTTGCCGTTGAGCGACTTGGGCAGCTTGTCGAAAGGCACATAGCCGGCCCATTCGTACTTGCTGTCTTTGCCGGGCACGGGCAACAGCCCGTCCCAATTGGGCCGGATGGGCGTCTGCGCGACGCCCATGTAGCCGTAGTTGCCGTCCACGTCGGCATAGACGAGCGAATGCGACGGGATATACCAGGCCGCGGGCAGCGCGTCGTTGAATTCTTTCCAGTTCTTGGTCTGCATCACGTTGAGCGAGCCAAGGTACCCGGCCCCGCCCGGCTCGGCGCCGACCCAACGAAGGGCAAACGCGCGATTGCGCTGGGTGTTCTCCTTGAGCACGGGCCCGTGGCGAGTGAACTTCTGGTCGACGACCACGGGGTCGTTCTGGCCCTTCACCCAAATCAGCTCGCGCTGGACCTCCATGTCCTTCCACTGACCGTCGGCACGATAGCGGTTGGGGTTCTGGGGATCGGTTTCCTCGACGTACAGGTCCTGCTGGTCCATCCCGAGAATGGTGAAGCCCCACGACAGACGGTCGTTGTGGCCGATGCTGACGCCGGGCAGGCCGGGTTCGGTGGCGCCGATCACGTTCCAGCCCGGCGCGTTGAGGTGCACCACGTACCGCAGGGCCGGGTTCACCACTTCGCGATGTGGATCGTTGGCGATGAGGGGCATGCCAGTCGCCGACTTGCTGCCGCCGATCACCCAGTTGTTGCTGCCCAGATCCGGCTCGCGCAGCCACGGGTTGGGCGTCAGGCCCGACGCCAACTGGTCGCCGGCGCCGGCCGACGCGCTCGGTGCCGCGGGACCGCGCTGGGGCGTCAGAGTCCACCGGAGGTTGTTGGCGTCACGTGTGACGTCAAGTATCGACGCGTCGATGTCGTCGAGGTCGAGGCCCTCGGGCACGACAAAGGCCTTCTCCGGGTCGGTGGGCTTGAGCTCCTGCACCTTGGCGATGCCCATCGCTTTGACATCGAGCGCTCGCTGCACCTCGCTCGAGGCATTGCGCGAGAGCGTCCATCCCGGCATTCGCGTCAGGATCGTCCGCGCCGTCCACATCGGTTGTGGGCGGAAGCCCATGATCTGGAACTCGACCGGCACCTGCCCCTCGTCGAGCGCCTTCTGGATGGCAGCATTGACGCCCTTGGCAAACGCATCAAAGATCACGCGGCCTTCGGGATGGTACTTGTGGAATTCCGCGTCCCAATCGCCCCGGAACGACAGCAGGCGCGCGAACTTGTCGCGCGTCACGTACTCGGGCCCCAGCACCTCGGCGAGACGGCCCTCGCCGTTGCGGCGCCACATTTCGAGTTGCCACATGCGATCCTGGGCGACGACGAACCCCTGTGCGAAGAAGAGGTCCGGGGTGTTCTTGGCGTAGATGTGCGGCACGCCCCATCGGTCGCGCCGCACCTCCACGGTTTCGGTGAGTCCCGACGACACGATTGTGCCGTCGAGCGTTGCCAGTGATGCCTTGGCAACGGCCGCAAGGTCGGGCGGCTTGGCACCAGGCGCCTGCGCCGCCAGCGCGGCGGCGGACAGGACGAGGAGCACGAGGGCAGCAGCAGCCGGGCGCCGCGACATGACCGTGGACGTGGGTTGGGTTGTCATAGGCCTTAGAACTGGAAGCGTGCGCCCCACTGGATCTGCCGCGCGTCGCGCGCGGTGGTGTAGACGGTAAAGCTCGCCGAACTGATGGTGCCGCTCGGGTTCTCGAAGTTCACGGCGTTCAGCAGGTTGTAGGCCTCGACGAACACGTCCACGCGCTTGTGGCTGGAGAGACTGAACGCCTTGGTGGCCCGCAGGTCGATGACACGGTCCCCGGAGGTGCGGATCAACTGTTCCATCGTGATCGGGGCGAGGCTCCGTGACTGCCGGAAAGCGTTGATGATCGCCAGGTTCGTCTCGCTCCTGGTGCCGCCCGCATTTTTGACGAGGCCGGCCGGTCGATCCTGCGTGTTGCCATCGCGGTCGAGGTCGACGCCGGCCGTCACGTCCCACGGATTACCGTTGCGCAGCGACACGATCGTCGCCAGCTGAATCTTCCAGGGGAGCGGCGCGATCACCGACACCGACAGGGCCTGCCGCCGGTCGTTCTCGTCGAGTCCCTTGTCGTTATTCCCGAACGTGTTCCACGGGTCGGTATTGGTGCTGGCGTTGTCGTTCGTGTTGTCCGAGATGGACTTGGCCAGCGTGTACGACACCTGCCACGTCGTGCCCTTGTACCTTTTCCGGAGTTGCGCCTGCAGCGCGTCATAGTTGGAGTTGGTCAGCGAGTTGATCAAGGTCACCGACGAGAACTGCCGAAACGGCCGGGGATTGGTCGCCGTCAGCGGGCCTGCCTTGGGGAGGTTGGCGTCGCGACCCGTCTGCAGATCCCGCTGTTCCTGATGAATGAAGTCCACTTCGAGCGTCGTCTGGCCGGGCAGCAGCTTGGCCATGCCCAGAGTAGCGCTCCGGACGTAGGGCAGGCTGAGGTCGTCGCCGGGCAGGTAGAGGGCGCGATTGCCCGCCGTCTTGATGAAATCCTCGAGCGTGCGTCCGCCGAGAGCCGCCCGTTGATCCGGAAAGTTCTGCAGCAGCGCCGGGTCGCTGATCTCCGCCGTGAACTGGGTACTCACCACGTCGCCGCGAATGTTGAACCACGGGCGGTTGCGTCCCGAATAGAGGCCATAGCCGCCGCGAATGACCGTCTTGCCGTCGCCTCTGGTGTCCCACGCGAAGCCGCCGCGGGGCTGGATATTGTTCAGGTCGTTGCCGCGGTTGGCCTTGACCAGGCGGTCGAGGCCGACAAACTGGGGGTTGGCGATGAGGCTGGCGATGAAGGCGTTGCTGCGAAGGTTGGTGTCGAAGTCGTAGCGGATTCCCAGGTTGACCGTCAGGTTGCCGAGTCGCACGTCGTCCTGGGCGAAGATGCCCCATTCGGTGTTCCGGTAGTTCTTCGTGGCCGGTCCACTTCCGATCGTGAACTTGGTCGGCCAGGTGGCGGAATTGTTCTTGTCGAACGGCACATCCGTATTGAACTGCCAGACGCCGGCGCCGTAGTAGTCGGCGTTGTAGCTGAGATCCTCATAGGCCATCCGCACGCCGAACTTGGTCGCGTGCCGCCCCGGCGACCAGAAGAACGTGTCATTCACGGCGTAACGCTTGCGGGGGAAGCCCTGCGGCAGATTCGGTGACCGGCCAGATGTGAACGAGGGACGCGACACTTGTGTGTCGGTGGTGAGTTGGAACCGCTGGGTATCCTGTGAGAACACCTGTGCGACGAAGTTGTTGAGCATCGACCCGCCGAGCGTCCAGTTCCAGCTGGCCGACACGTCGTTGAAGTCGAGCGCCGTGTTCTCCGCCAACCCGTAGTCCTCGACGATGTCGTCGTTGTCGTAGAGGTAGCGCACGGTCAGCGCATGATGCGGGTTGACCGTGTAGTCCACCTTCGCCTGGCCGAGCTTGGCGCGCGACCCGTTGTCGTACACCCCGTTGAACTGCGCGGCAAACGGATTGACCGTGGGCAGCGCGATGATGCGCACGGAGTTCTGCTGGTTGTACTCGATCGCGCCGAAGAAGAACGCCTTGTTGGGGACGATAGGCCCACCGAGGGTGCCGCTGACGCGGGCCGAATCGAAGGGCGGCTTCACGCGGGCAAACGAGTTTTTCGCGTTCAGCTTGTCGTCGCGGCCGAAGTACGAGGCCTGGCCTCGAAACTGGTTGGTCCCCGAGCGGGTCACGACGTTGACGACGGCCGTCCCCGCGCGCGAATACTCCGCGTCGTACTGATTCCGGAGCACGCGGAATTCCTGCACGGCGTCCTGGCTCACGTTGACGATCGCAAAGCCATAGATGGGGTGGTCCATGTTGCCGCCGTCGATCTGCATCGAATACATGCTGCGCACATTGCTGCCGCCAAACGCGGTGTTGATGCCAAACCGGCTGTCGGCCGTCCGCGCTGGGCCGCCACCGGGCAGCAGCTGCGCCAGGCCGACGAAGCCGCGGTTCAAGACCGGCAGTTCCGACAACTGTTCGTGGCTGACCACGGCCGAGAGACCCGATTTGCTGGTTTCGATGTCCACGGCGCCGGCGGCGCCGACCACCTGGACGCTCTCTTCCAGCGCGCCAAGCGAGAGGCGGATCTTCAGCTCCGCGACCTGGCCGACCGTCAAATTGACCCGGCGCTTCTCGGTTCCGAACCCCATGAGGCTCGACTCGATCGCATAGGGCCCCGGCTGCATCGCGGGAAGGCGGAACGCGCCAGCCTCGTCGGTGACCACCGGGCGCTCGACGCCCGTGGCCTCGTTGCGGATCATGATCGCCACGCCGGGCAAGGCCCCCCCAGTGGAGTCGGTCACCGTGCCTCTCAGTTCAGCGGTCTGCGCCGAGGTCAGGGCCGGCAGGAGCAGGAAGACCAGAGCGCTGACGGTCAGGACCAGGCGGCGGACACGGGCACGCAAATTGCTAATTCCCATACTCACTGTTTCCATCTTAATACAAACCGCCTACGGTGTAGTGACGTAACGGACTGCCGCGACGGGACTCGATCGCCATCTCGTGATGCAATTTGTCGTCCACCCGGCGACGCCGTCGCTCTGGGGGACGAGAACTGCCCGTGATCTTATCAGGGGCCGCGAGAAGCGACGGTCGGGCAGATGTATTACTTTGTCTCTCGCGCAGGCGCCTCGAACACAAGGGAATAGCCACCGCCGTGGACGGTCTTGATGAAGCGAGGATGTCGTGAATCGGGTTCAATTTTTCGCCGCAGCCTCGCGACGAAATTGTCGACCGTCCGCGTGAGCGAGGATTCGTGATATCCCCACACCGACCGCAGGATTTCGTCGCGAGTGATGACTTTGCCCGCCCGATCCGCCAGAAAGTGGAGCAGTTCGAATTCGCGGGCGGTCAGCGGGACGGGGGTGTGCTTCCGCCGCGCCGAACTCAGCCGAAAGTCGATCAGCAGGTCCCCGAGCGCCACCCGCCCCACGCGTGGTTGGGTCCGTCGCAACACGGCGTGAACCCGCGCCAGCAGTTCTTCGAGCGCGAAGGGCTTGGTCACGTAATCGTCGGCGCCCAGCTCGAGTCCCTTCACCTTGTCGTCCTTGCCGGTGCGCGCGGTGAGGATGATGATCGACATCCGATCGGGCGAGACTCGGGAGCATCAGGTCGAGCAACACGAGATCGGGCGCAAAGACCCTCGCCTGACGGAGCGCCTCCGACCCGTCGGTGGCGGTTTCGACGACAAACCCCTCGTAGACGAGGTTGTCTCGCAGCATCCGCACCATTGCGGTGTCATCTTCGACGATGAGGATCTTCTTGTTCACGCGGCCGCCGTGGCGATGCACGATGCGCTGCACAATCGCGAGGCCGAGGCCGCTGCCGCCGCCTGGGGCCCCCCTGCCTCGGAAGAACTTGTCGAGCACGCGCGACACCTCGTCTTCGGGGATGCCGCTGCCCTGATCGCTAATCGCTGAGTCTGAGAACGGGACTTCCGTTAACACTTGAGGCCGCTAATACGGCTTATCGTCCTTCGTCCGCAGGGACTTGACCGCGGCCGCTTCGGCGCCCTCGTCACTCTCTGTGCCCATTAAGCCGCTGTAGGCGTGCTACTTGCCCGCGGTCACCGGCGTCACGGCGCCGCTGTCGAGGCCGTAGCGGGCACCAACAATCTTGAGCTCGCCTTTCGCGGCCATTCCCGCCAGTGCCGGACTTCGTTTGGAGATCGCCATCAGCACCTCCCGCACATTCTCGACCATGGCCCGGTCGAGCAGATCGGTCTTGGCCGGATCGGCCTTGACG
>SHUG01000008.1 GCA_009694735.1 Acidobacteriota bacterium | reverse complement strand
CGCGACATGATGGGCGGCAACGGCATCACCGACGAGTTCGGCGTGATCCGTCACCTGGTGAACCTGGAAGTCGTGAATACCTACGAAGGCACTCACGACATCCACGCGTTGATTCTCGGCCGGGCCCAGACCGGCATTGCCGCGTTCGCAAACTAACGCCGTGGTTCCGCTCTCAGTCCTCGACCTCTCGCCGATCGTCGAAGGCGGCTCGGCAGCGCAGGCGTTTCGGAACACGCTCGACCTGGCGCAGCATGCTGAGCAGTGGGGCTACCGGCGGTTCTGGCTCGCGGAGCATCACAACATGCCGGGCATTGCCAGTGCGGCGACGGCCGTGCTGATCGGACACGTGGGCGCGGGCACCAAGACCATTCGGATTGGCGCCGGCGGCATCATGTTACCGAACCACGCGCCGCTGCAGGTGGCTGAGCAGTTCGGAACGCTGGTGTCGCTGTTTCCGGGTCGTGTCGATCTGGGGCTCGGCCGCGCGCCCGGCACCGACCACGCCGCCGCCTACGCCTTGCGGCGCACGCTCAACACCGATCCCGAAGCGTTCCCCCAGGACGTGATGGAAGTGATGGATTTCTTCCGCACTCCCCAGCCCGGCCAGGCGGTGCGCGCGGTGCCGGGTGGAGGGCTGTCGGTTCCGGTCTGGATCCTCGGGTCGAGCACGTTTGGCGCTCAGGTCGCCGCCGCGCTCGGCCTGCCCTTCGCTTTCGCGTCACATTTTGCGCCGGCGCTGCTCGATGAGGCGTCCAGGATCTATCGGGAGCGGTTCAAGCCATCCGACCAACTGAAACAGCCTTACCTGTTGCTGGGCGTCAACGTCGTCGCCGCCGCCACGGATGATCAGGCGAGGTTTCTCGCCTCGTCCGGGCGTCAATCGTTCGCCAGCCTGCGAGCAGGACGTCCTATTCCGTTACCGCCACCGTCGAAGGAGTGGGAGCGCGACCCATCGGAGGTGCCGGGCGTCACCCAGCCGACGCGCGTGTCGTTTGTCGGCTCGCCTGATACCGTTCGCGAACAGATGGCGGCCTTCAGTGATGCCACTCGTGCCGACGAGCTCATCATCGTGTCGCACATCTACGACCACGCGGCGAGGCTGCGTTCGTACGACATCGCTCGAAATCAATAGGGCCACAGAGGACACCGAGAACACAGAGCCAAACCGGCAAATGCGTATCGGCCGGTTCGAAGCCGGTTCGCATTTAGAAAGAATTGACTCGGTGTCCTCTGTGTCCTCGGTGGCTAACTTACGTGACGACGCCGCGGACGTTGAATCTCGGCTCGCGCCACTCGCCGGTCGTCATGACCTGTTCAAGGTGGTTGACGGCATCCCACACATCGATGAATCGCGTATAGAGCGGCGTGAAGCCGAAACGCAGGATGTCGGGCGCGCGGAAGTCGCCGATCACGCCCCTGGCAATCAGCGCCTGCACGACCTGGTAGGCGCCGGTCGCATGCGCGAAGCTGGCCTGGCTGCCGCGGTCGTCGGCTTCGCGCGGCGTCACCAGCGTGAGGCCGTGACCCTCACATCGCGACTCGACCAGCGCGATGAACAGATCCGTCAACGCGATCGACTTGTCACGGATCGCGGCAAGTCCGCCGTAGGGTTGGGCTGCCAACACCGTATCGACACCACATTCGAGCGCCGCCAGCGACAGCATGGGCGGCGTGCCGCAAATGAATCGCGCCATGCCCGCGCCCGGACGGTAGTCGGGCGTGAACTCGAAGGGCGCGGCGTGACCGAGCCACCCAGAAAGCGGCTGGCGCCAGCCCGCGCGATCCATCCACGCCACGTGTCGAGGATGCGCCCACGCGAACGCGGGCGCGCCTGGGCCGCCGTTCAGGTACTTGTAGCCACAGCCGACCGCGAAGTCGGCGTCGGCGCCTTTCAGATCGACCGGCACGGCGCCGGCGGAATGCGCCAGGTCCCACACCACGAGCGCGCCGGCAGTGTGCGCCGCTTTCGTGAGGTCGGTCATGCGATACATCCGGCCGGTCCGATAGTTGACGTGCGTCAACATCAGGATGCCGACATGATCGTTCAGCTGGGCCAGGATGTCGTCAGCGTCTGCCAGTACGAGCTTGAACCCGTGCGCCTGCGCCAGTGTTTCGGCAATGTAGAGGTCGGTCGGGAAGTTCGTCCGCTCCGACAGAATCTGGAGGCGAGCCGACGCGGGTGAACGGGTTTGCGCGACCGAGACGGCCATCGCGGCGCTCAATATCTTGTAGAGGTTGATCGAGGTCGAGTCGGCCACCACCACCTCTTCCGCACCAGCGCCAATCAAGGTCGCGATCTTGTCGCCGATGATTTGCGGCAGATGAATCCATCCTGCCTGCCCCGAGCGGGGTCCGCCGAGTCGAGGGGCGGTATTCCAGCTCCGAATGAGGCCGACGCCCCACTCGTCGTCCACCACCGCGGCAACCCGCGCGGCGGTCGCCGCGGGCAGCGCGCCGAGCGAGTTGCCGTCCAGGTAGATCACGCCCTGATCGTCGGCGCGGGCCAGCGAAAACTGGGCGCGCAGCGGCGCCAGCGGATCGGCCGCGTCGAGGGCCAGGCAGTCGCTTCGAGTGGTCATGGGCTTGGGGCTTGCTTGTCCGCCAAAGCCTGGGCGGAGGTGGAGGGCTTGGGGCTCGATGCCAACGACCGCAACACGGCGCGCACCGGTGACGCATCGGCGGCGACGAGCTTCAACGGCAACGCGATCAACTCGTAATCCCCGGCCTCGACCTCATCGAGCACCAGGTTTTCGAGTACGCGCATGTCGTGGGCCAGCAGCTGCTGATGGCTGTCGAGCGTCTTGCTGTCGGCCGGATCCACTGACGGCGAGTCGATGCCGACGAGACGGACGCCGAGTCCGGCCAGCCACGAGATGGTCTGTGGCGCAAACGCGCTGAACGACGCCGACCAGGTGGTGGGCGCGCGCCGGCAGGTACGGACCAGCACCCGCGGCGGTAAACCCAGGAGGGGATCGCCGCCGCGACCGCCGACGGCGTGCGCGAGATGTTCAGGGGTGATCAGCGCGCCGCGATCGATGGCGTGAATTACTCGGCAGGGACCCAGAAACGGCGTCAGGTCAACTGCACCGATCGCACTCGCGCCGGGGCCGTAATGAAGCGGCGCATCAGCATGCGCGCCCAGATGCGGCGACATGGTGATGGCGCTCACGTTGACCGGACACCCGGGTTCGATCCGCGCGTTCCAGCGCTGCGCGTAGGCGGTGTCGCCGGGGAAGCACGGGGTGGCCGCGGAGATCGCCGGCGAAATATCCCAGAGTCGCATTTCAGGGGACACGATATCAGGCTTGGGGCTTGAGGCTTGCTTGTCCGCCGTAGCCTTGGCGGAGGCGGAGGGCTTGAGTGCTAGGCTACGCCATGCCTCCTTCCTCGATCACGCCTCCGCAGGGCGACTCGCTCGTCCGCGTGATCGGCACCTTCGGGCTCGCCGCGGCCATCCTCAACATCACCATTGGCGGCGGCATCTTCCGGTTGCCGGCGAACGTGGCAGGGTCGCTCGGTGCCGCGGCACCGATCGCGTATCTCGTGTGCGCGGTTGCCATGGGCCTGATCGTGCTGTGCATCGCCGACGCCGGCAGCCGGGTCTCGCTCACCGGCGGACCGTACGCGTATGTCGGCACGGCGTTCGGCCCATACGCGGGGTTTCTCTCAGGTGTTCTGCTCTGGATGCTGGGAACTTTTGCGACGGCCGCGGTCTCGACCGTGTTCGCGTCGAGCCTCGGGCTGCTGGTGCCGGCGCTGGCGGGTCGCGTGATGGAGATCGGCATCCTCGTCGTGGCGTTCGGATTCTGGTCGCTCGTCAACCTGCAAGGCGTGACACTCGGCGTGCGGCTGAACTCGATCGCGACGGTGGCCAAGCTGCTGCCGCTGCTGCTCGTGGCGATCGGCGGGCTCTTCTTCATCGACACTGAGAACCTTCGCGTGGTCGCGATGCCGGCGGCCGGCGATGTCGCGCGAACCTCGCTGCTGCTGATTTTTGCGTTTGCCGGCATCGAATGCGCGTTGGTGCCAAGCGGCGAAGTGCGCGATACGGCACGCACGGTGCCGCGGGCGATCGCCCTGGCCATGGTGGGCATCACGGTCTTGTACATCGCGCTGCAGATGGTGGCGCAGGGCATTCTCGGCAGCGGTCTCGCACAGGCCACCGTGTCGCCACTAGCGGATGCCGCCGGCGCGTCGCTGGGGGGTTGGGCACGCGCGTTGCTGCTGGGCGGCGCCGCCCTCTCGATGTTCGGGTATCTCGGCGGCATGACGCTGTCGATCCCGCGCATGGTGTTCGCCCTGGCCCGCGATGGTTTCCTGCCGCGCGCGCTGGCGACCGTCCATCCCGTGCACCGGACACCTCAGGCCGCGATCATCGCCCAGTCAGTGCTCGGCCTGGCACTGGCGATTTCCGGAACCTTCGAGAAGCTCGCCATTCTCGCCAACGTCTCGGCACTCGCGCTCTATCTAGGCTGCGCCCTCGCTTCGTGGCGGCTGCGCCAGTTGGGAGTGCAAGAGGTCCCTTCGACTGCGATCGGGGCGGGAGGCACCGCATTCCGGGTGCCGCTCGCAGCCCTGGTGCCGTGGCTGGCCTGCGCCGTCATTGTCTGGCTGTTGACCGGCCTGACGCGTGATGAATGGCTCGGCTTCGCCGCCTGTATCGTCGCCGCCTCGGTCACCTACCTGGTGGTCCGTCGTGACCGGTCAACATGAAGATCGGCCAAATGATCGGCCTGATAATCGGCCAATAATGATATATTGTTAATATTTTGGTTATGTTTTATACAATAACTAGCGTAAATTATAGGCCAAATGATCGACACAACCCAGCGTATCGAGCCGGCCAGACTTGAGGCCTTACCCGAAAAGGTCACCGATCTAGTCGCGGAGCTCGCCTCTTCGGCCGCCAACCTCGGCAACCGGCTCCATCCCCTCACCGCGGCGAATCTCGCGGATGTCGTGCGCATCATGAACTCGTACTACAGCAACCTGATCGAGGGGAACAACACGCGGCCGCGCGATATCGAGCGGGCGCTCGCCGGCGATCTGGAGGCCGATCCCGCACGCAGGAACCTGCAGATCGAAGCCGCGTCGCACGTCCGGGTGCAGGCCGCGATCGATCAGCTCGCTCGACAGGGCGCGTTGCCTGAGCCTGCTTCGGTGGACTTCATTCGCTGGCTTCATCGCGAGTTCTATCGCGACGCCGACCCGTCAATGCTGGTAGTCACCGGCGCCGGTCGGGATTTCAACATGGTCCCCGGCGAATGGCGCTCACGGCCCGAACACGACGTGGCCGTGGGCCGGCACATCCCGCCGGCCAGCCCGCGCGTGGATGAGTTCATGCGTTACCTCGCCGATCGCTATCAGTTCAACACCATGGGCATGGCCGGCAAGGTCGTGTGCATGGCCATCAGCCATCATCGCTTCAACTTCATTCACCCGTTTCCCGACGGTAACGGACGGGTCAGCCGGCTGATGAGTCACGCCATGGCCTGGCACGCCGGTATCGCCGCCGGCGGCCTGTGGTCGATCTCACGCGGCCTCGCGCGCGGCCTCGCCAGCCGAGGCGAGTACAACCAGATGATGGACCTCGCCGACAGCGTCCGCGAAAGCGATCTGGACGGCCGCGGCAATCTCTCCCAGAAAGCCCTGATCGCTTTCATCTCGTGGTTCCTTGAGGTTGCGCTCGATCAAGTGCGATTCATGTCGGGGTTGTTCGAGCTCGAGGCGCTGTCGCGGCGACTGCGGGCTCTGGCGCGTGAGCTGCTGCTGCCCGCCGAAGCGGAATTCCTGCTCGACACCGTGATGCAGCGCGGTGAGATCGATCGCGGTGAAGTGCCGAGAGTCACCGGCCTGCCCGAGCGTTCCGCGCGTCGCGTACTGAACGCCCTCGTCCAGAAAGGGCTTCTGGCATCGACGACACCGAAGGGCGCCGTCTCGCTTCGCTTTCCGGCCAGCAGTCTCGAGATCCTGTTTCCGCGCCTGTTCCCGCAAATCTAAGTGGACGGGTCAAGGTCCGGCTAACCGCCTTCGCCAAGGCTTCGGCGGTCAAGAAGCCGGACGCTACTTCCGTTCGACGGGTTCGAGACGGTAGACCGGCGTCGGCTTGCCGTCGCGATCTTCGATGACCAGGTAGATATAGCCATCAAGACCCTGGCGCACGTCGCGAATGCGGCCCATCTGCGGCACCAGTGTTTCTTCGCTGACAACGTTGGTGCCCTTCAGCGTGAGGCGTGCCAGCTGTTGCCCGGACATGCCGGCCACGAAGTAGTTGCCCTTCCATTGCGGAAAGCGATCGCCGGTGTAGATCATCCCGCCCGAGATGCCGATCGACGGCACCCAGACGTGGCGCGGCTGCTCCATCCCTTCACGGATGGTGCCTTTGTGAATCGCCAGGCCGGTCGTGTAATTCACGCCGAACCCGACCACCGGCCAGCCGTAGTTGAGGCCGGGCAGAATGCGGTTCAGCTCGTCGCCGCCCATCGGACCATGCTCGGTCGCCAACACATCGCCCGTCTCGGGGATGATCGCGATGCCCTGAACGTTGCGGTGGCCGTAGCTCCAGATCTCCGGGCGTGCGCCGGCGCGGCTCACGAACGGGTTGTCCGTGGGTACCCGGCCATCGTCGTGCAGCCGGACGATTTTGCCGTGATGGTTGGTGAGGTCCTGGGCGGGATGGGCCTCGAGGTTGCCCTCGGGTGCCACCTGGCGATCGCCGAGCGTGAGGAAGAGGAAGCCCTTGCCGTCGAACGCAATCTTGCCGCCGAAATGGCCGCGGCCCTTCGACACCGATTCAAATAGCTGCTGCACGTTGGTGAGTCGGTCGTTCTCGAACCGGCCGCGCACCAGCGCCGTTGTGGCCTCCTTGCCGTCAGCCATCGGCTTCGAGAACGTGAGATACAGCATTCGGTTCGACGCGAAGTCGGGGTGCGTCGCGACCTCGAGCAGCCCGCCCTGATTGGCGTAGGAAACGGCCGGCACGCCCTCGACCGGCTGCGGCAGCAGCTTGCCGTTGCGCACGATGCGCAGGCGGCCCGGTCGTTCGGTAATCAGCGCATCGCCACCAGGCAGAAACGCGATCGACCACGGCTGGACCAGGGTGTCGACGACGGTCACGACGCGGTAGTCGTGCAAGGCCGACCTCAGCGGCGTCTGTGCCGAGACAGTTGCCGACAACAGACCGGCGCCGACGATCAATCCCAATACTGTGCGAACCATGCAAGCCTCCTGATTTCGACCCCCATGATACTCGTCTCCTCTGCCGACGGGGACTGGTCCCGCAAGTGCGAGTACACGTCAAGCGCTAGTGGGGCAGGGGTGAGGCGGCTTTCCGCGGTGTTTACCGAGAAATCGACCGGCCAGGGCGCGGCGGCCAGCTACGACCGCCTCGAAGATCTGACCGCGGAGCTGCAGCGGTCATGAGCGTGCTCACCGACCTCCGCGTCGCAATCCGCTCGCTCGGCCGGGTGAAGGGGGTGGCCTTTACGGTCATCTTCACCCTGGCGTTGGGTATCGGCGCCAACGCCGCCATTTTCAGTCTCGTGCGTGGAGTGCTCCTGAAGCCGCTGGTGAACGACGACGAAGAGCGGTTGATCTACATTCGACAAAGCGCGAAGGGCCGCAGCACCGAGAATGGCCGCGTACATCGGATGACCGAGCTGTTCGGCCGCCTGGCCCCTGGCGCGGACCTGGAATCGGCCCGCGCCGAGCTGCGCGCCGCCCATGGCGCCATGCTCACGGAACATCGAGAGGACTACCCGCCGAAGGACGACTTCCGCATCGACGCCGTTCAGCTTCGCGATCAGATCACCTCGCCTGCCCGCACCATCCTGCTGGTGCTGCTGGCGGCCTCGGTAATAACGCGAAAGCCATCGGTCATCGGCGCCGCCCGTTGCCGTCACTCTCGTCGGCTATCGGCAGGTGTGACGGAAGACCCCGGGAACCGGCCGACCGGGATTCAGGACGCCGGGCACCACGCCCGACTTGACGATGGTAGAATCGCCATCATGGAAGGCACCGAGAAAGCGCGAGCGATCGAGGCACTTCGGGCCTTGCCCGAGCACGCCACCATCGAAGACGCCATCGAGCGGCTGTGCTTCATCGCGAAGATTGAAGAAGGTCTTCGCCAATCGGACGCACGCGAGCTCGTGTCCCACGACGAGGTGAAGAGACAGTTCTTGTCGTGAGGACGGTGCTCTGGACCGAGCAAGCGCGGGCTGACTTGGCTGCCATTCGCGCGTTCATCAGTCAAGATTCCCCTTACTACGCATCGGTCGTCGTCTCGCGCATCATCGCCGCCACCGATCGACTGGCCCGTTCCCGGAGTCCGGCCGGGCTGTTCCCGAGTTCGGCGATCCGTTGGTTCGCGAGGTCGTCCATAAGCCGTACCGCATGGTCTACCGCCTCGTGGGTATCCATGAGGTCCACATGCTGACCGTCCATCACTCATCGCAAAGCTTTCCGTCAGAACTGTGAACAGCAGCCCAACATCAGCTTGCCGCCGCCAATCCATCTTCCCGCCGGTCTTCAAGAATCAGCGCGATCGCCTGGGCCAGGCTCTCTTGGGCGGCCGGCCACCCCAGGAATGGGTGGCCTCCACCGCTAGCGCATGATCAACGAATCTTCGTCGGGCACATCGGCCAGCTGCACGCGCAGGTTGCCGGCGTTGGTGGCGTAAAGATACGCCGTCGACGGCGCAATCGAGCCGGCGCGAACCAGCTTCTCCAGCTCGCCGTCGAAGTACTGCATGCCGTCGAGAGCACCGTCGCGCATGGCGTCGAGCAGAGACTTGCCCTCTTTCTCGCCCATCTCGATGTACTCGCGCGTGCGCATGGTCGACTTCAGCATCTCGATAATCGCCATGCGGCCGCCGCCTTTCTTCGGGATTAGCCGCTGCGAGATGAAGTAGCGAAACGACGCCGCCAGGCGCGCGCGCACGGCCTGCTGGTCGGCCACCTCGAACGTGCCGACGATCCGCTCCACGGTCTTGGAGGCGTCGATGGTGTGCTGGGTCGAAAACACCAGATGTCCGGTCTCGGCGGCCGTCAACGCAATCTCGATGGTCTCGCGATCGCGCATCTCGCCAACCAGAATCACCTTTGGCGCCTGCCGCAACGCCGCGCGCAACGCCAACGCGAAGGTCGGGGTGTCGTTATGCATCTGCACTGCCAGCGGCCCGAGGGTCACGACTTCCTTGTCCTTCACGACCCGGACACTTTTTACCGCGGGGAACCCGTTGTTACCGAATCCGGCTTGCGGGTCGTCGGGCACGGCGTCGCCCAGGGCGAACCCCTCGGCGCCAGACGCGCTCGACACCACGGTGGCGCCGCTTGCCCGCTGCAGCGCGGCAATCCCGGCGGCGTGATCGTAATGCGCGTGTGAGTTCAGGATCAGCTTGATGTCCTCGACCTTGAACCCGAGCTTGACGATGTTGGCGGCAATCAGCGGGGCCGATTGCGTGAGACCGCCATCGAGCAGGATGTGGCCCTGGGCCGAAGTGATCAACAGGGACGACAGTCCGTCCGTGCCGACGTAGTTAGGTGTTGCCGAACACCTTGAACGGCTCCAGCGGCATGTTCCACTCGTCGCAGCTCGAACACTTGATCGGCGGGTCAGGACGCAGTGCGGTTTGGCCGGCCGACACCAGAAGCGAGATCGCCAGGGCGATCGGTGCATGCGCAGACATTACGGTTCACCCACTTTGAAGACCCGCTTGCCGACCGACTGGCCGTCGAGAAAGATCTCCACACTGTAGTCGCCCGCAGGGAAGCCACCGGAGTTCTGCAAGTGAAACTCGGTGCTGGCGGGACCATCGTACGACACCGGCTTGGTGGGTTCGTCGATCGCCTGCGTGCCGAACATCCACTTAACACCGACCGTTCCCGAACTGGCTTCGAGCGTCTGAACGGACACGTAGATGGTTTCCGACGGCTTGAACAGCGTCGTAATGCTGGCGATGCTGCGGTCGGGATTCAGCGAACGCCCTAGCTGGATGTTCGACAGGCTGAGCGGCGGGTTCGAGCAGCCGGCCGCCGACACAATCACGAACAACACCGCCATGAGAGGCAAACAGCGAGTCACCATCCCATCTTAGCCTGCAAGAACCACTCCGGCTGGACGAGGGCGACGGTTGTGCTGGGAAAGAGGGCCTCGCCATAGGGCAGAGTTGTTACCATCTCCCCATGGTGTGGACAGCCTCCCGACGCTCCGTGGCGCTGATCGTCCTGATCGGCGTCTTGCTGCCATCTCTGGCCATCCTGCAGTACCGGTGGCAGGGCGAGCTGAGCGGCCTGGAAGAGCTGCGGGCCCGCTAGAATCTCAGGGCGGCCACCGTCCGGCTCTCGACCGAGTTCGACGCCCGCCTCGCCCACGTGTATGCCAGCTTGTCGGCGATCGACGCGGGCACGCCGGTTCCGGTTGATGCGGTTCGTGCCGCGGTCCCCACCGGATTTGTGAAGGCGATCTACTCGGTCGATCGTACGAGCCAGGGCCTGACGGTCCGCGCGATCGAGGGCACCGGGGTCAAAGCCGCGAACGCAGCAGTGCCATCGTGGCTGTCCGACCTTGCCAGCAAGGGGGCCACCGGCACCCCGGCCATGCTCAACCGCACGCTCCTCGACGAAGTCCCCGCCATCGTCGTGCACCCCGAGGGATCTGGCGGCAATCGCTGGCTGGTGGCGATCCTCGACATGGACAACATCGCCAACGAGCTGATTCCAACCATGTTGGCGGGATGTTTCGAGGGCGGCATCCCCTCCGCTCTCGACGTGCTGATCGTTCGAGACGACCGGCCGGGGCAGGCCGTTTATCAATCGCGCCCCACGCTGGCCGCCACCGATTTTCCGGAGTCGATGCCGCCGATCCCGCTGTTCGCCATTCACGGGCGCGATCTCGACATGACGACCGCGCAACACCTGATGCCGGATGCCGCCGCGCATCGCTGGCGCGTCTACCTGCAGCACCAGAGTGGCGCACTGGAGGCCACGCTCGGCGCGGTGCGCATTCGCAATCTCGCCATCGGCATTGGCGTGCTCGTGCTGCTGGCCGTGAGCGTCGGCCTGCTGGTGGCCTCCATGCACAGCATGCAGCGCGCCGCCCGCGAACAGCTCGAGCTAGTGGCCCGCATGTCGCACGAACTGCGGACGCCGCTGGCCACCATCACGTGCGCGGGCGAGAACCTGGCAGACGAGGTGGTGAGCACGCCGGCGGAGGCGCGGCACTACGGAGAGTTGATCAAGAGTGAGGGACGCCGCCTCACCAAGACCATTGGCGACATCCTGCTCTGCTGCCGCCTGCAAGCCAAGCCCGACACCGCGCTCAATCCACAGCCCACCAATCTGGCGGGGGTGATTGAAAGCGCGCTCGTCGAGAGCCGCGCGGTGGCACCCGAGGGCCAACGCATCGACACCAGCATCGAGGCCGGGCTGCCCGTCGTGATGGCTGATCGCGACGCGCTCACGATGGCGCTGAAGAACCTGGTGTTGAACGCCGTCAAGTACGGGCGCGGCGGTCCGGTGCGGGTGGCCGCGAAGGCGAGCCGATCGGCCACCGGTGCCGAAGAGGTGTCGATCACGGTGGCAGACGAGGGCCCCGGCATTCCCTACGAAGAACGCCATCAGATCTTCGAACCGTTCTTCCGCGGCCGGCTGGCGCGCGAGATGGAAGTGGAAGGCAGTGGCATTGGCCTGAGCATCGTGCGGCAGGTAGCGCGATCGCACGGCGGCCGCGTGCGGGTGGGCCTTGGCGACCGCCAGGGCGCACGATTCGTGTTGCAGCTGCCGGCGCTGAAGGTCGGCGCGGCCGTCTCGGTGGAGCCTGCCGCGTGATGACGACCGCTGCCAGGGCCGGAGCCGAGGTGGAGCGGCGAATCCTGCTGGTCGACGATGAGGCCGGGCTGCGCCGGACGTTGTCCGATCGTTTACGGAAGGAAGGCTACGGCGTCGATACCGCGGCCAACGGGCTGATTGCATCGGAAATGGCTCGAAAGAGCGACTACGGCCTGATCATTCTCGATCTCAACCTGCCGGCGAAGAACGGCCTCGAGGTGTGCCAGGACCTGCGCCGCGAGGGCAAGAACGTGGCGGTGCTCATGCTCACCGCCCGCGATGCCGTCGCCGATAAGATCACGGGCCTCAAGCTGGGCGCCGACGACTACATGACCAAGCCGTTCGAGTCGGCCGAGCTGATGGCGCGCATCGAGGCGCTGCTGCGCCGCATCAAGGCGGCCGACGCCGGGCCGGAACAGTATGTCTTCGGCGATGTCTGCGTGCGGCCGCGCGCGGGCCAGGTGTTACGGGGCGGCCGGCCAGTCCGCTTGTCGGCGCAGGAGTTCAAACTGCTGTGCCACTTCGTCAGGCACCCCGACGTGGTGTTCTCGCACGACGAGCTGCTCGACGCGGTGGGGGGCTACCAGGCGACGCCCGAGACGCGGACCGTCGATGTGCACGTGAGCTGGTTGCGGCAGAAGCTCGAACCGGATCCCCACACGCCGATCTTCATCGTCACGGTATATGGGCTTGGCTACCGGTTCGAAGACTAGGCTCGCTCGGCTGGGCGCCTCGCCAAGCGCTTCGGCACGGCGCCAGGGGCGCTGAAAAGGATATGGACGAGCTCAACCGGTTAAGTCCAAGATCGAGGCATGCGGGTGGCGATCGTCGGCGGACCGGGCGTGGGCAAAAGCACACTGGTGCGACAGCTCGCTGACCTGTATCACAACGGATCGTACGGCGAAGGCGAGAAAGGCGTATGGAACCCGCGCGTGCTCGAGGACATCGCCAACGGGGTGAATGCCGTCGGCGTGACCGAGTACTTCGGTCGCCTGTACGACGCCAACTACCGCGATGCCGCGCTCAACGACAGCCCCGGCAAGGTCATTTTCTTCGAAGGCGCGCGCATCACGCTTGAAGCGCACATCGCCGAGTACCCGATCGAACACCACGATGCGCTGCGGCAAGTGCTCGCGATTGGCGATGCCTGGACGCCAGACAAAGTGATTGTGCTGACGTCAAGCACCGACACCATCGAGAAACACATTCGCCTGCGCAATCGTCCGCACGAGAGCGCCGAGAACATGGTGCGACGGTTCCGGCTGATCGATTCCGAGTTCCGCCGGCTGGCGCCGCTTTATCCAAACACCATCGTGATCGATCGCGACAGCAAGGAGTTTCACGAACGCGGCGGCCTGGTCGACATCATCACGATGGCGGGCCTGCCGATGTTCACCGAGATCCCCTACCAACGTTCCATCACAAGCCGCACATCTGTAGAATAACCACGCTAGCCCGGGCCCCACGCGCGGCAACCGCACGTGGGTGGGCTTGGAGTGGTCATGTTCAAACAGTGCGTGTTGCTTATCGGTACCTTCATGCTCGCGGGTCCTGTGGTCACGGCCCAACAACCCGCGCAGCCGCAGCGTCCCGCCGCCTTGCAGTCCATCGAAGACCGCACCAGCGGAATGAAGAAGATGGACGGCTACTTCCCGTTGTATTGGGACGATCGCAGCGGATCCGTGTTCCTCGAGATCTCGAGGTTCGACACCGAGTTCCTGTTCTCGACCGGCTTGTCGGCGGGCCTCGGCTCGAACGACATCGGCCTCGATCGCGGCACCGGCCGCGGCGGCGGGCGCCTCGTCTATTTCGAGCGCGTCGGTCCGCGCGTGATGCTGGTGCAGCCGAACCAGTCGTTCCGCTCCAGCAGCAAGAATCCCCTGGAGGTGAAGTCGGTCGCCGACTCGTTCGCCAAGTCCACGCTGTGGGGCTTCCTGGTGGCCGCCGAGTCCGGCGGGCGCGTGCTCGTCGACGCCACCGACTTCTTCCTGCGTGACGTGGCCGGTGCCGCGGGCAGCCTGCGCCCGGGCAACTATCGGCTCGACCGCACCCGCAGCGCGTTCTATCTGCCCAACACGCGCAACTTCCCGATCAACACCGAAGTGGACATGACGCTGACGTTCGTCAACGAACCGGCCGGCGGCGGTGGCGGCGGCGGTCCCACCCAGGGCCCGACGCCCATTGCGCCTCCGGGCGCCGGTGGCGGTGGTGGCGGTTTTGGCGGCGGCCTCTTCTCGGGGTCCGTGGCCAGCGTAACGCCCTCGCCGAACGAGGTCACGCTTCGCGAGCACGCGTCGTTTGTGCAGTTGCCCGACAACGACTACACGCCTCGCCACGACGACCCGCGCGCCGGCTACGGCGGTGCGACGTTCGTGGACTTCAGCCAGCCGATCAGCGAGCCGATCCAGTTCCGCCACATCCGCCGCCATCGCCTGCAGAAGAAGGACCCCGGCGCAGCAATCAGCGAGCCAGTGAAGCCGATCCACTACTGGGTCGATTCCGGAGCGCCCGAGGACGTGAAGAAGGCGCTGATCGAGGGCGCCATGTGGTGGGACGCGGCCTTCCAGGCCGCGGGCTTCCGCAACGCGTTCAAGGTCGCGGTGCTGCCCGAGGGCGCGGACCCGATGGACATCCGCTACAACATGATCAACTGGGTCCACCGCTCGACGCGTGGCTGGAGCATGGGCGGCTCGGTCTCCGATCCGCGCACCGGCGAGATCATCAAGGCCACGGTCACCCTCGGTTCGCTGCGCGATCGTCAGGACTACATGATTTTCGAGGGCCTGCTGTCGCCGTACGCCAACGGCAACGAGCGGCCGGCGGTCCTCTACGAAACCGCGCTGCAGCGCATTCGGCAGTTGTCGGCGCACGAGGTCGGCCACACGCTCGGCATCGGCCACAACTACTACAACAGCAGCAAGGGCTGGATCTCGGTAATGGATTATCCGGTCGCGCTCGCCGAACTGAGGGAGGACGGCACCATCGACCTGTCACGCGCCTATCACCAGAACATCGGCGAGTGGGACAAGGTCGCCATCAACTGGGGCTACCGCGAGTTTCCCAACCGCGGCAATGACGAGACGGCGCTGCTGAAGATCCAGAACGACGCGTGGGCGGCGGACCTGCGGTACTTCACCAACCAGGACATTGACATCCACCCCAACGCGGACCAGTGGACCAACGGTGCCAACCAGACCGACGAGCTGACGCGGTTGATGAAGGTTCGGCGCGCCGCGCTGGATCGCATCGGCACGAACACCATCCGCACCGGGACGCCGACCGTGATGATCGAAGAACCATTGGTGCCGATCTATATGTACCACCGCTATGCAGTGGAAAGCGCCTCATCGTCCATTGGTGGGCAAGACTTCGTCTACGCGATGCGTGACGATGGCCGCACGCCGACGGCATGGGTGTCGGGCGAAGCGCAGCGCAAGGCCATCGACGCGCTGACCGCCACGCTCAAGCCGTCGGAGCTGACCATCCCGAAACGGATCCTCGACCTGATTCCGCCGCGGCCGCCAGGCTACCCCACGCATCGCGAGCTGTTCCCGCGCACGACCGGCGAGGGCTTCGACCCGGTCAACCCGGCATCGATCGCAGCCGATGTCACGATTGGCTTCATGCTGCAGACCGATCGGGCCGCGCGCATGGTCACCCAGTCGGCCGTCGATCAGTCGCTGCCCGGACTGGGGGAGGTGATCGACCGGCTCGTCAGGGCGACCTTCGACGCGCCGACCTCGGGCACCTACGAGGCCGAGGTGCGCCGGGCTACCGAACGCGTGCTGATTGATCGCCTGATGTGGCTGGCAAGCGCGGCGCCGAACGCCCAGGTGCGGGCGGTTGCCTCGCTCAAGCTCGATCGGCTCAGGGCGCGGGCGGCCAATGTCGGGCCGGTGACTCCGGGTTCGCAGGCAGAGTCGGAACGAGCGCACCGCCTGTTGATGGCGGCCGACATCAAGCGCTTCATCGAACGGCCGATGAACGATGCCATGTCGGCCCGGATCATGCCGCCATCGCCGGCGCCGCCGGGCGCACCGATTGGCGACATGCCACAGGAGTGGTTGGTGCGGCCGCCGTACAAATAGGGTGCCTGGGGTGCGTACGGTGCCTAGAGTGCCTAGGGTTTGGTGCCATGCACCTACCCGTTAGGCACTGTCCGCACAGTACGCACCATTCAGGTGCGGGCTTACGGCAGCGCGAACGC
Source organism: Acidobacteriota bacterium (assembly GCA_009694735.1). Taxonomy (GTDB): domain Bacteria; phylum Acidobacteriota; class Vicinamibacteria; order Vicinamibacterales; family UBA2999; genus 12-FULL-67-14b. The sequence goes on along the minus strand of SHUG01000008.1, from coordinate 26,300 downwards.
CTGCAGCCCGTTCGACAACTGCACCACGATGTACTGCTTGCCCTGGTGCATGTAGGTCATCATCCCGTAGCGGCTGAGACCGGTCGTCGCGAGCGTGCCAACGCGCTTGCCCGTGCGCTTGTCGATCGCGAACAGCTTGGTCGAGCCATCCGCGGTCTGGCCGGGCGCCAGCAGCATGGTCGCCGTGACAATCAAACCGCCCAGGCCGGCTCGCCCGAGGTTGGGGTTTACGTTGGCGACGCCCTTCAGCAACGGATGATTCCGGATCGCGTCCTGCTGCTGTTGCGGCGCATCGCCGTAGGGGATCACCCAGAGATGCTCGCCGGTGTTCAGGTCGATTGCCGTGATTCGGCCGATCGGTCCCTTGAACAGTGTCGGCAGGCCGGCGAGTGGATCGTTGGCTCCGGCGCCGGCGGCGGCGGGACCCCGGCCAGCGCCACCCGCGGCGGCTGGTGCACCATCACCGCCACTGGCACGGCCGTCGCCGGGCTTGACGCCGGCCTTCTTCGCCGCTTCCGGGTACAACTCGGCCGCCGCCGTCACGGACTCGGGCGGGCAACCTGCGCTCGTCGCGACCCATGCCGCCACCGTGGTTCCCGTTTGTCCGAAGCAATCCAGCTCGCTTCCGGGGACCACCGTGCGCGCACCGCCCCCGCTATGCGACGGAATGTAGATGATGCCGGTCGTCGGATCGGCCGCCGGCGGATGCGTGATGTTGGTGCCGCCGGTTTCGCCAGGATAGAAGCGCCCCGCGGTGACGCCGTCCTTGTTGCCGCGGTGGACCACCGGATTGAACGGCGGCGCGAGGAGGCCCTGATCGGTGACGCGCGCCAGCGCGAGCGTCTTGATCCGCGGCGTGTAGTCGATGACGTGTTCCGCGCCGCGGCCGATGAACTCGTACGGCGCCGGCTTGATCGGGAACGGTTGCGTCGGCGACAGTTTTTCGCCAGGCACCTTCGAGGCCGGCACCGGTCGCTCCTGGAAGCCCCATATCGGCTCTCCGGTGATCCGATTGAACGCGTAGAGAATCGCCTGTTTGGTCGCCTGGAACACGGCGGGAATACGACGGCCGCCCACGGTTACGTCCATGGCAATTGGCGCGGTCGGTGTGTCGTAGTTCCAGACGTCGTGATGCACCATCTGGTAGTGCCACAAACGCTTGCCGGTCTTGACGTCGAGCGCGATCACGCTGGCCGCGAACAAATTGTTGCCCGGCCGGAAGCCGCCGTACATGTCGACCGTCGCGCTGTTGGTCGGGACATAGACGATGCCGCGCTCGGCGTCGGCCGATAGCGGCGCCCATGACGACACGTCGCCCGTGGTGCGCCAGGCGTCGTTCTCCCACGTCTCGTGACCCACTTCGCCCGGCCGCGGAATGACATGAAACTTCCAGAGGAACTTGCCGTCGCGCGCGCTGTAGGCGAGAATGTCGCCGGGCACGTTCTCCGTCCGCGTCTGGTGATACCCCTGCTCGGCGGAGTTGCCGACGATGATCACGTCGTTGACGACGATGGGTGGCGAGGAGCTGGTGATGTAGCCCAGTTCCAGGGGTACGCCCTCGTTCGCGTTGTACTTCTGCTTCCGCCGGATCCACGGATCCCAGTCGCGGATCATGTCTTCGGCCAGATCGACGATGCCCGTGCGCGGAAATCCCGGGAGGTCAACCTGACGTCCCCAGTTGGGCAGTGGCTGGCCGGTGTCGGCGTCGAGCGCCACCAGGAAGAAGCCAGGCGTCGCGATGTAGACGACGCCCTTTTCGTTGATCTCGGAGTACGCCACGCCCTTTCCGTAGCCGGCGCGCATCGAGTACTTCGAACGATACGTCTCGGGCTCGACCCAGCTCCAGAGCAGCTTGCCGTTGGTCGGGTCCATCGACACTACATGCCGCCGCGGTCCGGCGACACTCAAGAGCTTCCCACCCACATAACTGGGCGTGGCGCGGGCCGTCATGGGGCCGACCACGTCGAGGGGGCTGAAGCGCCAAGCCTCCTTGAGCGTTTCGAAATTCGCCGGTGTGATCTGACCGAGCGGTGAGTAGCGGGTATGCCCCAGGTCACCGCCCAGCGTCCGCCATTCGCCGTTCTCGGTGCCACGTTTCGGTGGCGTCTGGGCGGAGGGAACCGAGAGAAAGACCGCGCCCAGAAGGCCGAGGGCGACGACGGCTGCAATGGCGCGTGTGTGCCTGCTCATCACCCGGGAGCCTACGGCCGGTTGAAGCGCCGCGTCAAATGATTTCGGGGGTCCCGCCGGCAAATAGGCTCCTCTCGATTCTCGGGAGAATAACGATGCTGTCACGCGAGCTTATGGGCGATCTGCTCGTCTAGAATCTCCCGCACGGTGAGCGGGATGATCACCCGGCCACTCTTGCGGAAAAAGGCCCCGATTTCGGTCAGCGCATCGCTCGAATAGTCGAAGGAGACGAAGAAACCCTTCTTCCGGTCATTACGGGTCATCATGGCCTCGAACGAGTCGATATCTGGCCTTCCAGCCTTGTCCTTCTGCTTCACTTGGACCGGATACCAATCGTCCATGAAGTCTAGATGGCCGGTTGCTTTGCCCTTCCTTTCCGGCGCGGCCGACACCGGGTAAATCCGCCCGTCGATCCCCATGTCGCCGACTTGTGTTTTGTTCGGAATCCCGCCGAGCACGATCACGGCCCAGTTCTCGAACTCAAACAACGGGAGTTTCCTTAGTTGACCCTCGGACATGGGCAGGCCTTCGACCATGAACCCGCGTCCAGCGAGCCATGCCTCTTGACCCTCTTTCAGCCCACACACATCCCGTCGGCGCTTGGCAATGACTCGGCACGCCGTAGGCGATATGTCGATGCCAATCCATTGGCGCTTCAAGTTCTCGGCCGCGACCAAGGCCGTGCCGCACCCGCAGAAGGCGTCAAGCACAACATCGTGTTCGTTGCTGCTGGCGCGCACGATCCGATCCAGTAATGCAAGCGGCTTCTGGGTCGGATACCCGAGTCGTTCCTGAGCCTGTGAATTGATCGGCGGAATATCAGTCCAGACGGTATCAATCGGCCGCCCCTCTTGCTCGTCGAGGTAGCGCTTGAATTGCGGCACCGTGCCGGGTCGAGTTTGCACCACAAGGCCGTTCTCGTACGCTTCCTGCATCCGTTGTTTCGTCCACCGCCACACCCGTTTCACGCCGAGAGACTCATAGGTTAGATTCGGCCGGTCCTGGCTTGGGTTGATCAAGTTGTCGAGTCGATAGACCCTTCCGTCCGGGTCACGATGACTGTATTTTGATGACGTTTTCTCGTCGAGGTTGTCGGGGTCGTACGCGATGTATGGACGGTTGAACGTGAGTTTCTTCCCGCCGCCGTAGTAAAAAATTGTGTCGTGATTGCTCGGAAACCCGGCAAGGGCCAAGCCCTTCGCCAGTGTTCGATGCCAAATGATCTCAGACTGAAAGTTACCCTCGCCGAAAATCTGGTCGAGCATCACGCGGACGTAGTGCGAGGCGTGCCAGTCGCAATGGTAGTAGAACGATCCGGTTGGCTTTAGCACACGGGCGAGTTCGGCGCAGCGCGGGCGCATGAACTCGATGTAGGCCTTGCTGGATTCATGCCGATCGGCAAACGACCGTTTCTCTTTCGTCCCGCCCCAGAACACCTTCGTAGTTCCGGTTCGAGTTGAACGGCAGGTCGATGTAGATCAAATCGATGCAGGCATCCGGGAGCCGTGGTAACTGGTCGAGATTGTCCCCGCAGTAAATGATGCGCGTATCTGTCAGGGCAGATGCCCGTCGTGCCCTCGGAGCGGAAGCGGGTTTCTTCGCCATGTCCGCCGCGATGTTAGCATTCCGGGCGGCTTTTTTGGACTGCGCTGCGACTCCTCCATGAGCCGGGCGACCTCGCGAGCGTAGTCCGCCTTGCTCTTGCTTCATCGTCGGTTGCATTGTGTGCAGGCAGTGCCTATAATTTGTGCATGCAGTACACCATACGCGGCGTTCCCGCTGCGCTGGACACCGCGCTGCGACAACGCGCGCGCGCCCGGGGCACGAGTCTCAATGAGGCCGCGGTTGACGCCCTGATCGAAGGCGCCGGCCTCACCGGTGCGCCCCGCAAACGCCGCCACCTCGGCGACATCGCCGGGTCGTGGAAAACCGACAAGGCCGTGGAGTCGGCCCTGGCCGCGCAAGACGAAGTGGACAAGGGCCTCTGGAAGTGACCGTCGCACTCGACACGAACCGCTACGTCGATCTCTGCAGGGGCGTCGACGAGACCGTGGCCCTGGTCGAAGAGGCGGAGCGGGTGTTTCTGCCGTTTGTCGTGATCGCCGAGCTTCGGGCCGGGTTTGCCCATGGCCGGCGCCAAGCCGACAACGAACGAACCCTGCGGCGGTTCCTGCTCAAACCCGGTGTCAGCGTCGTCTTTGCCGATGACCAGACCACGCACCACTATGCCGCCGTGTTCAAGCAGCTTCGCCGGCAGGGCACCCCGATTCCGACCAACGACATGTGGCTGGCGGCGCTGGCCTTGCAGCACAACCTCGTGCTCCACGCCCGCGACCGGCACTTCGACCACTTGCCTCAACTCGTGCGGGTGTAGCCCCTTGAGCGCGAGGCCCGAGGCATTGAGGGACCCCGGTCGCAAACGTCTTGGACCTGGTGGCCGGGCCGTAATCAACACCTTCCCGTCGACAACGGTGTTCCCCGATCTCACCGTCGTGCTGAACTGGCCCGAGCGCCTCACGAAACGATAGTCAGGCCGTCGATGCGGTGGCGGGAAATGAGATCGCGGAGCAGCCCCGATGTGGTGATCTCCCTCACGAACCCGGCCAGGTAAGTGGCCGCTGCCTCGCGCTTCCTGGGGACGCCCATCGCCTGTTGCACCGCCGTGAACCGCCCATCGAGCAGCCGCAGGCCGGGCACTTTCTGTGCGTTCACCATCAGGTTCGGCTTCAATCCCGCCAGCACTTCGAACTTGTTCTCGACAAACAGGTCGAACGCGGCCGGCAGGCTCTCGGCCTCGACCAGCGCGGCATGACGCAGCGTCCGCCGCAGGAACAAGGTGTAGGCCGCCCGCGATGCCGTCACGATGTGAATGCCGTCCCGGTCGACCTCGTCGATGTGGCGAAGAGAGGAACTCGGCTGCACCAGGTAGGTCGCCTCGATTTCGACGTACGCCGGTGAGAAGCTGATCGCGCCAGCCCGCTGCGGCTCGGCGCCAATGAACGCCACATCCCATGCGTTGTTCGCCGCGGCATCAGCGACGAGACCGGCATTGGCGTAGCCGATAAACTCGACCGTCGCGCCTGCCCGGCGCGCGAGTTCGCGGGCCAGATCGGGGGCCACTCCCGTGTGCTCAGGTGCCCGGGTCGAGACCAGCAGGGTGTTGCTGTAATTGAGCGCGGCGCGCAGCCGGCCATCAGGCGCCAGTTCAACCCGCGTGGCATCCGGCATCTGGATCACGGCTACGACTTTACAGCGGCGTCACCGGATTCTCGATGGGTAACTTTGATCGCATCCGGCTCCAGCGGCGTCCAAACAGGTGCGTTCCCTGGACCTGATCGAACAGCGAGTACGCCACCGGCGTCACCAGCAGCGTCACCAGCAGCACCATTGTTTGCCCGCCAATCACGACCCAGCCGATGGCGTGATTGGTGGCCGACCCCACGCCCTGGGACACCACCAGCGGCACCATGCCCGCGACAAACGCCAGCGTCGTCATCAGGATGGGCCGCAGCCGATCGCGGCTCGCTTGGACGACGGCGTCGTGGGTGTTCATGCCGGTCTCTTTCAACTGGTTGGCGTGATCGATCTGCAAGATCGAATTCTTCTTCACCACCCCGAACAACACCAGCAGGCCCAGGCCCGAGAAGATGTTCAGCGACTGCTGGAAGACGATCAGCGACAGCAGCGCGAACGGCAGCGTCAGCGGCAATGACAAGAGGATGGTCACCGGGTGCAGCCACGACTCGAACTGCGCCGCCAGGATCAGGTACATGAAGATGAACGAGAGCGCGATCGCGGTGAGAAATGCCGTGGCCGTGCGATTGAGCTCGCGCGAGCGGCCCGAAAAGTCGGCGCGATACTCCGGACCGAAGTTCAGGTCGGCCGCCGCCGCGGCGATCTGCTCCTGCACCGCGCCCTGTGAGGTGCCGGGCAGCATGTTGGCGCTGAGCGTCACCTGCCGTTGGCGTCCCATGCGGCTGATCGTCGCCGGCGAATCGCCGTGGGCGAACGAGGCGATGTTGTCGAGGCTGACAATGCCGAGCCGGGATGACGGCACCGGCAACCCGCCGATCGCCTCGGTCGTGCTGCGATTGCCTTCTTCCGCGCGCAGGTGCACCTCGTACTGCTCGCCGGCATCGTTGAACGTCGTCACCTGGTCGCCGGCCACCAGCAGGCGAATGGCATCGGCGGCGTCGGCGATCGACACGCCCAGGTCCGCGGCCTTCGGGCGATCGAGATAGACCGAGACTTCAGGCTTGCCGGCGTTCAGCGAGGTGTCCACGTCAACCAGGCCGGGAATGGCGAGCGCCTTGGTGCGCAGCGCCTCGCTGTACTTCTCGAGCTGCTCCAGGTCGGGGCCCTGCACCATGAACTGGATGCCGCCGCCACCGCCACCCGGCCCGCCGCCCTGTTGCACCGCCGTCCGGATGCCGGCCTTCGCGTAGACCGGCAGGATCTGCTCCCGCACCTGCGCCATGACCGCGAACTGGTCGCGCGACCGCTCTTCGATCGGATGCAGGCGCACCAGCATGCTGGCCGTGTTCAAGGTGCCGGCCGCATCGCCGGCGACGGTGACCAGCGTGAACTCCACCTCGGGAATGGCGCGCACGGCCGTGCTCACGCGGTTGGCCAGCACCTCCATCGAGGCCAGGCTCGTGCCTTCGGGCGCGCGCATGGTGACGTCAAACTGCGACTGGTCGTCTTCGGGCGTGAAGTTCACGGCGGTGAACCTGAAGAGCGGCACACTCGAGAGCAGGACCAGGACCGCGCCGACGGCCACCAGCCCGCGATGTGCCATCGCCCAGTTCAGCATCCGCGTGTAGCCGCGATCGAGCGGGTCAAACAGTTTGTTGTGCTTGGAATCGCCGTGCGCGCCCTTCGGCTGCGGCTTGAGCCAGTACGCCGACATCATCGGCGTGAGCGTGAAGCTGACAAACAGCGACACCAGCACGGCAAAGGCCATGGTCAGCCCAAAACTCTGCATGAACTTGCCGACCATGCCGCTCATGAACCCGACCGGCGCGAAGATCGCCACCAGCGAGAACGTCGTCGCCATCACGGCCAGGCCAATTTCCTTGGTGGCCTCGACCGCCGCCTGCATGGGCGGCATCCCTTTCTCTTCGATGAACCGGAAAATGTTCTCCAGCACCACGATGGCGTCGTCGATCACGATGCCGACCGAGAGCGTCAACGCCAGCATCGTCAGCATGTTGAGCGTGAAGCCCATGTACCAGACGAGCGAGAACGTCGCGATGATCGACGTCGGAATCGAAATCGCCGCGATCACCGTCGATCGGAAATTGCCCAGGAACAGGAACACCACGCCGGCGGCGAGCAGCGAGCCGACGATCAGGTGTTCCTGCACGCTGGCGATCGAGGCTTCGATGAACTGCGCTTCGTCGCGAACGATCCGCAGCTGGTAGCCGGCGGGCAGGATCGTCTGCAGATCGGCCAGCCGTTGCTTGACGTTGTTGGCGACCTCCACCGTGTTGGTGCCCGACTGCTTGCGGATCTGCAGCAGGACGGTGGCCTCGCCATTGACGCTGGCCTGTGTGCGCGGCTCGGCCATGCCGTCTTCAATCCGGGCGACATCGCGCAGCCGAATCGGGTGGCCGTTGACCTCGCGCAAGACCACCTCGCCGAAGGCGTCGACGCTCTCGAGGCGGCCGCGGGTGCGCAGGGTCACCGACTGCGCCCCCTGGTCCATGCGCCCGCCGGGGATGTCGGCGTTCTGGGCCTGCAGGGCGCGGGCGACGTCGTTGACCGACAGCTTCTGCGCCCGCAGCAGGGCGGTGTTGAGCCACAGGTTCAGCTGACGGCCGCGGCCGCCGATCACCACGACCTGGCCGACTCCGTCTGAGCTCTCGAGGCGGCGCCTGAGAATCTTGTCGACGAATTCGGTGATGTCGCGCACCGGCTTGTCAGCGGTGACCGCCACCGTGATCACCGGCGAGGCGGTGAAGTCGAGCTTCTCCACCGTCGGCTGCAACACCGTGCGCGGCAACTGCGGGATCACGCGATTGATGCGATCGCGCACTTCCTGCGCGGCGATGTCGGCGTTCTTCTCGAGCTTGAACGAGACGATCACCTGCGAGATGCCTTCAGACGAGGTGGAGGTGAGGGTATCGATGCCGCTGATGGTGTTGACCGACTCTTCGACCTTGTCGGTGACCTCGGTCTCGATCTGTTCCGGCGCCGCGCCGGGCAGGCGGGTGGTCACCGAGATCGTCGGGATGTCAATATTCGGAAATCGATCGACACCGAGCCGGCCGAAGGCGAACAGGCCGACGACGGTCAGTGAGAGAACCAGGACCCAGGCGAAGACGGGTCGCCGGACGCAGATCTCGGCTAGCCACTGCATGAATTACCTCACCACGACGCGCACGCCGTCGACCATGCGGTCGACGCCGCTGGCGACCACGCGCTCGCCCACTTTCACTCCGCTGGTGACTTCAACCCGATCACCAACCTTTTGGCCGATCATCACGACCCGCTCCTCGACGCGGTCGCCGGCCACCACGAACATGCGGGCGGTGCCGGCCACGGTGTGCACGGCAGTCGCGGGCACCAGCAAGCCGGGCAGCATGGCCGCCTGCTCGATCTGCGCGGTAGCGAAGAATCCCGGCTTGAGGCGATTGGCGCCATTGGGTACGACGGCCTCGAGCGTGAGCGCGCGGGTATCGGCCTTCACGGCGGGCGACACGTAGCGGACCTGGCCGACAAAGGTCTCGCCCGGATAGGCGTCGACCTCGAAGGTGACGGCGCGGCCCGCGGCGAGGGCGGAGACGTACTGTTCCGGCACGGTGAGCTCGACGCGAAGCGGATCGACGCGCATGACCGTGGCCACCTTGGTGCCACGCGTGACGTAGTCGCCGACCGAGACGAAACGTTCGCCGACCACGCCGGCGAAAGGCGAGCGCACGGTGGTGTCGGCCAGCGCCTTCCGCGCCAACGTCACGCGGGCGCGGGCCGCCAGCAGCGCCTGGTACTGCTGGGCCGCGCTGTTCCTCGCCACCTCGTGCTGGCGTTCGGTGGCCTCGGTTTGGGCGCTGCGCTGGTCGAACTCCGCCTGCGACAGCAACTGTTTCTCGTGGAGCATCTTGGCCCGCTCGAATTCGGAGCGCGCCAGTTGCAGGGTGGCGCGGGCGTTGGCCACTTCGGGCACTCGCTCCGCGGCGAAGGGCGCGCCTTCGCTGATGCCCAACCGCGCCTCGATCTGCGCGGCGTTGGCCTGCGCCTCAATCGCTTGCGCCTCGCCGTCGGACGCTACCAGCCGCACCAGGCTATCGTTCGCGCCGACGCGGCTGCCGCGCTCCACCGGAGTAGCAATTACGCGGCCGGCGACTTCGGCGGCCACTTCGGCATCCTCCTGGGCGGTCAGCGTGCCGCTCACGCGGATAAACCGCTTGATCGGTTGCTCCACCACGTCGGTAACCGAAACGGTGATGGCCGCCGCGGCGGCCGGCGACGACCCGGCGTCGGCACCGGCCCGACCGCAGGCGGCCGTCAGCGCGGCGGCCAGGAAACAGACGAGGGCGGTTTGGCGAAACACGAGGCACTCCTTGGGACTTAGCGTGATGGACGCCCGGTTCGGGCCGGACGGGTGACTGGTTTGCTGGCGCGGGCGCGGGTGCCCCTCGGCGCGCGCGGACGCGGCGCGGAAGGCGCCGCCGCGCCCTGGAGGAACTGGTCGACGTGCTGGCGCGCGTAGGCGCGCGGGTTGCGGATCATCGGCAGGTCGGCGTCGATGGCATGCAGCTGCCGCCACATGATCAGCGGGCTGATGAACGCAATGCCGATCAGCTGGGGATCGCCCGGCCGCAACCAGCCCTCGCGAATCAGCCGGCGCAGGATCCCGTGCAGCCGGTCACGGCCAGTGGCCATCCGCTCGTAGAGGTTGATGCGGCCGGCCTTCGCCAGGCGCACGCCGTCCGACATCAGGATGCGAAACAGCTTCTGTTCGCGAGGTTCGACAAAGCCCTCGAGGGTGCCGACGGCCAGTTGTTCAAGCAGGGTGCGGCCGTCGCTGATCGGCGCCTCGACCAGGGAGGTCAGCCGCTCGGTCTGGGTGGTCTGGTGCGCCACCAGCAGGGCATCGAACAGCGCGTCCTTGCCGGCGAAGTAGTTGTAGAGGGCGCTTTCGCGCACGCCCACTGCCGCGGCGACGTCGCGGAGGCTGGTGCCGAAGAACCCCTTGTCCGCGAACAGGTCGAGCGCGGCGTCGAGAATCGCCTGGCGGGTGCGTTGTCCGTCGGCGTTCTTGGGGCGGGCCATTAGAAATTAATGGTCGTTCATTTAATTGATGGTGTCAAACCCAGCCACCGCGCCCCCGCCCGTTGCCGCGATTGCCGCGCGAGTCGCGATAGCCCCGTTCGTAGCCCGACAGGAACCCGTTACGGTACTCGTCGTCGTCGCGAGAGCCCCAACGCCCGTTGTCGGCCGATCGCCATCTCGCGCATCCTCGCGCCCCTGGCGCGCGCCATCCCGATAGCCGCTGTCGTAGGCGGCGCGCTCGTTGCGCGAGTTGCGGCCGCCGTTGTTGCCATTGCCATTGCCGCCGCGGTTGCCGTAGGTGTCGTAGGCACACCCTGTCAGCGTCGCAGCCAGAACGAGAACGAGTGCGGACTTGAGCATCATGACCGGAGCCCTCTGGCCACCAACTGAGCAAGACAGGTACCAGGGAAATGACCCCGGGATGTCCGGGGATTGAGACGACTTCGACGGTTTTCGACTCTGAAAAAGGACATCACGGCGCCAACGTTCGTGATGGAAGAGGGCGCCACCCTCAAGGGCAAGGTCGACATGGGGAACCGGCGCTAACCGGTCCCCCGCGTACACGATTACTTCTTCGGAATCAACTTCAAGATCCGCGCGGTGGCACCGTCGGTCACGACATAGAGCGCGCCGTCGGGGCCGGTGCGCACGTCACGAATGCGCTCGGGCTTCGGCTGCAAATCCTTGAGCAGGCGCTCTTCGCCGATCACCTTCTCGCCGTCGAGCACCAGGCGCACGAGGTCGCTCGTGCCGTGGCCGCCGATAAAGAGGTTGCCCTTCCACGCCGGGAACAACGAGCCGGTGTAAAACGTCATGCCGCTCGGTCCGATGATTGGGTCCCAGTAGTACAGCGGTTGCTCCATGCCGGCCTGCTGCGTCAGGCCGCCGGTAATAGGACCGCCGCGATACTCGATGCCGTAAGCGATCGTCGGCCAGCCGTAGTCCTTACCCTTTCGCGCAATGTTGATCTCGTCACCACCGCGGGTGCCGTGCTCGACTTCCCATAGTTCACCGGTCGTGGGATGCAGCGTCGCCGACTGGATGTTGCGGTGGCCGAACGACCAGATCTCCGGCAGCACGCCTTCCTTGCCGACGAAGGGGTTGTCTTTCGGAATCGAACCGTCGGTGTTGATGCGGACAACCTTGCCGATGCCGCTTTCGAGCTTCTGCGCCTGCATGCGGCCCTCGGTGATCGAACGATCGCCCTGGGTCACAAACAAGGTGCCGTCGCGGCCGAAGATCAGGCGGCTGCCGAAGTGGAGCGGCGAGTTGAGCGACGGGCGCTGGTGATAAATCACCTGCATGTCCTCAACCCGCGGCGCCGCCGCATCGTCCACGAATTTGCCGCGGGCCACGGCCGTGTTGTTCACGCCTGTCTGGCCTTCTTTCGGCTCCGCATAGCTCCAGTAGATCAGGCTGTTCTTCGCGAACCCGGGATCGAGCACGACGTCGAGCAGGCCGCCCTGACCGCGCGCATCGACCGCCGGTAATCCGGTGACCGGCGCCGAAAGCTTGCCGTCGGCGCCCAGCACGCGCAGCCGGCCGGGCCGCTCGGTCACCAGCATCTTGCCGCCCGGCAGAAACGCAAGACTCCACGGGTTCACCAGGCCTTCGGCCACGGTGACGACGTCGAAGGCGACGGAGGACTTGTTTTCCGGCGCGTCGGTCTGTCCGGCGCTCGCGGATTTTTGCTCTGGATTGTTGGGGGGACGGGGGTCCACGCCCTGGGCGGCTGCCAAGTTAGCGGCGCCGGCCACTGCCAGGGTCAAGGTGGCCGCGATCAACTGGATTCTCATGCGGGGGTCTCCGAAGGCTTGCCTGAATATAGCCGAACAGCGATCTTACATCAGCGCGTTCCCGGCACCCGCTACACCACGCTCAACTCAGCGCGCTGATTGAGGAACTCGCCGTAACGGTCGGCGGCGGTGGCGACTGCGCCTTTTTGGGCGGGCGTCAGGGGCCGGTATGGGGCGACCTCGATGGCCACGACGTGGCCCTTCAGTGTTCGCCGCCATCCCCCGGCCAGGCGGCCGTCGATAATGAGATGGTTGCCGAATCCGCCGTTGCTGCGGGCCACGAGATTGGCCGCGCGCGACGTTTCGACGAAGGCGTCACGATCCTTGTAGGCGATCAGGTACTCGTCGTAATTGGGCAGCAGGAAGACCATGGGGCCCTTCACGGCCGGCACCGGCACATCGCCCGCCCGCCAATGCGCACGGCCGTCGCGGCTGGATTCCACCAAGGCCGGCGGCGCGGCCGAGATGCCGACCCGCGCGTCCTTGGAGGTGAGTCCCGACCACCACGCAAAGTCCCGCAAGGTGGCGGGACCGTGACTGCGGAAATAGCGCGTCGCAAGTTCGGCGAGCGCATGATCACGATCGACAATCGCCGTCTTCTGAGGGGCCCGCTCGTCGAGCAGCGCGTAGGTGAAGTGCTTGCCCAGGCGGGGCCCGCTGCAGATGATGCCCTCGAGTTCGGCGTGCATCATGATGTAGGCGAGCTTCAGGCCATCCGCGGGAACCGTCGCGCGCCTGAGATGCTTGGCCAACTCGGTGCGCGTCAGGTAATTGGAGCCATCGAGCGCGCGTTGCAGCATCGCGCGTGCGGCCGTTCACCGCCAGGCGCGTGAACTCAATGGTCAGGCTGCCCTTGCGGTCGGTGCGGCTGGCGCGGTTGACCGACGAAACGTAGCCGGTGATCCTCGAACCAGACGGCACGATGATCTCATCACCGCGATAGAGGTCGACCATGGTCGTAGCTTCAACGGCGTCTTCGACCTTCGCGGTATCGGAGATGAGGGCCGTCACCAGCCGCACGTCGAGTTCGCTACCCGAGGGTATGGCTCGTGACGACGAACTGCCTGGCGAATTGCCTGACGAGTTGCCCATGCGGCCATCGCGATCGCGCGTGCCGCGCGTGTCGCGGGCGTCACTACCGGTGTTGTTGCCGGTGTTGGACGTGCCGTTGACCTTGGTCATGAACCGATCGATGCGATCGTTCAGGTCGCGGCGTTCACGGGCGGTGACGGTCTCGCCGCGTCGCGCCCTGACGCGCAGGTAGGCCAGGTCGTCTTCGAGATCTTTTAGTTCACGGTAGTTGCCCGTGGGTTCGACACGAGCCAACGCCGTTTGCGCGTCCTGAACCTTGCGTTCGAGGGTCGCCATGTCGGTGCCGGTTTGCGCGAAGGTGGTCCGATTCTCATCTTTCACTCCTCGAGCGCGACAATTACGCTCACGGGTTGGGGAGAGCAAGTGTCGTGCCCAGCCAAACGGCTTGAAACGGCTGTCCACCTCTGCCGTTTTGCCTTTTCTGGGCACTTGGCTGCTACAGTCGTCTGAATTCCGGCTCACAGGGCGCCGATCGGACGGTTTGACACGGCGCGGATCTTGAAGTGGGAACGGGTGAGGATATTGGAGATGAGACTGCACAGCCGGCTGGCGTTGGTGTTCACCTTGGTCGCCACCACCGTGGTGGCCCAAACGAAGGTCACGCCCCCCAAGAACAAATACACCCCCGAGCAGGACGTGAAGATTGGTCGCGAGGCCGCAGCCGAGGTCCGGCAGCAGTATCCAATCATCACCGACGACCAGATCGAAGGCTACCTCGAACGGCTCGGCGACCGGCTCGTCAGCGCGGCACCGGCGGAATTCAAACGGCCGCAATTCGAGTATTCATTCACGCCGGTCAACCTCAAGGACATCAACGCCTTTGCCCTGCCTGGCGGCCCCATGTTCGTCAATCGCGGGATGATCGAGGCGGCCACCGGTGAAGGCGAAGTCGCGGGCGTAATGGCGCACGAACTCGCGCACGTGCTGCTCCGCCACGGCACCGCCAACGCCACCAAAGCACAGGGGTTTCAAATTGGCGCACTCGCCGGCGCCATCGCCGGGGCCGTCGTGGGCGGGGGCCTGGGTCAGGTCATCTCGCAGGGCTCGCAGTTCGGCCTGGGCACCTGGCTGATGAAGTACAGCCGCGAGTACGAGAAGCAGGCGGACCTGGTGGGCGCGCAGATCATGGCGCGCGCCGGCTACGACCCGCGCGAACTGGCGCGGATGTTCGAAACCATCCAGAAGCAAGGCGGCGGCAGTCCGCCGCAGTGGCTCAGCAGCCACCCCAACCCGGGCAACCGCACGCAGTACATCACCCAGGAGGCGGCGCAGCTGCAAATTGGGCCGCGTCCAGACGATAGCGGCTTCACGCGGACGCGCTCGCGGTTTGCCTCGTTGGCGCCCGCGCGCACAATGACCGATCTTGAGCGCAACGCCGGTAAAAACGGCGGTGGTAACGGCGAAAGCAATCGAGCGCCGGTCGCAGTAGGGCGGGTTGGCGATCCGGTGCCTCCCCCTGCGCGTCAATATCGAACCGTGCAAGGTGGACAGCTGTTCCAGGTCAGCGTTCCGTCCAATTGGACAGAGCTCGCTTCGAACACCTTCGTGAAGTACGTGCCGCAAAACGCCTACGGCCAGTCCGGCGGACAAGAGGTGATGACGCACGGCGTGGAACTGGGCGTGACGCGCGCGTCGTCGCGCGATCTGCGACAGGCGACCGACGCACTGGTCGAAGGGTTTGTTCGCAGCAACCAGGACATGCGCGTGGCCGGTGAACAGCGCAGCGTGCAACTGTCGGGTCGCACCGCCATCCTCACGCCGCTCGAGGGTCGCTCGGTGTTGGGCGGCGTCGAGCACGTCGACGTCTACACGACGCTGCTGGCCGACGGCAATCTCTTCTACCACTTGGCGGTGGCGCCCGATCGGGACATCGACGAGTACAGCGTCGCGTTCAACCGCGTGGCGCGGTCGATCAGAATCAACGACCGCTAATCGAGGATCATTGCGGCTTGCGCGGTTCCAACAGCAGCGCGTTGCCCACGTACTCGGTGATCGACAGGCGGCACGACGGGTCGGCGCCGGTGTAGCGGGTGGCGTGCCAGGTGTTGGCAGGGACGTAGACAACGTCGCCTTCGCTAGCCACGAACGGCTGCTGAGCTTCGAAGGCGTAGCGGATCTTGCCAGTAAAAACGAGCCAGAACTCCGCGCTCTCGGCGTGGAAGTGTCCCTTGTCCAACGGGTCGAGGGGCGGCATGTTCTTCTCGTGACCGTAGAGCACCAGCATTTCTGACTTGTCGTCTCGCACGAACCTGCCGCCGGCATATTTCTCGTTCTTGGCCGCCGCTTCGTGGATGTTCAGGTGCGGCTGGTTGAACTCGTCATAGCGGCCTGGCGTCCGGTTGATCGTTACTGGCACCCAGGCGGTGCCCGCCGCGGGAGCCGGGGGCGTCACTTCTTGAGGGAATAGCGTCTTCGCCCGTGCGACGTTCACGACAAAGCGCAGGCTTGGCGCAGTGCCGATCGTTTCCACTGAATAGATCGTCTGGCGCGGAATGTTCACGAGCGATCCGCGGGTGGCCGTGATGGGCTCCTGCCCTTCAATCTCCACGCGCACTTCGCCTTCGACCACTGCAAACCACTCGCGCGTGTCTGGGTGCAGGCGCTGGCCGACCTTGGTGCCTGACGCCGCGAAGAAATACTCCGCGGTCAGTCGGCCGTCATCAACCAGCACCTCGTGCCAGTTGGCCTGCCCCTTGTGCCTGGCCCGCAATTCCGCGAGCTTCACCCACGGCCGCTGCGGCGGCACGTAGCCTGGCGTCTTGGCCGGCTTGGGCGCCCAGGCGTTGGTGGGAACCGGGCGTGGCGCCGCAGCGGGCTGCTGCGCGAACGCGGTGAAAGCACAGCCAGCAATTAATCCGACAATCGCGACAGCAAGAGTCTTGCGCATGAGGTGTCCTCGGTTGAGCTGTGGCGTCCGGCTTCAGCCGGACTTGCCGGCATCTTATCTCTCACAGTGTAAAAAGTCCGTGGAACACATGGCGAAGACCGCGCTTTTGCTCGTAAACAGCGAGGCACGCTTCTTGGAGTGACTAGTGCCATGAGCTCGTCTCATGGAGGTAAGAAATGAAGACAGGAAACACCTCAGCCGCCGTCTTGGGTCTCGTTGGTGGTGTCGCACTCGGCGTGTGGATCGGTGCCGAGATCACCTCTGCCCGCATCGTCGAGGCCCCGGTTGCCGCTGTGCAGCCCACCGAAGCGCCAGCGCCTGAACCGATAACGGTCGCACCGCGTCGCGTCCGGGTGCGTGTGATTCCGGCCGCAGCGGAATCGCCGAAAACGCCGAAGCTGGTGATGACCATCCCCGTGTCGGCGCCCGAACTGCACGACCGCATGAAGACCGTGCTCGCGCCCGGCACGAAGATCCCGATGGCCGTCGAAGGTTTTAAGGACGCCGAGCAGTTCGCGACCGTGGCACACGCCGCGCGCAACACGCCAGTGCCGTTCATCCTGCTTAAGCACCGTGTACTGTCCGAGGGGCAATCGCTGGAACAGGCGATCCGCGCATCGAAGCCAGACCTCGACGCAGCCACGGAAGTCGCGCGTGCCCGCGCCGAGGCCAGGAACGACATCGCGGCGCTCTCAGCCACGGATTAAGGGCGGCCAAATCGGTGGCTCTTTAGATCCGTGGCTTAGAAGTCGAGGTTGGCCGTGATCCGGGTGCCATCAGTGGCAAAGGCATGGGCCAGTCGGCGAATGCGCCGCTTCGCCTCGCTGAGATCGTGGTTCTCGAGGTTGATGTTCAGCAGGTCGATGTACCACGGCAGCTTCGCGTGGCCCATCACGTAGGTGCCGACGATCTCGCGAGCGATCGGCAACGTGGTGGTTTTCGACACCTCGTGCACGTCACGATTGGCCGCCTTCAGCAGCTTCGCGTATTCCTGATCGAGCAAGCGCGCGCACAACTCGGAGGAAAACATCTCGCCGGCATGGACGCCTTCGCCGTCTTCGGTCAGGGTCGCCTGCTTGTGGAGCCATTCCCACAGGATGCTCAATCGAATCTCCCCGGTCGCCATGTCCTCCATCAGATAGAGCACATCGTCATTGCCGAAGAAATCAGCTGGCTTCAACGCCGCGGCCTGCAGGCCCTGGCCGAACGCATTACCGTATTGAATAGCGACGCTGATCAGGTCGCGGGCACCACGAACAGTACGCGGAGCGGGTTCCAGTTGGGTGAGCCCTGCGGCGTCTTCCTCGGTGTAGGTCAGAGCAGGAAAAGCTCGTCCCGCCTGGTTCGCGTCTCTGGCTTTCTCCCACACCGGCCGCACGATGTGCACCATCTTCCAGTGCGCCACCCATTTGCCGCTCGCGCCCTCGCGTTGCTCGCGCTCGGCGCCGGCTAACGCGCGCTTCATGCCGGCTGCGACGCCGGCCTCTGAGCCGACCGGAATGTTTGGCTCCATGCCGCCTTGCCACAGCGCGAAGCGGCCGTCACGATCGGGAGTGTTCACGGCGCGGCGCACGCGATCTTCGTAGTGGCGCATGTAGCCGTAGGTCATCGTGATGGCGTCGATGTTCGGGTTGATGAACTCCGGGTCCCAGGCCAGCGCATCGGAGACGCTGTTGATGTAGTCCCAGCGGCCGGTGTTGAAACCGACGAAGTGCAGCCCAAGCGCCGCCCGGATCTCCATCAACTGGAAGCAGGCTTCGATCTGCTCGACCAGGACGTAGGCCTTGACCGTGCCAGGCCTGAGGCCGAGGTGTTCTTCGATCGCGTCGAGGATGTCGTTCCACAGCGCCGCCTCTTCGGCGGTCTGGATCTTCGGCAGGTAGAGGACCAGCGACGCGCCCAGATCGCGCAGCCGCCTGTGGTTGTTCACGAGGTAGAGCGTGGCGTCGACGATCGAGGCCGAGAAGCCTTCGCCGCTGGCATGACGGATCTGGCGATCGTCGAGGTGCAAGCCGCGCGCGCGGAAGATCTTCGTGGTGAAGCGGAGTTGTTGCCGCCAATCGCTCACGATCGGCCGCGAGAAAAAGTTCTCGGCCCACTGGTTCATTTCTGCGGCGACCTGCTCCGCGACCGTCAGGAACATCGGGTCATCATGAATGGCCAGTGTCAGGTTCCGCTGATTCTCCAGCGACATCGTTGACACCTGGCCAAGCGCATCTTCGCCGTCGAACATCCAGCCATCGGCGCCCGACAACAGGGCGTAGGCCACGTTGCGGATGCTGACCTCGACCGGCGCGTGGGGCCGGGCGGCGGGGCCCGTGCCCTGGATCCACTGTCGGCGGAGGTCTTGCGGAGTCTCGCTCCCGTTGAACTTTCCTTCGCGCGCGTCGGCGACGGTGATGCCGGTGCGCCCGATCGTCGTCGATGGGTCGAGGAAGGCGATCCGCTGCTTCGTCGCCGTGCGTTCGCGACGGCGTTCAAGCCGCGCATCCATCAACTGCTTTCGATCGCGATCGAAGTGAGCCAGGTGCTCAAGAGCGGTGATGGCAGCGGGGGTCAGGACATCGGCAAAGGTGGTTTCGAGCGTGCTTCGGATCTCGAGCACGCGCGCGGCGGTGGTCATTCGGGAACTCTCCACGGGAGGATCTCGGCCTCGTCGAACACCGCAAAAAGACGGCGCATGGCCATTCCTGACGGTAGTATAAGGCGCATGCGACACGCACTGCTTGCGACACTTGTGCTCTGCTCGGCCTCGGCTTTCTTGTCCCCCGTAGCCTTGGCGAAGGGGGATGGTCAGGCCATCGGCGGGCCGGAGAAGGGACGCCCGGTCGCCGGCGACCCTGGCATTTCATCGATGGTGGTGATGGATCGGCCGGACTTTCGCGTGCTGCGCGATTGGGCGGAGCCCAACGCCGTGCGCCGGATGCACAACCACGCCGATGCCACTTACCACGTGTTCACGCTGCTGACCGGTCAGCTCGTGCTGACCATTGAAGGGCAAGCACCCGTCGACGTAAAGCCGGGCGACGTCGTCGAGCTGAAGGGCGGCGTGATGCACACGTTTAAGAACACTGGCACCGTGACGGCGACGATTGTCGAAGTATTTGGGAAGGCGCCTAAGCCGGGCCTAGCGTCTGGAGAAACGCCTGGTCGGCCCTGATCACAAAAGGGCCGCTGCGCAGGTCGGCGCGCCATCGACGCCGATTTGTTTCACCTGGTCGAGAAGCCACGCGGCCGACCGGTTGTCGACGTCGGTGCCGGTGCGATGAACGCCCTGGCCATCGTACGCCACGACGCCGCGAGATACCCGATCGAGCCGTTCGTTGCCACCCTACTTCAAGGGCGTGGCGAGCGGCTTGCCCTTCTCGACGATGTAGGTGGCCAGGATTGCCGCCTTGTCCGAGCCGGCGTTGGTGGCGTTGTGCGGCGTACCGGCCGGAATGGCGAACGCCTCGCCGGCCTTGACCGCTTTGGTCACGCCGTCGATCTCGACGCTGATCGTGCCGTCGATGACGTAGCCGATTTCCTCGCCGAAGTGCGTGTGCCGGCCCACGGTGCCGCCGGGCGCGAATTCGGCGCGCGCGCTGACGGCCTCGCGGCCGGCGACCGACAAATCCACCTGCTGCAAGATCGTGCGGGTGAACCCGGTCTGCTGCGCCGCCACGCCGGCTGCCGCCACCACGAATATCCCCATCGCCATTAGTCTTATCATGTCAGCTCCACCCCCTCAGAACACCTTGCGGCTCTCGAGGTTCGCCTCGATCTCCACCTTCGTGCGCCACATCGGCCGCATCTGCTTGCGCGAGGCCAGCAGCAGTTGGTCGTCGATGTGCCTGGAGCCCTGCTTCGACCAGTTGCCGTAGGTGAGCAGCACCTCGGCGCGCTGCGGCACCGAGTACTCGATGACCGCGTAGAACGTGTCGCCCTGCACGGCCTCGACCTTGCCGTCCTTGAACGGGCTGACGCCGATGGTGCGGATGGCGCCGAGCTGCGACGGCGCGCCGTTGCCGGGTAGGTCGGTGTTGCCGCGGCGGAAGCGCATCACATCGCCCCACTTCACCGACAGCGACCCGTATTCCTTCTCCACCTCGCCGGCCACCTGGTCGAGCGCCGCCATCGCCTTGGCCGGGTCCTTGAAGCCGCGCGGCGTGTCGAGCGGACGCGCGTCGTCGGTGGGCACCTTGAAGCCGCCGATGCCTCCGAACGCCGGCCCGGCCGCCGTCATGAACTTGAAGAACAGCAGCATGCCGTCGCTGTGCACTTCGGCCTGACGGTCCCACGTGGCCAGCACGTCGGCGGCGCGCTTGGCCCGCGCGGTGCCGCGGGCCTTGGCCGTGGCCACGAGGTCGTCCACGAACTGGTCCGCCGTCTCGACCCGCGTCGAGAGCTTCCACGACTTGATGTTCTCGAAGGTCATCTTCTCGGGCGCCGTGCTGAGAATACGGATGCCGCGCTGCGCGCGCTGCGTGATGCCCTGCGGCGCGGCGAAGCCGGCGGCGAACTTCGCCGGATCGAGTGTCATCGGGTACGTGGACGTCCACGGCATGTCGTTCGAGTTCTGCACCCAGCCCTGCGGTGGGTCGATGACCTTCGGAATCTCGTCGTAGGGCACGATCTCGGTGCCAATGAGCTCCGACTTGTCGCCAGGCACGACGCCCTGCCAGAAGCGGTAGTCGCCGGTGGCGTGCTTCCACAGCGTCGCGTTGTAGACATAGGCGATGTGGCCGTCGCGGTCGGCGTAGGCCGTGTGGAAGAGCGGGAGCTGGTGCATGCGCATCGCCGCCTCCCACTCCGTGAAGTTCTTCGCCAGGCCCATGCGCCAGAACTGCTCGAACATCTTCGGGCGATCGAGGGCGGCCACGCGCATCGCGATCGGCGCGCCGCCGCGTTCCGCCACGACTGGCCCGTGCTCGCTGCGCCGCACGGTCAGCATCTCCTCTTTCGTCGTGCCGTCGGCCTGCCGCACCTTGATGGTCTCGGTGTGGGTGTCGAACTGCTTGACCTGGCCGTCGAGCAGGTAGCCGCCGTCCTTCAGCACCAGCTTGTAGAGGTCTGATTGCGAGGGGTTGTTGGTGGTCTGCGTCCAGCCGACGTACTCGGTGAAGCACTGGCGCAGCACCGGGAAGCCGACCCACACGGCACCGTAGGAGGTAACGCCCGGCGCGGTGAGTTGCACCTCGAAGTAGGTGTGGATGTCGCCCCACTGCAGGTGCGAATTGCTCATCAGCAGCGCCTTACCGGTGGCCGAGCGGGCTGGGGCGATCGCCCATTCGTTCGAGCCGTGCACGTCCTGTTCCCAGCGCGCCAGCCGGCCTTCGAGCCGGCGCGGGCTCACGATCCAGTCGTAGTGGATGACGCGCAAGCCGTGCGCGTAGACGTCCTCGACCGTGAGCGGCAGCACGCCCTTGGCCTCGGCGCTGATCTCGGCCTGGTGCTCGTCGGCCCACGCGTTCAAGCCCTTGGCGAAGGCGGCGATCAGCGGCGCAAACTCCGGACTCTGCCCCGCCGCCCACTGCTTCGCCGTCTCCGGCAGGCCGTTGGTGCGCACCCAGCGGTCGGAATCGAGATATTGCTCGCCGTAGAACTCGGCGCCACGGCCGCGCGCCTGCGCATAGAGGCGAATCAGCAGCTCGCTGTGGGCCTCCATCTGGGCGTAGCCGTAGGCTTGGAACAGGCTCGGATGGTCGGGCGCGAAGATGTGCGGGACGCCGTACTTGTCCCACAGGATCTCGGTGCCGGCCGCGGCGGCCTTCTGCGCTTCGGGCGCCGGAGCCGGCGTGCAGGCGCCGAGAACCAGGGCGGCGACAACGACAACCGACAGGCACGACGAGCGAACAAGTCGGTCAGGAAAACGGGTCATGGGATAGCAGCGCTCCAGCCTGATGGCGGACCATCTGTGTGAATCGGTGTGAATCTGTGGCCTAGAAGTCCACCCGGAACCCGAGCTGTACCTGCCGCGTGATCTCGCCGCCGGTCGGCTTGTTCGCTGTCGCCGATCGCTGGTTGCCGTCGTAGCCGGTCCAGTTCTTCTGATTGGTGATGTTGAAGGCCTCGGCGATCAGATCGAGGCCGACCCCTCGAACCGTGAAACCCTTCGTGAGCCGCAGGTCGGCCTGAAAGAGCGGCGCGCCGAGCCTGGCATTGCGACCGACGCCCGCGGGTCGATCGTTGAACTGGGTGTCGCGGTTGTCGTCGGCGCCCGTGGTTTCGTTGTACGGCAGACTCGAACGGGCCGCGATCACCGTACTGGCCTGAATGTCCCAGGGCAGGAACAGGGTCAACGCGCCAGATAGCCGGTGCTGTGAGTCGTTCGACGCGGGTCCACGCTCACCATCGTAGTTGCGCTGATCGACCGGGAAGAAGTTGAAGTCCTCGGTGTTGCGTTCGGTCGACGACAGGGTATACGCGATTTGGTAGCTGTGCCGGGCTGACATCCGCTTCTCGATCCCGACCTGCAGGCCGGTGTACCACGAGTTGCCTTTGGTCTCGACCACCGTCACGCGCTGGAAGTTTGGATCGGGCCGGCGGCGCTCGGGGTCGTCCAGATCGGGATAGTTGGAATCCATCGACCGCAACAAGCCATATCCCCGCGCCTTGACCAGATCGGCGGCCACCGACAATCGGTTACCAATCTGTCGCTGGAAACCGATGGTGTACTGCTGGGTATAGGGCGTGCGGTTGCCGTCGCCGAATCGCACCGTACTCGGCGACGGCGTCACCGGCCCGCTCACTCGATTCGGGTTTGGACCATTCGGGTCTGGATACCCCGGGTTGGTAATGAGCGTGGTCACGAACTTCTTCGCATTTTCGGCGTTGAGCGGAATGTTCAGGAATACCTGGTCGTAATACACGCCGGCATTGCCCCGCAAGACCGTCCGCCCGGAACCGTTGACGTCCCAGACGAGGCCGAGCCTGGGCGCGAAGTTGTCTTTGTCCTGATCGATGCCGGCCACGTCCTCGTAGTCCCAGCGCACACCGTAGTTGATGGTCAGCCGGTCCCGAGCCTTCCACTGGTCCTGCGCGAAGAACGCGTAGATGTTGTTGTTGAGCGTGACGATCGGGTCACCCACGTTCCGCGTGTACTGCGTGGGATAGGTGGCGGACACCGCCGGGTTGAACGGTGTCGTGGTCGTGAAGGTGAAGGTCCCGTCCAGGTTATTGTGAAACTCGGAGTAGAGATCGATGAAGCTGGCGTCGACGCCGGCTTTGAACGAGTGGTCGCCCCATTTGTCTGGCACGATCCAACTCACCGAGTCGGCAAACTGCCAGCGATCTTCCGTGCGGCCCTGCGGCATGTTGGCGGCCTTGCCGAGGCCGAGACCAGGGCGGTTGGTGGTCGGGCACTTGGGGCAGTAGTTAGAGACGTCCCAGTTGAAGAAGCGGCGCGACACCTGCATCCGGAACTCGTTGAGGCCGCGTGAGCCCAGCACCCAGTTGTCGTGCAGCGCGAAGTCCTGGTCTTTTCGCTTCCGATCCTGGCCTCGTTCCCGCGTCGCCGTGCCGCCGATGCCCGTGCCGATGATGGTGTCGGTATCGAGGCGGTAGCGCACGGCCAGCGTGTTGGCCGATGACAGGTTGAGGTCGACCTTGCCGATGAACTGCGGGTTCGTGAACGGCTGCTCGAAGACGATCGGGTCGTTCGGGAGATAGATGCGCGCGGTCGGGGCCGTCACCAGGTTCTCGGTGAGACGGTCGGTGTACTCGTACGACGCGAAGTAGAACATACGGTTCTGGCGGATGGGGCCACCCAGGAACCCGCCGACGATCTGCTGCTCGAGCCGGGACTTCGGCGGTGTCGGCGACACCAGCTTCGACGCGGCCGTCGAGGCATCCCACGAATCGTCGCGCCGATAGTAGTAGCCGCGGCCATCGATGTTGTTCGTGCCGGACCGCGTCACCACGCTGACGATCACGCCAGATGACTGCCCGTACTCGGCCGCCGAACTGTTGGAGACGACAATGAATTCCTTGATCGCGTCCACCGAAAAGCCGCCGCGCTGGCCCGCCACCGAACCGTCATCGTTGCTCAGTCCGTCGATCAGGAAGGTGCTGTTCCGCGTCAGCTGGCCAGACGAAGAAATGCCGGCACCGGCGGTGCTCGTCACACCAGGCGTGAGCTGCGACAAGGTCGCGAAGTTGCGGCCGGCAATCGGCAGCTCCTCGATCGTCGCCGTCGTGATCGTCGTGCCGAGCGCCGATCGCGACGTTTCCACCACCGGGGTCTCGGCCGTCACGGTGATCGCTTCTTCGAGCGTGCCGATGCGGAGGGCGATCACGATCCGGGCCTCTTGCGCAACCGTCAGCGTAATGTCGGATCGCACCGCGGTCCTGAACCCCGACAACTCAGCCATCAGCTCGTAACGCCCCGGCGGCAGGCCGAACAAGCGATAGTTGCCCGTGGCATCGGCACTCGTCGTCCGGACCTGGCCACTGTCAATGTTCCTGATGGTGATGGTGGCGCCAGGCAGGACCGCCTTTTGCTCATCGACGACCGAACCGACACGGTCGCGGCGGTGGACTGAGCCCATGACGGAGTGGCGGCAACCAGAGACGCGACAACGAGAACGGCAGTCCTCAGAGACAGCATGGCATCTCCTGCAGCAGGTAGCGAACGGGGTTTCGAGATCGCGAACGGCGAGAAAACGTGACGAACGTGAATCAGCGCCTAGTCCCTTGATGTCCGGCTCCCGGATCCCGGATCCCGTCAGGTTCTAGCTGATCATCACCTTGCGAGGATGCTGCGAGTTGTCCTCGAGGAACGTCTTCTTGTTCGCGAGGTCGGCCTCGGTCGGCTGCACCTTGCCGGTGGCGTCGGTGACACGCGACATCACGGTGTGTTCGCCGGCGGTGGCGCCGTTCCAGGTGTAGTTGTAGAGCTTCCAGCCGTACTTCGCGGTGGTCGAAGGGTCGGCCGTTGCCATCTGCCACGGGCCGTCATCCACCTTCACTTCGACCGCCTTGATCGGCGTCCCGTCGTTCAGCACGATGGTGGTGATCTTGTGGGCGTTGCCGTTCTTGGTGACGCGGGCGACAAACGACTTGAGCTGCAGATGGGTAATCGCGCTCTCGACCCACTTCAGCTCGCCGTTGATCATCTCGCCCTTGAGCGTGCGGTACCAGTTCGCCTGGAACTTGCCGAGATACGGGTCGGCCTGCGCGACGATCTCCGACAGCCACTTGACGTTGGGAGCGCCGTACCAGCCCGGCATGAGCAAGCGCAGCGGCGCGCCCTGGTGCTTGGTCAGCGGTTCGCCGTTGAGTGCGAAGGCCAGGAACGGCTCGGGTGACAACGCGCGATCGCGCTGGATGCTGCGGCCGTACTGCTGCTCGACGTCGAAGTTGGTGCCGCGGAAGTTCACCGATTCCTTGCCGCGATCGGCGCCGAAGAAGACGATCTCGCGCGCGGCGGGATTGAGGCCGGCGCTCTCGAGAACAGTCTTGAGCGGCACGCCGGTCCAGCGGCCGTTGCCAACCAGGCCCTGCACCGGACGGCGGTTGCCCGAACACTCGAACCCCGCGATCAACTCGGTGTTGCCCATCTTGCGCAGCTCGTCAATCGTCAGGGATTTCGGTGTCTTGACGAGGCCGCCGACCTTCAGGCGATACGCGGCCTGATCGATTTCGGGGTGGCCGTAGTGCTGCGTGGTGAAGAACTGATCCTTCGGCGTGAAGGCGCTGCTCAACGTGCGCGTGTCGAACAACCGCCGATCGACCGCCGGGGCCGGATTGAACGTCGGCGGAAACTCGGTGAACGGCATCACCGTTTCGCCTTGCGCCAGCGCCGGCAGGATCCATTCGAAATTGCTGGCCGCGCCAAGGGCCGCGGCCGCGAGCCCGGTCTTCATCACTTCACGACGGTTCATCTGCTTCATAGAGCCTCTCGATGTCCGCCTAAAGGCGGACGCCACATCTGAATGTAGAGTCCGGCTTTCCTGTCCGCCGTAGCCTTGGCGAAGGTGGAAGCCGGACTAGCACGTCACGCAGCGGTTGTTGTTTTTTGAGCCGAGCTTCATCAACAACGCGATGGTTTCCGGAATCGCCGACAGGCGCTGCACCGGCCC
>SHUG01000120.1 GCA_009694735.1 Acidobacteriota bacterium | reverse complement strand
GCCGCCTCGGGCGGCATCTGGAAGACGACGGATGGGGGCGTCAACTGGGCGTCGATCTTCGACGCTCAACCCGTGCAATCGATCGGATCGCTCGCCGTCGCTCAATCCGATCCCAATGTCGTCTGGGCGGGCACCGGCGAGGGCAAGATCCGCAGCCACATCTCGGTCGGCCAGGGCGTGTATCGCTCGGTCGATGCCGGCAAGACGTGGACGCTGCTCGGCCTCGAACAGACCGGCCGCATCCCCCGGCTGGTGGTCCACCCGAAAGATCCCGACACGGCGCTGGTGTGCGCGCTCGGACACGCCTACGGGCCGCAGCCCGAACGCGGCGTCTTCCGCACGACCGACGGCGGCCGCACGTGGACCAAGACGCTGTTCGTCGACGAGAACACCGGGTGCTCGGACATCGCAATGGATCCGACGAACCCGCGGATTCTGTTTGCCGGGATGTGGACCCTGGAGATCCGCACCTGGGGCCGCGAGAGCGGCGGACCCGGCGGCCTGTTCATGTCGCGCGACGGCGGGGTGACGTGGACGCGGCTGCAGGGCCGCGGGCTGCCGACCAAACCCGTGGGCAAGGTGGCGGTGGCGATCGCGGCGTCAAATCCCAACCGCGTCTTCGCGCTGATCGAGACCGGTGACGGCGTCCCCTGGAAGGGAGAACCCACCGAGAGCGGCCAGGTGTTCCGATCCGAGAACGGTGGCGACACGTGGCAGGTGGTGAGCTACGACCACAACGCGATGGGCCGCGCGCACTACTACTCGCGGATGGCGGTGGCGCCCGACAACGAGAACGAGGCCTACTTCCTGACGGCGTCCTACTCGCGATCGATCGACGGCGGACGCACGCTTACCGTGCTGCAGCGTCCCGAGGCGCCGGGCGGCGACCACCACGACATCTGGATTGACCCGACGAACGCGAACCGCCAGATCGTCGCCCACGACCAGGGGCTGTCGATCACGATCAACCGCGGCAAGACGTGGTACCGCCAGCGCCTGAAGAACGCGCAGATCTACCACGTGACGGTGGACAACGAGATTCCCTACAACGTGCTGGGCAACAAGCAGGACGAGCCCACCTACCGAGGGCCGAGCAACAGCCGGCTGCAAGGCGGCTTCGGCGGCGATCCCGGCATTCCGCGGGCGATGTGGAACGCGGTGGGCGGCGGCGAGAGCGGCTGGGCCACGCCCGACCCCACCGACTCGAACGTCATCTGGTCCACGGCGTCCGGCTCGGGCATGGTCGGCGGCATCGTCGTGCGCTACGAGCAGAACCGCCGGCAGTTCCGCAACGTCGAGGTGTGGCCCGACCAGTCGAACGGCCCGGCCGCGGGCGTGCGCTACCGGTTCGTGTGGGACGCGCCGCTCCACATCTCGCCGCACGATCACAACACCATCTATGTCGGCAGCCAACACATTCACCGCACGACCAACGGCGGACAGAGCTGGGAGGTGATCAGCCCGGACCTGACGCTGAACGACCGATCGCGGATGGGCAGCTCCGGCGGCCTGACGCCCGACAACATCGGCGTCGAGTACGCGGGCGTGGTCTATGGCATCGCCGAGTCTACCCGTGAGCGCGGGCTCCTCTGGGCCGGCACCAACGATGGACAGGTGCAGCTCACCCGCGACAACGGGAAGACATGGACCAACGTCACCAAGAACCTCCCCGGTCTGCCGCCGTGGGGCTCGGTCCGCAGCATCGCCCCGTCGCGCTACGACAGCGGCACGGCCTACCTGACCGTGGACGGCCACCAGGTGAACAACCGCGACCCGTTCGTCTACCGGACCACCGACTACGGGCAGACGTGGAAGATGATCACCAACGGCGTCCCGAAGAGCATGCTGAGCTACGCGAAGGTGATCTACGAGGATCCCGTGCGCCGCGGGATGCTGTACCTGGGGACGGAGAACGCGATCTACCTGTCGTTCGATGCCGGCGACACCTGGCAGCCGCTGCAGAACGACCTGCCACACGCGCCGGTGTCGGGCATCGTCGTGCAGGAGCACTTCAACGACCTGGTGATCTCCACCTACGGTCGCGGCTTCTGGATTCTGGACGACATCACGCCGCTCCGGGCCATGACACCCGAGGTGCTGAGCGCCGATGCGCACCTGTTCCCGCTGCGCGCGGCCTATCGCTTCCGCGGCATCACCGCGCCCTCGACCCCGTACGACGATCCGACCGTGGGTGAGAACCCGCAGTACGGGGCGTCGATCAATTACTACGTGAAGCAGACGGTGCCGGCCGGCACGCTGGCGATCAGCAACAGCCGCGGCGAGGTGATCCACACGATGAGCGTGCCGGGCGGGTCGGGCTTGAACCGTGTCACCTGGGATCTGCGGCAGACGCCCACGAAGGAGGTGCGGCTGCGCACCAACCCGATCTACGGGCACGACCTGCCGCTCGGGCCGGATGGCACGCGGCCGGCGGCCGGTGGTGCCGGCCAGTTGTCGATCCTGGCGCCCCCGGGCACCTACTCGGTGAAGCTGACGATCGGCGGACGCGACTTCACGCAGCCGCTGACGGTCCGCAAGGATCCGCATTCGGGTGGAACCGAGGCCGACATCCAGACGCAGATGCAGGTCCTGGGCGATCTGCGTACCGGCATGAACACGGCGGTCGACGCCATCAACCAGCTGGAGTACGTCCGCGCCCAGGTGCAGACGATCATCAAGTCGACCGCGGACAGTGAGCTGCGACGGGCGGCCACCGAGCTGAACACCAGGCTCAGCGATCTCGAGATGAACCTGATCGAGCTGCGCATCACAGGCGGCCAGGACGGCGTCCGCTATGCCGCGCAGTTGCTGTCGCGACTCAACTACCTGGCCAACGGCGTGTCGGGGAGCGACTTCCGACCCACGAACCAGCACCTGGAAACGGCGAAGCTGCTACAGGACCGCCTGCAGGGCCACGCGAGCACGCTCGGCACGCTGATCGAGAAAGACGTCGCCACTTTCAACGACATGCTCCGGCGGCAGAACGCCGGGCAGATCACGACGAAGGTGCCTTGAGGGTTGGAGAGGGGCGGGGGTGGCAAGGTGGCATTGCCGACTGTCAAGCGACTGATTGAGCGACTGTTTCGTGATTGACTGATTCGCGATCAGTTGACTCGATTCGGCGGCGTCGCGTAAGTCGTGCCGGGACGATCGGAAACATTAGCGGGGTCTCAGTCAACGTAACGCCCGTTCTCAGATCTAACGCTGATGAGCCGCGCTCCGTCGGCAGAACGCTAGACAGATCACGAAGAAGGTGCCATGGGGATGAGGTGGGTCACTTTTCCCTGAGGCCATCGCGCCTGGCTGCCGCGGCGCGCCTGAGATCGGGTCGATCGGAGTTGGTCGCCACCCAGTCGTAGTCCGAGCGCGCCGCCACGATCCGACCCAGGCGTTCGGACACCTCGGCACGCGCGAAGCGGGCCTCGTCGTTCCTGGGGTCCGCGTCGACGGCTTGGTTGAGCGGCTCGCTCGCCGCCTCCGCACGACCCGTTGCGCTCAGCACCAGTCCCAACCCCAGCAACGCGCGGCCGTCGTGAGGGCGAGTGGCAAGGACACGTCGATACTCCCCTTCCGCATCGCCATAGCGACCGGCGTCAGTCAACAGGTCGGCCAGCTCGGTCCTCAGCGCTGGGTTCGTGGTGTCTCGCTCGACGGCGGCCCGCAGTACCTGCAGGCCCTCGTCCTGACGACCGCTCGAGAACAGCAGCCCGGCCTTGAGCGACACGGCGGCCGTGTGCCGAGGGTCGATCGCCAACGCGGCCTCTTCTTCCGCCAGGGCCTGAATGCGGTCGCCCATCCGCAAGGCCGCCAGGGCGATCCAGTGGTGCGCATCCGCACTTCCCGGCACCTGCGCCAGGTAGATCTTGAACGCGGCAATCGCCTCGCGGTGACGGCCCGCCCCGAGCGCGGCGCGCCCCACTAACAATCGCGCAAACGCGTTGGTGCCGTCCTTCGCGAGCACCGCCCGGGCGATGCGCGCGGCCTCAGCAGCGTCGCCGCGGGCCAGCGCCCGGTTGCCGTCGAGCAGTTGCTCGAAGAGCCCCACCATCCGCTTGGGATCCGGCAGCCTCGCGCCGCCCGTCGGCAGCAATGACGGTGCTGCCGCGCTCAGGTAGCCGAGCGAGGCCAGGCGCTCCCGCGCCTCGGCGGTCAGCGGCGTTGATGCCCGGCGCCCGGCGCCCGCACCGGTCAGTCCGTCGAGCACGCGCTTCAGGCGGGCCACGCGCGCCGGTTCGCGCGCCACGAGGTTGGTCTGCTCCGCAGGATCGCCGCGCAGGTCGTAGAGCTCCGGCTCGGGTGCATCGATGTATTTCCAGCGGCCGGCTTCGATCGCCCGTAGCGGCGCCCACTGCATGAAGAACTGAGGAAAGTATGTCTCAGCGTAAACAGCAGGGGACCCGTCCATCGAGCCGCCGCGCATCACCGCGCGCAGGCTCTGACCCTCGGCTCCAGCGAGGGCGCCGGCGCCTGCCAGGTCCAGGATCGTCGGCGCCACGTCGACAAGCCCGACCGCTGGCGTCGCCACCGCCGGCGCCACGACGCCCGGCCACGCCACGGTCAGCGGCACCCGCAGGGTCGCGTCGTAGACGAACAACCCGTGCGTGCTCTCGCCGTGCTCGCCCAGGCTCTCGCCGTGGTCACCGGCCACGACGACGAGCGGGCCGTCGGCGGCGCCATAGCCAGTGGCGTCCAGCAACTCGCCCACCAACGCATCATTAAACGCAATCTCGCCGTCGTAGAGACGGTCCGAGAACCGTTCGCGAAACGGCGATGGCGGCAGGTACGGGTCATGCGCGCCGTAGAGATGCACCCACAGGAAGTATGGGCGGGTCGAGCCCTGCCGCGGAGCTCCAGCCAGCCACGCCCGCGCGGCGGCGACGGTGTGATCGCCGCGGCGCTCGAGTTCCAGTGATGCGGCTGGGCCAGGCGGCGCTTCGTCGAGCCGATCGTCGTAATGCGCGAAACCTCGCGCGAGGCCGAACTGGCGATCGAGCACGAACGAGCTCACGAACGCGGCCGTGTCATACCCACGCGCGGCAAGGACTGCAGCCAGCGTGGGCACCTCGGCCAGCAGCACGAAGTGGCCGTTGTTGCGCACACCGTGCGTGAACGGCTGGCGCCCGGTCAGCAGGCTGGCATGCGCCGGCAGCGTGAGCGGCACGGGCGACAACGCCCGCTCGAACCGCACGCCATCGGCCGCGAGGCGATCGAGGTTCGGGGTGGCGGCTCCCGCGTACCCATAGCTCCCCAGGCGATCCGCGCGCGTGGTGTCGAGGGTGATGAGCAGCACGTCCGGCGTCGCCGGTGGGAGTATCGCCAGCTGACGCGAGCGCGGGAGCCAGACCATCCCGCCCAGCACGAAGGCCGCCGCTGATGCGGCGAGCGCGATCAGCCCGCGCCGCCACCTGCCGGGACGAGGCGGGGGCCCCGCCGGAGCGGCTGTCGATGATCGGTCGGCACGGGCGCGGCCCACCCGCACACTGAACCACGAAGGCTGGCTGGCTGACAAGCCGGCCGTAGACACACGAAGCGGCGACCCGTGAGGATCGCCGCTTCGAGGTCTTCGCTTTCTGGCGGTTAGTACCGCCCCAGACTAGAACTTCACCGCAAACGACAACTGCACCGAGCGCGGCGGATGACGGTTGAAGCGCGCCAGGTAATTCGGGCTGTACACCTGGTTGGCGCCGACGTTCCACTGGGTGTTGGCCCCGGTGTTGAACGCGTTGAAGAGGTTGACCGACGGCTCGAACGACCGTGAGCCGAACTTGAAGACGCGGCCAATCTTCAACTGCATGTATTTCGCGTCGTCGTTGCGGATCTGGCCGTCACTGCGGGTCGGGCCCTGGAAGCGCAGGCGGGTGGCCAGCGGATTGGGCTGCGTTCGTCCGTCCGCCAGGCGCACCGTCGACGGGCCGAACCGCGTGACCTGCGGGTCGGTGGCCGCCAGCTGGACCAGCAACGGTCCGACATAGCCGCCCGCCTGAATCACGTAGCTGCCACCCACGCTGAGGCCCCACGGCGCGTTCCACTGCCCACCGATGCGAACCGAGAACGGCCGATAGGCCGCGCCCGACTCACGCCCGCCACCATTCAGCGTGTTGTCGTCGCCATTGCCGAACAGTTGCTGCGACAAGTCGCGATTGTTGTCGTAGGCGTCCGGCTGCACAAAGCGCGCCGGGTCGGTCGGGTTCCAGGTGCCTTCCAGGTTTTGCCATTGGCGCGTGACGCTGGCGATCAGCTGGAAGTTGTTGGACATGTTCTTGGCGAACGTGGCCTCCACAGCGTTGACGATCACCTGGGTCCAGGTCGCGTTGGTTTCCTGGAGGATGAGGCCCTGGTTGGGATCGACCCGGCCAAACCCGCCGAAAGGCTGCCCGGCGGCCGACGGGTAGATGCCGTTGATGTCGACCTCGGCGAAGTTGTCGCTGTATTGGCGCCGCGTGACCGCCACGCCGATGCTCATCTGGCCACGCAGCTGGCGGCTGTAGCCCATTGAGACCTCATCGACGAAGGGCTGGTGGAGGTTCTTGTCGAATAGCAGGTTCGGATCGACGCCGCGGGTGGGCGGTGTCACCACCGACGTGCGGTTCCCCGCCTTGTCGATGTAGATGTCGGTTGTCTCGACCGCTCCCAGCGTGCCGAACGTGACGATGTAGTCGCGTCCGTTGACCTGCTCGTAGAGGCGTCCGTAGCTGGCACGGACGACGTTGCGGGCGTCTTCCGTCAGCAGGTACGACACGCCCACGCGCGGCTGCACCGCCGTGCTCTTCTGCCGATCGATGTTGAGCAGCTCATCGTGTCGCTTGATGAAGTCCACTCGCAAGCCGACGTTTGCCGTGAGCCGCGGCGTCGGCGTCCACGAGTCCTGCACATAGAACGCGATGTCGCGATCCCGCTCATGGATGGTCGGCACCAGGTTCGGCGTGCGGTAGCGCAGGTGGAAGGGGGCATAGCCGGCCGACGGATTGGCCGCGTCCCGGTAGCGGTCTTCCTGCAGCACGAAGCCGTTGTTGGGGTACTGCGTCGTCGTTTCGCGGACCATCGTCGGCGCCGCCCAGATGCCCACCTTGAATTCGTGCCCGCCGGCCCATCCCGTCTTGTAGTAGGTGATGTCACCACGGAACAGCGTCATGTGGGCATTGGACAGACTGATCGCATCCGGATTGTCCAGCCGCGCTAGGGCGCCGGTGCCGGCCTGGATGCCGGCGTTGGTGAACGCATCCTGATGCACCTGGCGTTGCGGACCAGTGACGTCGAAGTCGGCATACGTGTCGGCGTCGTTGCCCCGCTTGTCGTTATAGTTGATCGCAAAGGAGGTGGTCAGCTGGTTCGTCCACACCGAGCTGACGCGGCCGTGGTACAGGCCACCACCCGTGGAGTTGAAGAGGTAGGGCGTGTTATCCAGCTCGCGGTTGCTCGAGTAGCGCGACCGGTCGTTCTGGAAGAACCCGGTTATCTCGTGTGCGGAGTTCAACTGTGCCGTCACCTTCACGAAGGGCTGGTTGCTCTCCATGAAGTTGTCGAAGTTCTGGAAGTTCGGGTCGTTCGCCTGCACGTTCTGGACATTGAACGCCGAACGGCTGATGCCGTTGGTGAGGTCGGCGCGGCGGAACGAGCCGAAGAACCAGATCTTGTCCTTCATAACGGGACCGCCGAGCGAGAAGTCGAACTGGTTCACCGACTGTGCGGTCGGCAGGCCGCCCGGGGCGCTGCCGCCCTTGGTGTTATCGCTGTTCCACTCGACCTTCTGGTAGTCGTACACCGCGGCGCCCTTGAACTGATTACCACCGCGCGGCGCGACCACGTTCATCACCACACCGGTTCCCGTCGGGGCGGCCGCGTCGACGCCGCTCAGCTTCAGCTCCGAGTCCTGCACCGTGTCGCCGCCAATGCCGATCGAGTGGGCGGACGAGTCGAGGAACGAGCCAGCCGGCGCGCCTTCCAGGGTGAAGACGTGCGAGAAGATCACCGCGCCCTTGAAGTAGTACGCCCGCCGTCCCACCCCGTCGTCCACGTTGCGCGACGAGATGCCGGGCGCTAGGTCCAGCGCGTCGCTGAACAGGCGCCGCGACGTGATCGGCGCCGCCCGCATCAGATCGCGGTCGAGCGTGATCGACGTGGTCGGCTTGCTGGACTCGATCATCGGCGAGTCGCCCGTGACCGTAATCGTTTCGGCCAGCGTGCTGAGGTTCAGCTGGATGTCGATCGTGAAGGTCTGGCCCGCCCGCACCAGGATCCCCTCGCGCCGTTGCGTCGCGAAGCCGGCCAGCTCGGCCTGGACGACGTAGACGCCGGGCGGCAGGTTGTTGAGGCGGTAGAGGCCGGCTTGGTCGGCGACGACCACGCTCGGTGTCAGCAACTCGGGACTGGTAGCCGTGACGGTGACCCCCGGCAACACCGCACCCGATTCGTCCTTCACGTAACCACGAAGCGCCCCGCCGCCCGTCTGCGCCCACGCGGGCAACGCGGACAGTGCCAGGCACAAGCCCAACGCCCAACTCGCCAGAGTCTTACAACGCATGGCAATATTCCTTTCGCGATGCACTTACTCAACGGATGGACAAGACGCCCACGAAGCCACGATTAAACAGGGCGGATTTTATTGCAAAGCCCAGGCAATGTAAACGGGTTGGCGCACTTATCATCATGGGATGAACCGGCGTGTGTTTCTGCAGACCACGGCCTCGGGCTTCTTCGCCGCGCCGGCAGTGATGAGCCGCGTGCTGCAGGAGTCGGCCGCCCCGGTGATGCCCGGTGGGGTGCAAGTGGGCGATGTCACGCCGACTCGCGCGATGCTGTGGAGCGCCGTCGATCGTCCGGCCCGAATGATGGTGGAGATTTC
>SHUG01000119.1 GCA_009694735.1 Acidobacteriota bacterium | reverse complement strand
GGGCGGCGTTCATGGTGACCTGGCTGTGCAGAATTCCCCCTGGTGAGATTGGAACGACCTCTCCTCTCACCAGTTCGCACGGCCCCATGACCTGGGCGACCAATTCGAAGTCTTCGGCGCTGAGCAGCGCGGCAGTCCGCATGGTCGGATTCTAACAGAAGCAGAAAGGCCGCAGCCTTTTCCCCCGGTAGAGGGAACGGCCGATTGGGTCGAACGCGGGGTCGCAGGTTTCCGTATACTCAACGTTAGATGACGCAATTGGGTGAAGCGCCGGCCCATCCGCTCGACGCTCCGCGGTTTGCCGGACCGGTGGTCCAGTGCCAGAACCTGAGCGTTCGCTTCGGTAAGAACTGGGCGCTGAACGACGTCACGGCCGTGTTTCCCGCGGGCGCGGTCGGCTTGCTCGGGCCGAACGGGGCCGGCAAGAGCACGCTCCTCAAATCCCTGCTTGGCTTCATCAAGCCAGACAAGGGGAGCATCAAGGTCATCGACCTGGATGTCGCCACCTCGCCGCTCGAGATTCGCGAGCGCATTGGCTACATGCCCGAGAGCGACTCCCACATCCCCGGCATGAACGCGGTGTCGTTTGTCGCCTACTGCGGCCAGCTGTCGGGCCTGCCGGCGACCGATGCCATGCAGCGCGCCCACGAGGTGCTCTACTACGTCGGCCTTGGCGAAGCGCGCTATCGCAACATCGAGACCTACTCGACCGGCATGAAGCAGCGCATCAAGCTCGCCCAGGCGATCGTCCACGACCCGGATCTGCTGTTCCTGGACGAGCCGACCAACGGCATGGATCCGAAGGGCCGCGACGAGATGCTCGAGCTGATCCACGACCTCGCCCACCACAAGAACGTCAACCTGATCCTGTCGTCGCACCTGCTGCCCGACGTCGAGTTCACCTGCGACCACGTCGTCGTGATGGACAAGGGCACGATCGCCACCTACGGGCCGATCGATGCGCTCAAAGGCACGACCGGCCGCGTCTACGAGTTGCGGATCAAGGGTGATGAGGCGCGGTTCATCAGCGTGCTGCGCAGCGAAGGCTACGAGGTGCATGATTCGGATGAAGACGTGATGCGGGTGTTCGTTCCCGGCGCCGCCGGCGACAACCCGAAAGTGTTGTTCGACCTGGCGGCCCGCGAGCGGGTGCAGGTTCGCCACGTCCGTCCGAGCGTGCCGACGCTCGAAGACGTGTTTGCCCGTGCCGTGGGAGAGAAGTAGCCGATGCCGATCCATGACCAGGGCTATCGCCGCTACGGGGGCACCCGTGCCGGCATTGGCCGCGCCTGGCAGGTGATGACCCGCGCCGGCGTCATGACCATCATCGCCAAGCGCCAGTTCCTGGCGCTGATGTTGTTCGCCTGGGCGCCGTTCGTGGTGCGTGCCGTGCAGATCTACGTGGCCGCGAATTTCCAGCAGGCCTCGTTCCTGGCGCCCAAGGGAGAGACGTTCCGCGAGTTCCTCGACCAGCAGGGCGCGTTCGTGTTCTTCGTGACCATCTACGTCGGCGCCGGCCTGATTGCCAACGACCGGCGGGCCAACGCCCTGCAGCTCTACTTATCGAAGCCCATGACCAGCGCCGAGTACATCGCCGGCAAGCTCGCCATCCTCTTTCTGTTCCTCGTGTCGGTGACCTTCCTGCCCGCCATGATGCTGCTGCTGACGCAGGCGATGTTTGCGGGCAGTCTCACGTTTGTGAGCAACAACTTGTACCTGTTGCCGGCCATCACCTTGTTCTCACTCGCGCAGGTGCTGCTGGCGTCAACCACCATGCTGGCGCTGTCGTCGCTGTCGAAGAGCAGCCGCTTCGTGGCGGTGATGTATGCCGGCTTGTTCTTCTTCACCACGGCGCTCTTCAACGCCCTGCGCGGCATCACCGGACGCAGCAGCTTCGTGTGGCTGTCGCCGACGGCCTCCCTCGAACAGATCGGCGACGTCATCTTCCTGCTGCCGCCACGGTACCAGTTGTCGCCGAGCGTGGCCGGCCTCACCGTGCTGATCCTGATCGGCGCGTCGCTCTACATCTTGAGCCGCCGCGTTCGCGGCGTCGAGATCGTCACATGATTCCGACCCCGAACACGCTCGTCCAGGCCGACCACGTCTCCAAGTGGTACGGGCAGGTCAGCGGCCTGAACGACGTGACGGTGTCCATTCCGCCCGGCATCACCGGGTTGTTGGGCCCAAACGGCGCCGGCAAGTCCACGTTCATGAAGTTGATGACCGGGCAGCTCAAGCCGAGCCAGGGCACCATTCGCGTGCTCGGCGAGCCGATCTGGGGTAACCCCGATATTTACGCGCGCATTGGCTTCTGTCCGGAGCAGGACGCGTTCTACGACCGCATGACCGGCTTCGAATGGGTCAACGCCCTGGTCCGCCTCAACGGTTACAGCGACGCCGAGGCCGAGGCCGCCACCAAGCGCGCACTCGACAAGGTCGACCTGCTCGACGCGGCCGGCAAGAAAATCGGCGCCTACAGCAAGGGCATGCGCCAGCGCGTCAAGCTCGCCCAGGCGCTCGTCCACGATCCTGATCTGCTGATCCTCGATGAACCGCTGACCGGCATGGACCCGTTGATGCGGCGCAAAACCATCCGCCTGATCAAGGACTGGGCGCGTGCCGGCAAGCACATCATCGTCTCCAGCCACATCCTGCACGAGATCGAGTCGATGACCTCGAACATTCTGCTGATCAACAACGGCCGCATTCTCGCCGAGGGCAACGTCCACCAGATCCGCGACCTGATCGATACGCACCCGCACACCGTGTTCGTGCGCGGCGCCGACCCGCGCGCCCTGGCGCGCCGGTTCATGGCCGAAGACGATGTGCTCAGCATGAAGTTCGAGCCGGGCGCGGTGATCGTGGAAACCTCGAAGCCCGACAGCTTTTACGCGCGACTCACCGAATTGGCTGCCTCGGGCGAAGCCGGCCGCATCGACGAGGTGCAGTCGCCCGACGACAACCTGCAGGCGGTCTTCAAGTACCTGGTGAAGCAATGACGGCCGCAGATTCGACGCCGATGAGGGCAGCCGCAGATTCAGCCGCAGATTCAGCCGGAATCGTTCACGGTGGCGGCAACCCTTCAGGGTTGCCCAAACATCGCCACATGAGTTTCTGGAACGCCTCGCGGCGGGTGTTCGACCTGTCGCTCGGCGAGATGCTGTGGTCGCGCCGCACCATCTTCATGGCGCTGGTGGTCGGCGGCCCGGTGCTGCTGGCGGTGATCGTCAAGGTCGTCGAGCTCTTCGGCATGTCGGCGCTGCGCGTCAACCGCCAACCCGTTGCCGGCTTCGGCATCTTCGGCGTGATGATCTGGATGCTCTTCCTCCGCTTCATCGTCCCCGTGCTCGGGGTGTTCTACGGCACGGCGTTGATGGCGGACGAAGTGGAAGACAAGACGATCACCTACGTGTTTACACGCCCCATCCCGCGCGGCGCGGTGCTGGTCGGCAAATATCTGGCCTACCTGGCTTGCACGATGCTCGTGGTGCTGCCGTCGGTGATGATTGTCTACTTCCTGCTGGTGCCGTTCTCGGCGTTGCCGGAAACGTTCGGTTCCCTCGTGATCGACCTGGGCCTGCTTGGCCTCGGGCTGGCGGTTTACGGGGCCGTCTTTGCGTTCGTCGGTGCCTTTTTCAAGCGCCCCCTGGTCATTGGCCTGCTGTTCGCCTTTGGCTGGGAGCAGGTGGTCATGGCCCTGCCTGGCTACCTCAAGCAATTCACCATCGCCTATTACTTGCAGGCCCTGGTGCCCCACGCCATGCCTGCGGACGGGGTGGCCAGCATGCTTCAAGGGATGTTCAGGGAAAATCCGCCCGTGGCCGTCTGTTTGGCCTGGCTTTTTGCGTATTTGGGCGTATTTCTCTATCTGGCGACCCGAGTGGTCGAACGGAAGGAATACGTGCTGGAGCAGTAGCCCTTCGACTCGCGACTCGGCCGTAACCGGCCGCGCCGCTCGCGCAGGGCGTCGGCCCCTTAAAAAACCGGCGCCGACGGAACCGCCCCCCCGGCGACTTCGTATACTCAGACAGGAGACCCGCATGTCGAACAGAACGCGATACTTCGTGGCGGTAACGGGAGCGATTCTGGTGGTTGGCCTGGGGACGGGCATCGTGGCCTCCTACATGGGCTTTCCGGTGTCGGTGTTCTCGAGTGCCGCTGGTCCAGAGGAACTCGAGTACGTGCCGGCCGATGCGGCGGTCGTCGCCTACGCCAACGTGCGAGACGTAATGAACTCCCAGCTCCGCAAGCGGTTTCAGGAGATGGAACCCTCTCAGGAACACAAGAACGACTTCGAGGAGAAAACCGGCCTCAACTTCGAACAAGACATCGACACCGTGGTCGCGGCCATGATGCCGAAGGGTAACATCGCCACCAACCCGGAAGGCGCCTTCCTCATCCTGGCACGTGGCCGCTTCCAGGCCGCCCGCCTCGAAGCTCTCGCCCTCGAACACGGCGCGACCATTGCCGATTACCAGGGCAAGCGCCTGATCACTCATCACGACACCGACTCCATCGGTCCCTCGAAGCACGAGGACATGGCCGTGGGCTTTGTTGAAGCCGACCTGATCGCGTTTGGCAGCGTAACCGCTGTGAAGGCCTCGATCGATGCCCGCCGCGAGAACCGTAACGTGGTGTCGAACGTCGAGATGATGCGCCTCGTCAGCGAGCTCGACAACGCCAACGCGTGGGCCGTGGGCCGCTTCGACGCCATTGCCGGCCAGACCGGGCTGCCCACCGAAATCGCGTCACAAATGCCGGCGATCACCCGGTTCTCGGCGGCCGGCCACATCAACGGTGGCGTGAGCGGCGTGCTGAAGGCCGAGACCAAGGACGAAGCGTCGGCTCAAAACATGCGCGACGTGCTCAAGGGCCTGCTGGCCCTGGCCAAGATGCAGGCGGGCAGCAAGCCCGGCATGCAGCAGCTGGCCGACTCGCTGATTCTGTCGGGCGACGGCAAGAACGTGGCGCTCTCGTTCTCGGTGCCCTCTGAAGTGCTCGACGTGCTCGAGGGCCTCGCCAAGGGCCGTAAGGGAATGTAAGATGCGCGGACGTGCCTGTCCACGTCTTCTTCTACGGAACGCTGATGTCGCCGTTCAACCGGCCGGGGCGTCAGCGCATCACCCCCAAGCTCAATTTCACCGGGCGCGGCTCGATCAGGGCCGCGCTCTTTGATTTAGGCATCTACCCGGCGGCCGTACCGACCGACGACGACAGTGTGGTCTGGGGCGAGGTCTACGAGACCGATGACACCGCGTCGGTGCTGGCCGCGCTCGACGAGATTGAAGGGTACCGGCCGAACGAGCCCGACCGCAGCCTCTACACACGCATCCTGAGCGACGTGACGCTCGAGGACGGCCGCGCGGAGCAGGCGTGGGCCTACTTCTACAACGCGCCACTCGGACGTGCGCAGCGCATCATCTCAGGCGATTATCTCGAATA
This sequence comes from Acidobacteriota bacterium, assembly GCA_009694735.1. Taxonomy (GTDB): domain Bacteria; phylum Acidobacteriota; class Vicinamibacteria; order Vicinamibacterales; family UBA2999; genus 12-FULL-67-14b. The sequence continues at coordinate 3,433 of SHUG01000119.1, read as the reverse complement.
CCTTGGGCGGTCTTAAGACCTAAGACCTGGGACCCTTAACTCTTATTTCGCGAGTTCGTCGACGAACAGGGCGATCGCGGCGGCCACCCGATCTGACAACTCGATAAACTCCACGCCGGTGCGATAGGTGATCACGTCCTGGTCGACGTCACTGATGCGCGAGTGTGCCACGCGGCCCTTCACGACGACCGAGCGGTCACCAAGCGTGAGGCGAAATTCGTGAAGCGAATCCAGCTGCAAGGGGAACGCGGTCTCCACCTGCATGCCGCCGTGGCTCATTTGGCGCACGGCGGTCGGCTGGAACACCATTACCTCGCCGTGTAACGCCCCCAGGAGTTCGACGCGCTCGGAATCCCGTTTGTTGTCCGAGGCCATTGGCTCGAAATTATAGCGCAGGCTTCGCCGTTGACGTAGGTGAGATCGGCAGCCGGCGGGTGGCCGGATCGAGCTGCAGCATCTGCAACACCTGGCACGCCTCATCGTCATCCGGTGCGAAACATAACACCACCAAATCAGGCCGCAACAGGCGGATGGCCGTGTACGGGGTGTCGTGCTTGTCGAGAAAGTCCACGCGGAAGCGATTGGTCCCGAGCATCGGCTCGATGCCGATGAGTGCCTCCGGACCCGCGCCAACAATCAGGGCTCGCGGCATTGCGCTGCTTTCGACCTGGGTCTGGACGGGTCTCATCTGAGTCTCCCTCTGCCGTTATGAACTTCAAGAACCGCGCCAGACAAATTCGGCGGGTTTCCGACGGAAATAGACGTGTGCTGCGGCGAAAAAGTGACATAGCTCGTCACTGGCGCAGTCAATCAGTGTCAGCGCAGTCCCTGATCCCCGATCCCCGATCCCCAAGCCCCAAGCCCAGATATGATCCGTCCATGACCTATCTCAACTACATCGATGGCCAGTGGGTGCCCGCGCAGTCGGGCCGCACCATCGAGAACCGCAACCCCGCCAACACCGCGGACCTCATTGGCACCTTTCCCGACTCATCGGCGGACGATGCCGCGCGGGCGGTCGCGGCGGCGCGCCGAGCCTTCGATTCGTGGCGCCTGGTGCCGGCGCCCAAGCGCGCGGAAATCCTCTTCAAGGCCGCGCAGATCATCGCCGATCGCAAGGAAACCTTCGCGCGCGACATGACCCGCGAAATGGGCAAGGTGCTCGACGAGACCCGCGGCGACGTGCAGGAAGCGATCGACATGACCTACTTCCTGGCTGGCGAGGGCCGCCGCCTGCATGGCCAGACCGCGCCGTCGGAACTGCGCGACAAGTTCGCGATGTCGATCCGGCAGCCGGTGGGGGTGTGCGCCTTGATCACGCCGTGGAATTTCCCCATGGCCATTCCGTCGTGGAAGATCATCCCGGCGCTGGTGTGCGGCAACACGGTGGTACTGAAGCCGTCTGAACTGACGCCGCTCTCAGCGCTGCACTTTGTCAAGGTGCTCGAGGAAGCTGGTGTGCCGCCCGGGGTCGTCAACATGGTCACGGGCGGGCCGGCGGTGGGCGAGACGCTCACGACGCACCCTGATGTCTCCGTGGTGTCGTTCACCGGTTCCACCGCGGTGGGCAAGCTCGTGAACCAGAATTGCGCCCCGCACTTCAAGAAGGTGCACCTCGAGATGGGCGGCAAGAACGCCATCATGATCCTGGATGATGCCGTCCTCGAGTTGGCACTGGAGGGCTGCTTGTGGGGCGGCTTCGGCACCACCGGGCAGCGCTGCACGGCCGCCAGCCGCGTGATCATCCACGAAAAAGTGCACGACCGGTTCGTCGAGCAGTTTATCGAGCGGGCGAAGGCGCTGCGCGTGGGCGACGGCCTGGATCCACAGATGCAGGTGGGGCCATCGATCAGTGAGAAGCAGCTGGAAAAGGTGATGGGCTACGTCGAGATCGGCAAACAGGAAGGCGCCACCGTGGCCTGCGGTGGCCGCCGGCTGACCGGTGCGGCCCACGCCAACGGCTTCTTCCACGAGCCGACCATCTTCACCGGCGTCACCCGTTCAATGCGGATCGCGCGCGAGGAAATCTTCGGGCCGGTGGTGTCGGTGATCAAATGCGCCTCGCTCGATGAGGCCGTCTCGATCGGCAACGACGTGGTCTACGGATTATCGGCGTCGATCTACACGCAGGACATCAACCGCGCGTTCCAGGCCATGCGCGACCTCTACACGGGAATCTTCTATGTGAACGCGCCGACGATCGGCGCCGAGGTGCATCTGCCGTTCGGCGGCACCAAGGCCACCGGCAACGGCCATCGCGAAGCCGGCCTCGCGTCGCTCGATGTGTTTTCCGAGTGGAAGTCGATCTACGTCGATTTCAGCGGCAAGCTGCAGCGCGCGCAGATTGACTGAACGGACTACTGGCCCTTCTTGATCGCCTGCTCAAGCTGGGGGTTGACCCTGAAGCCAGCCTTTTTGGCGTCCTTGAGAGACGCTTCAGCTTCGGCTATCCGTCCGGTCTCGAGGTAGACGACGGCGAGATTATTGTGGGCCTCACCCGACCGTTTGTCGGCCTCGAGTGTCGCCTTGTACTCCCGTTCGGCATCCGCCAACTGGCCGGACCGGAAGTAGGCGCTGCCGAGCGACAACGACACCCATGCCGGGATCGCCGCATCGATCGTCACATGGTTGCCGCGCGCGATGATGTCTTGCATCTGGCGCCTCTGTTCCTGGAGTTGCCGCAGCTGGTCTTGCGCCTGAATGGTCTGCGGACCCGATTGCACCTGCCGGATCATTTCGTCGATCTCGGTGATGCGGTTGGTGCGATAGCGCTGGGCTTCCTGTTGGTTCGAGAACTGACGACCCACTAGCGCGCGATACAGATCCCGGCATCGCGTCAGCGCGGAGATGGCCGATACGTACTGCTTGAGCGCCATGTGCGCGCGGCCCAATCCGTAGAAAGGCATCTCGAATTCAGCATCGATCGCGATGGCTTTCTGGAAGTGCTTGACGGCCTGCTCGTAGGACTCGCCGCGCATCTGTTCCCAGCCCAGTCGGTTCTGCGCGCGCGACTGCTCGCGGTCCCCTGGTGAGAAGGACTGGGCGGAGGCCGCCGGAGCCATGATCAGACACGCAAGGGCGAGGGCAATCAGGCGGCGCATGATGACTCCAAGAAAAAACCCGCGAGCCCTGGTGGGGCCCGCGGGGCTGACGATAGTTGAATGCCGCCGGGCCGTCGAGAGCCCGGCGGCAGAGCGGACTAGAACAGGAACTTCACGCCAATGCGCGCCACGAGCGGCGGCTGGTAGGCGTTGTCCATGAGGAAGCGGGGGTCCTTGACCACCTTCTGGCTCGTGATCAGCGACGCCAGGGTCTGGGTGCCGGCGAAGAACTTCGCCTCGTCCGGAACCACGCCGTTGACCTTGTGGTAGGTGGAGAACTTGCCCACCGCCGCCGCCTGGCTGAACAGGTTCAGCACGTTCAGGCTGAGCTG
>SHUG01000118.1 GCA_009694735.1 Acidobacteriota bacterium | reverse complement strand
TGGCGATGCCGCTGAACGAGGCCGGCCGGACCCTGGCGCTGACCGTCACGGTGCCGGCCCGCGAGACGATCGTGATCGACGGCGCCCCGGTGCCGGCGCTGCGGCTCGAGCCGCGATTCACCGCACGCGTGCAGCGGCGCCAGCCGATCGCGTCCACGATCTGGCTGAGTGACGACGCGCGGCGGGTGCCGTTGATGGTGGAGGTCGCCGCCGGATTCGGCCGGGTGCGGCTGAAGCTAGTAGACTACCGTCCGTGATCGAGACTCAGGGGCTCGGGAAGATTTACGGCCGCGGGCTGTATGCGCTGCGTGACCTGAACCTCACGATTGACAAGGGCGAGTTCGTGTTCCTGACCGGACCGAGCGGCGCCGGCAAGAGCACGCTGCTGCGCCTGTTGCTGCTGCAGGAACGGCCGACCGAAGGCGACGTGATCGTGGCCGGCCGTAATCTCTCCCGGCTGACCCGGAATGAAGTCCAGGCGTATCGCCGGACGGTGGGCTTCGTGTTCCAGGACTTCAAGCTCATTGCCACGAAGACGGTCTTCGAGAACGTGTCGTTCGCGCTGCGCGTGCTCGGCATGCCCGTGGAGCAGCAACGGCGCCGCACCTACCAGGTCCTGAAATGGGTGGGCTTGCAGCATCGCCTCAATTCCCGGCCCGACGAGCTGTCGGGTGGTGAGCAGCAGCGGGTCGCCATTGCCCGGGCCCTGGTCAACGAGCCGCACCTCGTGCTTGCCGATGAACCCACCGGCAACCTCGATCCCGATCTGTCGCTCGAGATCATGAACCTGTTTCGCGACATCAACGCCAGCGGCACGACGGTGGTCGTGGCCACCCACGACCGTGAACTGATCAAGTGGGTGGGACGCCGGGTCGTGCAACTCGAGCACGGACAACTGGCGGGCTTGCCGGAGGCGCCCAGGTGACCGGGGTCGGCTACGCGTTCGAAGAGGCGTGGGCGAGCGTTCGCCGGGCCGGGCGCTCGGCCGCGGTTTCGATCGGGACCATCGCCATTGCCTTCGTGACCCTCGGCGGCTTTCTGCTGGTGTCGGTGAACGTCCAGCGCGTGCTGGATCGGTGGCTCGAATCCGCCGAGATGTCGGTGTATCTCCACGACGACCTGTCGGAGGAATTGCGCACCGGACTAGAGCTCTACCTCCGGCAGCAGGTGGCCGTGGCGGCCGTCGAGTATGTCTCGAAGGAACGCGCCCTCGAGCGGTTCCGCGCCGACTTTCCGGAGCTCCTCGATGTGACAACCGCGGTGGCGCAGAACCCGTTCCCGGCCGTCTTCGAAGTCCGCTTGCGCACCGAGGGAATGGACGCGTCGGCAGTTGACGACCTGACGACGGGTCTGGCCGGCAGGGGTGGGGTGGCCGACGTCCGCTACGACCGGCGGTGGCTCACGCGGCTCACGGGCATTGTGACGAGCGCACGGATTGCGGCCGCCGTGATCGCCGGCGTGCTGATGCTCGGGGCCGCCTTCACGGTGGCGGCGGTCGTGAGGCTCTCGCTGCATGCGCGCCGGGCTGAGATCGACATCATGCAGTTGGTCGGCGCGCCATTCAGTTACATTCGCGGCCCCTTCATCGTCGAGGGCCTGCTGCTCGGCGGAGCCGGTGCGGCGGTGGCCCTGCTGCTGATCGGCGTGCTCTATTCAGCCGTGGGCCGATGGCTGGGGCCCGACCTGACCGGGCTGGCGGGGGCGGGGCAGCTGCACTTTCTTGGCCTTCGGGAGGGCGTGATCATGATCCTCGGGGGATTGGCTGTCGGGGCTGCGGCCGGAACGGTGGCTTCGCGTTCGGCGAGATGAACGACCGGTCAAGTTGAAACGGGACGTCTTCGAATGTCGCCCCGTTGACACATCCTCCCGAACCTCCTACACTGAAATTCATCACATATGCCGAGGGCGAGGAATAGAATCCCGCGCTTTCTGATGGACAACGCCGTTCCGGCTTCCGTATCGGCGCTCTCCGAGTTTTACCGCGAAGAGTTTCTCAAGCACCATCGGTGCCTGCAGGAACAGCGCGAGTATTTCAGCGCCCAGGCGATCAACAGCGCCGAAGCCGCCCTCCTGAAAATCATTGCCGAAGTCGATCGGCTCTCTGAAGAAGCCAATGCCGATCAAGTCGTGGCCCGGTTACTCCGCGAGTTCGACGTGGTGACCGGCCTCTCCGGCTGGTCCGATCCCTGCAAGGTCCACTGACAGTTCCGCTCTCAACGCTCAAGCACGACCTGGACGCTATTGTCCGCGCTGGCGTCGACGCGGTCAGTGCGGCGCGAGTGATCGAACGGGCCCTGGCGGATCCGTCGCTGGCGGAGATCCTGGCCACCCGCCCGTTGCACGTGGTGGCCGTTGGCAAGGCTGCGGCGCCTATGGCGGCGGCCTTCGCCGCAGTCCCGCATCTGTCGATTCAGCAGGCCGTCGCGATTGGGACGCATGTGGACGTGGCGCTCCCTGCCAACATCGAGTGGATGGCGTCGAGCCACCCGTTCCCGGACGCGCGCAGCGAGGCCGCCGGGCGCCGCGCCCTGGCGGTGGCGCGGAGCGTGCATTCCGGCGAGGTGCTCGTCATCCTGTTGTCCGGTGGCGCGTCGGCATTGATGGCGGCTCCGGTGGACGGCATCACCCTGGCTGACAAGGTGAATACCACTCGATTGATGATGAACGCGGGCGCCGATATCCACGCGCTGAACACCGTGCGACGGCATTTGTCGAACGTGAAGGGCGGCCGGCTGGCCTCGGCCTGTGTCGGCACCACCATCACGCTCGCCCTGTCAGACGTGGTCGGCGACGATCTGAACGCCATCGGGTCGGGTCCTGGCGTGGCCGACAGCACGACCTGGAGCGACGCGGCGGCGTCGCTCGAGCGCTTCGGCGGACGCCAACATGTGGAGGCGGTTCGCGCCGTGGTGCAGCGAGGGCTCGCCGGGACATTGCCCGACACGCCCACTGCCGGACATCCCGCGCTGGCGCGCGCCAGCGCGCGCGTGATCGGCGGCCGGCTCGACGCCATGGCGGGCGCCCGTGCTGCCGCCCTGGCGCAAGGTTACGCCGTCCTGGTGATGGATGAACCGGTAGTCGGCGAAGCCAGGGTCGCGGGGCCGGCGTGGCTGCGGCGCGTCAGCGAGCAGGCGCGCAACCACGCCCGGCCGCTGTGTCTCATCTCGGGTGGAGAGACCACGGTGCGCGTGACCGGCAACGGGTTGGGCGGCCGTAACCTCGAATTCGTGCTGTCGATCGCCGAAGCGGTTCAGGCCCTGCCGGGCCGCGTCGCGGCAGCCAGTATCGGCACCGACGGCATTGATGGGTGCTCGGGCGTCGCCGGTGCGATGATCGACTCGGCCACCATGGCCCGCGCGGCCCAGGCCCACCTCGACGCGCCGAATACTTATCTGGCGGCGAACAACTCGTTCGCGTTTTTCGCACCCCTGGACGATGTCATTCGCCTGGGGCGCACCGATACCAATGTCGGTGATTTACAAGTGATCGTGTTCCATGAATCGTGAAGACCTCCTCCGCCAGATGCGGGCCAAGGTGTCGCACCCGGCCACCGCGCGCGACCTGCTGAGCCTCCTCCGCATTGACCGCGAGGAGCGCGTCGCCTTCAAGCGACTGTTGCGCCACCTCGTCAACGATGGCGACCTCATTCTCATCAAGGGCAAGCTGTACGGGATGCCCGACCGCATGGACCTGGTCGTCGGCAAGCTCGATGGTCATGCCTCGGGCATCGGCTTCGTGACGCCCGAGCGTCCGATCGAGGGCCTGACGCGCGACATCTTCGTGGCGGCGCACCATCTTCAAGAGGCGCTGCACGGCGATCGCGTCGTCGTTCGCATTGAGCGGTATCGCGAGGATGGCCGCGCCGAAGGAAAGATTGTCCAGGTCCTCGAGCGCGCCGCGAGCAGCATCGTCGGCCGCTTCGATGTTGATGACACCGGCCTGGCGTTCGTCGTGCCGTTCGACAAGCGGTTGACCGCCGAAGTGCAGATTCCCCGCGACGAGACGATGGGCGCCGAGGCGGGGCAGATGGTGACCGTCACGATCACGCGCTGGCCGACGCCGACGCGCGGGCCGGCCGGCCGCATCACCGAGATCCTCGGCGACATCAACGACCCCGGCGTCGATACCGAGATCATCCTGCGCAAGCACGGCATTCCCGACGAGCACACTCCCGAGGCGGTGGCCGAGGCCACCCGCATTGGCGGTGCCGTGCGCGAAAAGGACATGGCCGGCCGCACCGACTTCCGCGACCGCACGGTCGTGACCATCGACGGCGAGCACGCGCGTGACTTTGATGATGCCATCTCGATCGAGCGGTTGCCGAACGGTCACTATTGGCTCGGCGTGCACATTGCCGACGTCGCCCACTACGTCCACGACGGCTCGGCTCTCGATGCCGAGGCCTTCGATCGCAGCACTTCGGTGTACTTCCCGGAACGGGCCATCCATATGTTCCCGCCGGAGCTGTCGACCGGCCTCTGCAGTCTCAATCCGCATGTCGACCGCCTGGTGCAGTCATGCCTGATGGAGGTCACCACCCAGGGCGACGTCATCCGGCACGAGATGCACGACGGCGTCATTCGCAGCGACGCGCGAATGACTTATACCGCGGTGAACGCCATCCTCACCGACCGCGATCCCGGCACCATCGCGCAGTACGAGTCGCTGGTGCCGATGTTCGAGCTGATGCGCGAACTCTTCACGATTCTCAACGGCCGCCGACGGCGGCGTGGGTCGGTGGACTTCGACTTGCCCGAAGCGCAGGTGGTGCTGGACGAGGATGGCTTCATCGCGAACATCATCGCGTCTGAGCGTAACGTCGCCCACCGCCTGATCGAGGAGTTCATGCTGCTGGCCAACGAGACCGTGGCCGGGCATCTGGAGTCGCACGGCATGCCGTCGTTGTATCGCATTCACGAGAAGCCGGATCCTCTGAAGGTGATGCAGTTGGAAGACTTCGTGAGCGCGTTTGGCTTCAGCCTGGGCGCCAGCGACGGCCACGTGACGCCGATGCACTTCCAGAAGCTGGTCGACAAGATGCGCGGCAGTCCGGCGGAGCGGCCGATCGCGTTCCTGATGCTGCGGACGATGCAGAAGGCGCGCTACGACCCTGGCAACGTGGGGCACTTCGGCCTGGCGGCAGAGACGTACACACACTTCACCTCGCCGATTCGCCGCTACCCGGACTTGATCGTGCATCGCCTGCTCCGCGAGCTGCGTCACACGAAGGTCAGTGACGAGCGCCGCGCCGAGCTGGAAGACGACCTGCCGGAGGTGGGCCGTCACACGTCGGAGATGGAGCGGCGGGCGGCCGAGGCCGAACGCGAGATCCTGCAATGGAAGAAGGTCCGGTTCATGGCCGACAAGGTCGGCGATGCCTTCGATGGCTACATCACCGGTGTCGCGCCGTTCGGCATGTTCGTGGAACTGATCGACCACTACGTCGAAGGCCTGATTCACGTCACGACGATGGCGGACGACTACTACCGGTATCGCGAAACCCAGCATGCGCTGTTCGGCGAGAACAGCAAGAAGCTCTACCGCCTGGGCGATCGCGTCCGCGTTCAGATCATCAAGGTCGACATGGAGCGGCGCCAGATTGACCTGGGTCTCGAGGACGTACTCGAGAAGATTCGCAAGAACGAGCGCAGCCGCGGTCCGATGCGCAGTGCCGCGCGCCCCAAGAACGAGCAGCGCAAGAGCACGCCCGAGCAACGGCGCCGGCGCAAGGCGCAGCGCCCCGGCAAGACCGAACGCAAGGCCAAGCAACGGCGATGACCAACCTGGTCGTGGGCACGGCCGGTCACATCGATCACGGCAAGAGTACGCTCGTGCGGGCCCTCACCGGAATTGATCCCGACCGGCTGAAGGAAGAGAAGGCCCGCGGCATCACCATTGAACTCGGGTTCGCGCATACGACGATTGGGGACACCCGCGTGGCGTTCGTCGACGTGCCGGGTCACGAGCGCTTCGTGCGAACCATGCTGGCCGGCGTCGGCGGTATCGACTGCGTGCTGCTGATTGTGGCCGCCGATGAGTCGGTGATGCCGCAGACCCGCGAGCACTTCGATATTTGCCGGTTGCTGCGGATCCCGCGTGGCATCGTGGTGCTCACCAAGTCGGACCTCGCCGACGACGAGATGCGTGCCCTGGTTCGCCAGGACGTGGCCGCGTTGGTCAAGGGATCGTTCCTGGAATCAGCCGCCGTGATCGAGGTGTCGGCCAGCTCCGGCGATGGCCTTGACGCGCTGCGTGCCGCCTTGACGGCGCAGGCCGCCTCGGTGAGCCGGCGGCCGGTTGAGCGCGCGGCCCGTCTGCCGATCGACCGAGCTTTTTCCATGAAGGGGTTTGGCACGGTAATCACCGGCACGCTGGTGTCGGGGCGCATCAGGGTGGATGACGAGTTGGTCATGCTGCCTTCAGGACGGCGGGGCAAAGTGCGCGGCATCCAGGTGCATGGCGCGACGGCTGCTGAGGCGGTGGCCGGACAACGAACGGCGATCAATCTGGGTGGGGTCGAGGTCGGACAGATCGATCGCGGCGAGACGCTGGTGCAGCCCGGCGCGTTCAGCGTGACGCGCCGTGTTGATGCGGCGTGTGATTTGCTCGACTCGACCAAGGCGCTGAAACACGGCGCACGTGTGCGGCTGCATCACGGTACGGCCGAAGTGTTGGCCCGCGTCTCGATTGCCGGTGAAGCGGGTGAGATCGCCCCGGGCGGGCGAGCGTTCGCGCGGTTGCGGCTCGAGCGACCGGCCGCCCTCACGCGCGGCGACCGCTTCATCATTCGCGCCTACTCGCCGCCGGTCACGATTGGCGGTGGCGTGGTGCTCGACCCGGCGCCGACCCGGCCCGGTGTGCGATCGGGGGACGGGCTTGAGAGTTTCGTCAACCTGGACCTCGTGCCTGCCCGCGACGATGCCGATGCCGTGGCGGCGATGGTGATCGCCGCGGGGCTACCCGGCATCGCACGCGAGGCCCTGGTGTCGCGGGCCGGCGTCGCGCCGACAGCAGCGCCGGCGATGCTGTCGGCACTGACCTCGCGCGGCGTCGCGATCGTGGGCGAGCGCCTGGTGGCGGTCAGTCATCTCGCTCGCGCCACCGAGGTGCTGATCGAGCTGGTCACGGCGTGTCATCGCGCGCAGCCCCTCAGCGACGGCCTGCCGCGCGAAGAGGCACGCGAAAAGGTATCCGCGCGTGCGGATGCGGCCGTCTTTGAGAAGATTCTCGACGACCTGAAGAAGTCGAAGACGCTGGTGGGCACCGATCGCCTGGCCCTGGCGACCCATACCGTGGCGGCCTCGGGCGAGGACGCCCGCATCAAGGCCGCCGTCGCGGCGGCTTACGAGGCTGCGGGGTTGAAGCCGCCGGACGCGGTGACGGTGCAGGCGGCCGCAGCCGCGCCAACGGCGATCGTCGAGAAGATCACAGCGGTGTTGATTCGCGAGAAGGTGTTGGTCCGGCTGGATACCCTGACGTTCCATGCCGGCGCGCTGCAGATTCTGAAGGATGAGATTCGGGCGCTGAAGGTGGCGGCGACCGACGGCAAGGCCACCGTGGATGTGGCGGCCTTCAAGGACAGGTATGGCGTGTCGAGAAAATTCGCGATCCCGCTGCTCGAGTATCTCGACCGGGAGCGCGTGACGAGACGGACGGGCGACGCCCGCCTCGTCCTCTAGCGATTACTTCTCGTCGGTGCTCTCGTGCTTCATTCCGCTCTTGAAGTTCTTGATGCCCTGACCAATGCCCTTGCCGAGCTCGGGCAGCCGGTTGGCGCCAAAAATGAGGATCACAATCGCCAGAATGATGAGCATTTCCGGCATTCCGATGGGCCCGAACAGGGCAACCATGTCCATGACAACTCCTTGGGGCCGCGGAACGCTGCGACCAGTGGCCTGATTGTAGCACCTGTGGCGTCCGGCTTTAGCCGGACCGGGTCCACACTCGAGAAGTCCGCCCAGAGGCGGACTCTACATTGTCGCACGGCCATCTGTCTCAAATGGGCGTCAAAAGAGCATGGCGCTGGCTTTGCACTTGTCAGCCCAGAACCCCTCGGTCAGAATGACCGTGGGTTAACTACGCAACTCATGGCCGAGTCCACACCCATACGTCCCGCCACGCAATCACGGTCGGCGCCGCTGCACCTCACGGACCGGTCGGTTGACCTGTGCTTTGCGTTCGAACGACGTCAGTCGAACGTTGGTGTCGGTGCCTCGATTGCCGCGCATGTTGCTTTTGGTCTCGTGATCCTTCTGGCCCTCCGCTTTGCGCCGCAGCCCAATACGGCTGAATTCCTGCCTGACGCCCCTGTCAACGACATCGTCTGGCTGGCCGTGCCCGGTCCGGGCGGGGGTGGTGGCGGTGGTGGCAACAAGGCTCCTGAGCCGCCGCGCAAGGCCGAGCTGCCGGGCAAGGAAAAAATCACCGTCCCAGTCGCAAAGACACCAACCGCGGCGCCCGATCCGCCCAAGGTGGAGCCGCCGCCGGCCGAGTTCTTGATTCCGGCCAAGACGATCGCGTCGGCGGAGCAGATGTTACCGGGAGTCATTCAGAGCGCGCCCACGACGACCAGCTCACAAGGTGCCGGCGCTGGCGGGGGAGCGGGCACAGGGACCGGGCAGGGCATCGGCGTGGGACAAGGGTCGGGTCTGGGAGCGGGATTTGGCGGCGGTAGTGGCGGCGGTGCCTTTCGGCCGGGCGCCGGCATCACGCAGCCGACCGTGCTGCGCGAAGTGAAGCCGGGCTACACCACCGACGCGATGCGGGCCAAAGTGCAAGGCTCGGTCTGGCTCGAGTGCATCGTGATGCCCGACGGCTCGGTGGGCGAGGTCAAGGTCATCCGCTCACTCGACCCGATTTTCGGCCTCGACCAGGAAGCGATCAAGGCCGCCAAGATGTGGCGGTTCCAGCCCGGCATGCGGCAGGGCGAGCCAGTGCCGGTGAACATCACGATTGTGCTGACCTTCACGCTCCGGTAGCGTTTTCAAGCCCCAAGCCCCAAGCCCCAAGCCCCAAGCCGTTCACTTCAGTTACCATGGCGCCCATGAGGCGCACTGTTCTGCTATTGACTTTGGCCGTGATGGCCCTGCCATCGAGGCTGGCCGCACAGGCCACCTATCCCACTCCCGTCGAC
>SHUG01000117.1 GCA_009694735.1 Acidobacteriota bacterium | reverse complement strand
ATGGCGGACAAGCCCACCTCGGTGGGCAAGCCGCTGAAGATCGTACCGCTTCGTCCGGTACCGTTGCAGACGTTGGTGATCAACGTGACCAACCAGTGCAACTTGGCCTGCACCTATTGCTACGAGTACGGCGAAGACAAGATCGTCGATACCGAGAACGGCCAGCAACCGAAGTTCATGAGCGAAGAGACGGCGCGCGACAGCGTCGAGTTCGCGCTGCGCGAATCCCGGGAGAACAAGCACGCGCACATCACGTTCTTCGGTGGTGAGACGCTGATGAACTTCCCGGTGCTCAAGTCAACGATCGCCTATGCCCGCCGGCGCGCGGCGGAGGTCGGCAAGGAGATCGACTTCAGCCTCACCACCAACGCGACGCTGCTGCAACCCGACGTGATCGAGTTCCTGGCCAACGAGCGCGTCGGCGTCACGATCTCGATCGACGGCCCCGAAGAGATGCAGGACAAGTTCCGCGTGTTCAGCAATGGGCAGGGCAGCTACGCGATGGCGGCGCCGAAGATCAAGGCACTGCTACAGCGTCACCGTTCGCGGCCGGTCGGCGCCCGCGTCACGCTGACGCGCCAAACCCTCGACGTGCGGCGAATCTATCAGCACCTCTTCGACGAAATGGGATTCTGGGAGGTCGGCTTCGCGCCAGTCACGACCGCGCCGGGCCGCGACTACGCCATTTCCGACGGCGGCTTCGATCACCTGCTCGAACAGTTCCGCGCGTTGGCTGCCGATTACCTCGAGGCATCGCTGCAGGGCCGGCACCACGGCTTCTCGAATGTCCGCGAGACGCTGCAGGAAATTCACCACGGTCACGCCAAGGCGTATCCGTGTGGCGCCGGTATTGGCTTGATGGGCGTCTCCACCGACGGCCGCGTCGCCTTGTGTCACCGCTTCGCCGGTTCCGACGAGCACGGTCTGGGCACCGTGAAGGACGGTGTCTCGTGGGAGCGCCAGCAGGCGTTCCTCGACACCCATCACATCGCGAACAAGACCGATTGCCAAACCTGCTGGGCGCGGCCGATCTGCGCCGGCGGCTGCTATCACGAAGCCAACACGCGCTACGGCTCGACCCAGGCACCCAACCTGCATTACTGCGAGTGGATTCGCGGCTGGACGCACACCTGCCTCGAGATTTACGGCGAGCTGGCCGAGCGCAACCCGGCCTTCCTGACCCAGTTCGATGATGAGCCAACGGAGAAAGTTTCATGAAACATCTAAAGGCGATCAACCGCAAAGCGGCGCGGATGGAAGAGGTCACCAAGGATGTGGTGGCGCTGCAGGGCCCGCCGCAGCAGCCCGAACCGCCGCACATCCCGAACGGCTGCTCGTTGGTGTTCTCTCCGGGCTGGGAAGCGGACCGCAACGGCGGCACGGCCGGGTTGTGCCAGCCGGTGGAGCGCGACCTGTTCGACTGTCACATGGGGTGCTTCTGGCCGGCGCAAGTGCCCGACCAGTTGAACCACGTGCCCGACTGGACCGCCAAGTGCGCGGCCGCCCAGAAAGACTGGCGCAAGATCGACCTGATCTTTCCGGACGAGAAGAAATGATGGCCGGGCGATTCCCACTTCCGGCGTTCGTGATCACGGTGGCGCTCGTGCTTGGCGTCGTCACCACCCATGCGCAACGGCCCGCCCGCTTCGGCGCGCCGATTGCGGCAGGCGGCGACCATCTGCTGTACATCGGCACTTACGACGGTTCCATTCACATCATCGACGAAGCGACTGAAACGAAGGTCGCCGCCATTCCGCTCAAGACCGGCATCCCGCGCTCGCTGACGCTGTCGCAATCGCGAACCAAGTTCTACGTGCTCGACTCGACGCTCGAGAAAATCGAGGTGGTCGATATCCCGACGCGCACGACGCTGTCGACGTTCACCCTCAGCGAGGGCAACAAGCAGGTGCGCATTCGAGGCCTGCAGGTCGACCCGCTCGAGCGGTTCCTGATCCTGCTGACGCGGTCGGCCACCAAGCAGATCGATCGCTGGGAGATCGGCGACATCGCGCTGCAGCTCTACGACCTGGCCCAGAAGAAAATCACGCGCACCATTCCGTGGCCGAGCGGTGAGGAACGCGAAGGCGTGAACATCCGCTTTTCGCCCGACGGCAAGCTGCTGTATTTCTTCGGCGACGATGTGCTCATCCTCGAGACGCAGAACTTCACCGAAGTCGATACGTGGGCGTTGAGCCGGCCCATCGAGTCTGGCCTCGGCCGCATCAGCTTCGGCCAGGTCGACGACTTCAACGAGGATCCCGGGTTCTTCACGGGCCTGTTCACCATCCAGGATCCGGTGCAGAACCGCCGCATCATGGGCATTGGCCGCGTCAACCTGGTGGGCAAGAGCATCGACTTCACGCCGATCGGCCCTGCTGAAGGCGTCGGGTTTGCGATGGCGCCTGATCGCAAGCGCGGCTGGGGTTTGATGCAGCAGATCGGACGCTACGAGTTCTGGGCGTTCGACGTGACCCAACGCAAGCTCCTCAGCCGTACCGAGTTCCAGGGGCGGCCACGGATGGCGCTTCGCGTGTCGTCGAACGGCCGGCTCCTGTACGTGTTCCAGGCCGGCGCCACCATCGATGTCTACGATTCCACGTCGTACAAGCTGCTGCGCACCATCGAGATGAACGCCGACCAGACGACCAACCTGTTCATTCTGCCGCGACCGGTCCAGACGCCCGCGCGCCCGTAAGCCGTCGTCATGGATCGACGCGCGTTCGCCTATCTCGTCCCCTATTGGCGGCGCCTCATCCTCGTCCTCGTCATCAGCCTCGTGAGCACCGCTGCCACGCTGGCGATGCCGTACCTGTCGAAGGACCTCATCGACAATGCCCTGATCGGCCGCGACGCCGACGCGCTCCGCCGCATTGTCTTGATGTTCGCGGTGCTGGGCGTTGCCGGCTTTGTCCTGAATGTTGTCAGCGGGCTTCGCTACACGCGGGTGTCGGCGGAGATCCTGTTCGACATGCGGCTGTCGATGTACGAGCATCTCCAGCGGCTGTCGCCCCGGTTCTATGCCCGCACCCGGCTGGGCGACATCGTCTCGCGCCTGAACAACGACATCAGCGAGATCCAGCGGGTGGCGGCCGAGGTGGCGCTGGCGTGGGTGGGGAACGTGCTGTTTCTTGCCGGCAGCCTGGTGATGATGGTGTGGCTCGATTGGCGGCTCTCGCTGGTGGCCCTGGCGCCGCTGCCGATCAGCTTGATCGCGCTCGGCGTCTATCGCCGTCGGCTGGAGGGCCGCATTGCCGACCTGCGGCAGCGCAGCAGCGACATTGGCAGTTTCCTGATCGAAACGCTGCAGGCGACGTCGCTGGTCGTCGCTTCGAACGCCCAACCGCGTGAGCGCGCGCGTTTCCGCGAGTTAAACGGCGCGTTCATTGACGCCCTCATGCGGATGCAACGGGTCACCTACTTCGCCGGCGGCCTGCCGGGCACGGTGTTGTCGATCGGATCGGCGGTCGCGTTCTTCTACGGGGGACTGCGCGTAATCGAGGGCACGCTCACGCTCGGGACCATGGGCGCCTTTCTCGCTTACCAGATGCGGGTGTTTGCGCCGGCGCAGGCGCTGATGGGTCTTTACGCCAGCCTCACGACCGCCAAGGTGTCGTGGGCGCGGGTGCGCGAGATTCTCGACGCGCCCATCGACGTGCAGGAACGCGCCGAGGCGCGAGCGCTGCCGGCGTGCCTGGGTGAGGTGGCGTTCGAATTGGTGACCCTCGGCACCGACCGCCAAGCGAGTGTCCTTGAGGTCGTGACCTTCTCCGCGCGACCGGGCGAGTGCGTGGCGCTGGTCGGCGGCAGCGGCGTCGGTAAGAGCACCATTGCCTACCTCGTGACGCGCTTGCTGGATCCCGATAGCGGTGTCGTGCGGCTCGACGGCCATGATCTGCGCGATCTCAGGCTCGCCGACATTCGCAGGCACGTCGTCTTGGTCGAGCAGGAGCCGACATTGTTTCACGCGAGCGTGGGCGACAACATCCGCTATGTCCGGCCTGGAGCCTCCGATGCGGAAGTAAAGGGGGCGGCCGAAGCGTCTGGCATCGCGCGGTTTATTGAAGCGCTGCCCAACGGCTTTGCGACACTCGTGGGCGAGCGCGGTCTGGCACTGTCGGCTGGCGAGCGGCAGCGCATTGCGCTGGCGCGGGCGTTTCTCGCCGATCCTGCCGTGCTCGTGCTCGACGAGCCGACCGCCGCCCTCGACGCGATCGCGCAGCGCCAGGTCATCGACGGCTACCAGGCGGTGATGAAGGGCCGCACGACACTGTTGATCACCCATCGCCGCGAGTTGGCGATGGCGGCCGACCGCGTGATCGTACTCGAAGGCTCGCGCATCGTCGACCAGGGCCACCCGCGGGAACTGGCCGATCGGCCCGGCGTGTTTGCCAGGCTGTTTGAGATCGAGCGGCCAGCCGGCGTGGACGCATGAAGCGTCCGGTCCGCGTGGTCGTGATTGATAGCGGAGTCCACGCCGCGCATCCGCACATCAATGGCGTCAGCGGTGGCATCGGCGTCACCGCTGACGGTGACCTGCACGACGACTACCTGGATCGCCTGGGCCACGGGACCGCGGTCACTGCCGTGATCCGCGAAAAAGCGCCGTTGGCGGAAATCTTCGTGGCGAAGGTGTTCGATCGTGAGCTGACCGCCACCGGTGCCGCGCTGGTGGCCGCGTGCGACTGGGCCATTCAACAGCACGCCGACATCGTGAACCTCAGCCTTGGGACAATCAATCGGGCGCATGCGCCCGCGCTGGCGGACGCGGTGTCGAGAATGCGCCGTGGCGGCGCCGTGGTGGTGGCCGCTGGCGAGCACGACGGCGTGCCGTGGCTGCCCGGGACATTGCCGGGTGCGTGGAGCGTGACGATCGACTGGTCGCTTCCGCGCGACCAGTGCCGCGTTGTTGTTGACGGCCGCGAGCTCTCGTTTCTGGCGTCAGGCTTTCCCCGGCCCATTCCCGGCGTGCCGACTGAACAGAATCTCAAGGGGCTCAGCTTCGCCGTGGCCAACGTCAGCGGCCTGCTCGCCGCGCTGTTCGACCGATTCGGCATGTCGGGATCAACCTGCATCTGATTCGCTGGTCCCCGCTACCCTTGGCACCGGTGGCGTGAGCCGCATGGCGTCGGCAGCCACCGTCATTGGGATCGAGACGCCGGCGGAATCCAAGAACATCGAGTTCAAGCCGTTGGCGGCTAGTCGCGCCGCAGCGCGGTCAACGGATCAAGATGGGTCGCGCGCCGAGCCGGCCAGACACAGGCGCCGACGGCGACGACCGTCAGTAGCAGTGCAATTCCCCCGATGGTCAGCGGGTCGCCGGCCGTGGTCTGGACCAGGAGCTCCGTGCTCTGGAACAACCTCCCGACGCCATACGCACCCGCGACCCCGAGCGTCAGTCCGATCGCCAGCTGCACGAACGACTGCCGCAGGAACAACCACGTCACCTGGTTCGACTGCGCGCCAAGCGCCATCCGCACTCCGACCTCCTGCGTTCGCTGCGTTACTGAATACGCCGTGACGGCATACAGGCCAACTGCCGACAACGCCAGCGCGATGAAGGCGAAGATCGCGAACATCGAGCCGAAGATGCGGATCGGTCCGGAACGGCAGGTACGCAACCGGATCCGGATCCGGTTGCTGGAAGTCGCGCTGGCGCACGTTCGGCGCAATGCCGACGATGGTGGCGGTGAGCGAGAGTGGGATGCCGTTGCCTGGGGCAGCCCCGCCCTGCAGGTCGATGCTCAGGGTGATGCGACGGCCGACCGGGTCTTCGTTGGGGAAGTGCAACTGCGCGAAGCGCTGGTTGATGATCGCGCTCTCTCGACCGGTCATGCCGTCTTCGTCGGTGAGGCCGCGTCCGCGAACCAGCGGCGCGCCGATGGTCTCGAAGTAGCGCGGATCGACCGTGAGCATGGTGACGTTCGGTGCCTGCTGGCCCTGCTCGATCGGCTTGCCATCGAGAGTGAGCCGTCGCAGGAACCCGCCTTGCATTGGCGCATTGCTGGCGATCGTGACCGCCTCGATCCGGCTGTTCGACTTGAGCCGCTCTTCGATCCGCTGGTAGAACGCCAGCCGCTGCTCGAGAGCGGGGTACTTGCGTTCCGGCAACGCCAGGCGCATCACCAGCAGCTTCGAGGTGTCGATGCCGAGATCGAGGCTGTAAAGGGTGACGAAATTTCGCATCATGAACGCGGCGCCCGCCAGCAGTACCACCGTGAGCGCCAGTTCGCCGACCATCAGCGCGCCGGTCCAGCGCCTGGCGCGGACGCCGGCCGTGCCCAATCGCCCGCCTTCCTTCAGCACTTCGTTCACGTCGGTCTTCGAAATGTGCAAGGCCGGAGCCAGGCCGAACAGCACGCCGGTGCCGAGGCAGATCGCGGCCAGGTATGCAAACACGCCGCGGTCCATCGTGAACTGGATTCAATAAGGCCGGCCCACGTCCTGCGTCGCCTGGTCGAACAGCCGGATGCCGACGAAGGAAATGGCCAGGCCGATGGCGCCGCTGATCACCGCGAGCAACACGCTTTCAATCAACAACTGGCGGATCACCCGCCAACGGGTGGCGCCGAGCGAGATGCGCACCGAGATCTCGCGCCCGCGCTGCGTCGAGCGCGCCAGCAGCCGGTTGGCGACGTTGGCGCAGGCGATCAGCAACACGAACGCCACGGCCCCCATCAGTGACAGGAAGAGGGCCCGAATGGGACCGCCATTCATGAACTCGTTGAAGGTCTGCACCTTCGGTTGCACGTCCTTGTTGGTGTCGGGGTAGTCGGCGATCAGCTTGCGGCCGATGTTGATTAGTTCGCTCTGCGCCTGGTCACGTGTGGCGCCGGCTGCCAGCCGGCCGAAGACCGAGAGACCGCGCGCGTTGCGCTTCTGCTGCTCCAATCCTGAAATCAGCGCGAGCGGCTGCCACAGGTCTGCGTTCTGCGGGAACTTGAAGCCCTCGGGCATTACGCCGATCACGACCGACGGGATGTCGTTGATGCGGATGGTGCGGCCGATGACATTAGGGTTGCTGCCGTAGCGGTTCTGCCACATGGCGTGCCCGATCAGCACGACGGCAGCCGCGCCGGGTCGGTCATCCTCAGGAGGAAAATCGCGGCCGAGCGCCGGGCGCTGACGCATCACCTTGAAGGCATTGGCGCTCAAGTAGGTGCCGCTGAACTGCTCCGGTAGCCGGCCTTCGTCGCTGACGTTCGCGGTCGTGCTGGTGAACGCGGCCAGCGACTCGAAAGCGCGCGTGGCATCGCGCCAGTCTCGGAAATCGAGGTACGACACGCCCATCTCGAGGTTACGCACCGGGTCGAACGCCCGCATGGCCATCACGCGATCCGGTTCGTCAATCGGCAGGCCTTTGATCAGCACCGCATTCACGAACGTAAACACCGTGGTGTTCACGCCGATGCCGAGGGCGAGCGCCAGGGCGGCCACCAGCGTGAACCACTTGTCCTTGACGAGCATGCGGGCGGCGAAACGGAGGTCTTCCCAGAATCCCATGACGTGCCTCTCCCGGTTCAGAGACCCTGATGGCGCTAGACACCGTTACGGAGAAAAGACCAGCCGGGTTCCGTTCGATTAGGATCTGGCCATGACCATCAGGCGCGGCACGGCCGCGGATGCCGCGGTGCTGGCCGCCCTGGCTCGAGACACGTTCTTCGATACCTTTGCCGCCACCAACGAGGCAACCGACATGGCCCTCCACTTGGAACGGGCATACGGTGTGCCGCAGCAGACGGCGGAGCTGACCGACCCTGGCGTGGTCACGCTCCTGGTGGAAGAGGGTGGCCTGGTGGTGGCATACGCACAACTGCGCCGAGGGCACGCTCCCGACTGCGTGCAAGGCGCCGAACCAATCGAGCTGTGGCGTTTCTACGTCAACCGGGAGTGGCATGGGCGGGGCCTCGCGCAGGCCCTGATCGCGCGCGTGACGGCGGAAGCCGGCGACACCGGCGCGCAAACGCTGTGGTTGGGCGTGTGGGAGCGCAACCCGCGCGCGCGGGCGTTTTACCTCAAATGTGGTTTTACCGATGTCGGCGAGCACGTATTCTTGTTCGGGACCGATCCGCAAACCGATCGCGTCATGGCCAGACCCTTATGAAAAAACGCCGAGTGATCGGGATGAGCATCGTCGCCACCGGATTCATCTGGTTCCAGGTCGCCGGGCGCTTCGAGGCGCAGCGCATTGACGAACAGCGCGAAACGCGAGCGACCACGCAGACGCGGGCGGCCAAACTGCGCGTCGATAGCGACCGCCTGATGGAAGCGGTGACGACGCTGTCGGATCCGAAGTTCGAAGGCCGGGCGGCCGGCACGCCTGGCGGACTGGCAGCGCGCGCTTGGGTGCTCGATCGCTTCAAGGGAATTGGGCTGCAGCCGGTGTCGGGCAGCTACGTGTATCCGTTCACGTTCACGCGCATGACGATGAGTGGCCGCGTGGATGGCGAGGGCGCCAACGTCGTGGGCCAGTGCCTGGGCACCGACACCCGGGCCCCCGTGTTCGTGGTGTCATCCCACTACGACCATCTCGGTGTGCGAGACGGCAAGATCTATCCCGGGGCAGACGACGATGCGTCGGGTGTGGCGGTGATGTTGGCGGTGGCGGAGTATTGCCAGAAGACGCCGTTTCGGCGGACCGTGGTGTTTGTCGCGTTCGATGCCGAAGAGGCGGGCCTGCAAGGCGCCAAGGCGTTCATGATCGCGCCGCCCGTGCCGAAAGAGCGCATCGCGCTCAACGTCAACCTCGACATGGTGAGCCGCAATGACAAGCGCGAGATCTTCATCGCCGGTACCCATCCCTGGCCGCACC
Organism: Acidobacteriota bacterium; assembly: GCA_009694735.1. GTDB lineage: Bacteria > Acidobacteriota > Vicinamibacteria > Vicinamibacterales > UBA2999 > 12-FULL-67-14b. The sequence continues at coordinate 406 of SHUG01000117.1, read as the reverse complement.
TGAAGGCGCCGCTCGACGAAGTGGCGAAGCGCGCACCGATCACGGTATTGTTTGGCCACGACAAACCCGTGGCAGCGGCCGGCGGCGTGGACGATTGGACCAACCAGTCCGATCATGGCCCGTTTAACGCGGCCAAGATTCCGTTCGTGTATTTCGGCGTCGAAGATCACGCCGACTACCACAAGCCGACCGATACCGCCGACAAAATCAATCGCGGTTTCTTCGTTGACGTTGCGGAGACCGTGCTCGACGCGGTGTTACAGCTCGATCTGGCAACAGCGGTCGCGCCACCGAAGTAAGGGGGACCCATGGAGCAGGCGCTCTTCGATGCTATCAAGGCTGGCAAGGTCGCAGAGGTCAGGAGCCTCGCCGCCAACCACCCCGCGCTGGCCGCCGCGCTCGTCGA
>SHUG01000116.1 GCA_009694735.1 Acidobacteriota bacterium | reverse complement strand
CGATGGTGATGTCGCTGGCCTTCTGCATGAGCGCCAGCTCGGTCGCTGACTTGATCATCCGGCAGCCGGCCGTGATGGGCTCGGCGTCAACGAAGTCCACGCCCGCCGCTTCCTTCTTGACGCCGCTGTAGATGAAGTAGCGCAGCCGCTCTTCCACACCCACTCGCCCGGTGGCGCCGCGGTCCTTGAGGATGTTGGCGATCTGCCGGTAGGGGCTCTCATCTTCCTGCCACACGCGTACTTCGGCCTTACCGGTCACCAGTTCCCGCGCGCGCTCTTCCTCGAATCCGGGGCACACCCAACCGAGCTCGCCCTTCGCGGGAATCACACACACGAACGGCCGCTCGCTGTTGCCCCAGCGGACGCCGGTGTAATAGAACATGCTCGACCCGCCCTCGAGATAGATGGCGCTGATCTTGTTGTCGACCATCAGCTGGCGCGCCTTCTCGATGCGGGCGGCGCGTTCGTCGGCGGTGATCGGCTTGACGTCGGCGGTGATCGGCTTCAGGGCGGCGATCGCGGGATGCGGGCCGCTGGCAAGCGGTGCGGCGGCCGGGGCCGGCGGCGGTGACGTGGGATTGCAGGCGGCGGCGCTCAGGCCGAGACCGGCGGCGGCGCTGGAATGTATGAAGGTGCGACGAGTGCTATTCATGGTTCACCATCCTACCTCGGCAGCCGCGCGGTCCACTCCGCCGGTACGTCCACGAACGATCCATCCAACTGCGCCACCGACGCGCAGCCCAGCAGCTTCATCGTGCGCACGACGTCGGCACGAAGAATTTCGATCGCCCGAGCTACGCCTGGGCCGCCGGCCGCACCGAGGCCGTACGCGTACGCGCGGCCGATCAGTACGGCTCGCGCGCCCATGCAGAGGGCCTTGACGATGTCGCTGCCGCGCCTGATGCCGCCATCGAGCAGGATCTCGGTTTGGCCATGGACTGCCTGCACCACTTCGGGCAGCACGCGGATGGTCGGCGAGACACCATCGAGCTGGCGGGCGCCGTGGTTCGACACCACGATGGCCGCCGCGCCTTCGGCGACGGCCCGCCGGGCGTCATCCGCGGTATGCACGCCCTTGGCGACAATCGGTCCGCCCCAGGCCTCGCGGATCCACTTGAAGTCGTCCCACGAGGTCATCGACTGCTCGAGCGCCGCGCCGACATCGGCGTAACCCATCGGCTTGTTGTTGATGACGATGTTCGGAAAGTTCATCAGGCCGCCATCGTTGAAGAAGTTGTAGAGCCAGCCGGGTCGCGTCAGCATCTGGCCCAGGTGCGGGACGGTGGACAGGTTGCGCGCGAGCAGCTGCTTGACGCCATTTCGCGCATCGCGTTCGCGCATGCCGGCCACCGGGGTGTCAATGGTGACCACCAGTGCCTTGAAGCCGGTGGCCTTGGCGCGGGCAATGGCGCCCAGCGCCACGTCGCGTCCGCCGACGAGATAGAGCTGATACCAGGCGGTGCCGGTGGTGGCCTGTTGCACGTCCTCCATCCGGCAGCCCGATAACGTCGACAAGGTGTAAATCGTGCCGGCGTCACCGGCGGCTTCGGCCGCGGCTTCTTCGCCACGGGGATAGAACATCCGGCTGCTGCCGACCGGCGCCAGCACAAACGGCAGCTCGGTCGTGGTGCCGAGCATGGTCGCGCGGAGGTCGACCGACGAGGTCGCCACCGCGGAACGCGGCCGGAACAGCACATCTTCGAAGGCGCGGCAGTTCTCGCGCAGCGTCCACTCGCGCTCCGCGCCGCCGTCGATGTAGTCGAAGGCCATGCGCGGCAGGCGAGCCATGGCAAGGTGGCGAAGGTCGGCGATGGTGACGGCGTTGGCTAGCGATGACATTGCCGCCGATTGTAACCCGCAGCCATGGAGACAAACAGCCACCGATTAAACACCGATTGAGCACAGCTTTTCTTGGTGCTCCCTTTCTGTGACTAATCTGCGTCTAATCGGTGGCTGCATTGGTCTGTGGCCTATACTGCGGCCATGAATCGAGTCATTCGCGCACTGGTAGCGGCAACGGTTGCCCTTGGGGGAGTAGTGCTGTCCGCGGCCCCGTCGCCGGCGGTGATCAAGGTCCGCGAATGGCGGGCCGCGCACGAGCGGCAGATTCTCGCCGAGCTGATCCAGCTGGTGTCGCTGCCGAACATCGCGTCGAACCAGGCCGACATCCTGAAGAACGCGGATCTGCTGACCGCGATGTTCGAGAAGCGCGGCTTCATTGTCAGCCGGATCGCCACACCGGGATCACCGGTGCTGGTGGGACGGCGTGACGCGTCCAATGCCGTTGGCACCTTGACCTTCTATATGCACTATGACGGGCAGCCGACCGAGGCCAGGGATTGGACCATCGGCCAGCCGTTCGTCCCGGTGGCGATGCTTGGGCAGGCCCGGTTCGATTTCACGACGACATCTGCGGCGCTCAACCCCGATCTGCGCATCTACGGCCGCGCCGTCGCCGACGACAAGGGGCCGATCGTCGCGTTCCTGGCGGCCATGGACGGCTTGGCTGAGACCCGCGCGACCGTGCCGTGGTCGTTGCGGATTGTGTTGGATGGGGAAGAAGAAGCGGGATCCCCTAACTTTACTGCGGCCATGACCGCCAATGCCGCTGCCGTTCGGTCGGATCTCGCCGTGGTTGTTGACAGCCCCCGCCATCCGAGCGGCTTGCCCACCGTGTTCTATGGGTCGCGTGGCGTGACCGGCGCGGAGATCACCATCTATGGCGCCATCGGCGACCTGCACAGCGGCAACTACGGCAACTTCGTCACCGACCCGGCGATGGCGCTGACCAAGCTGATTGCCTCGATGAAGGACGAAGCCGGCAACGTCGTCATCAAGGGCTTCTACGACGGCGTGGTGCCGCTGACCGCCAGCGAGCGTCGGGCGATCGATGAGATTCCCAACGTGGACCAAAAGTTGCTCGAGCAGTTCGGCCTCGCCAGGTCCGAGCATCCCGACAGCCGGATCGAGTTACAGCACAACCGCCCGACGCTCACCGTCGCCGGGCTGCAGTCGGGCACCGTCGGCCCGAACTCTCGGAATGCGGTCGCGGCCACGGCGACCGGACGAGTCGAGATGCGATTGGTGAACGGCCTGAATGAGAAGACCCAGTATGAACGGCTGGTGGCGCACGTCCGCGACCAGGGCTACATCATCGTCACCGGTCCGCCAGACGCCGCCACTCGCCGGATACAACCAAAGATTGCGCGGATCACTCAGGGCGGCGGCGGGTTTCCGATTGGCAAGGGGAACATGGACGACCCAGCCACGGTGATGGCCGCCAACGCCATTCGGGCCCTCGATCAGCGGTTGGTGCAGATGCCAACCATCGGCGGCAGCCTGCCGTTCTCGACGTTTAACGATTCGCTGGCGATGCCAACGATTGGTCTGGCGGTGGTCAACTTCGACAACAACCAGCATGCAGTGAATGAAAACCTGCGCGTGGGCCACCTATGGGAGGCCATCGACATCTTCGCGGCCTTGATCACAATGAGCCGGCCATAGGGCCACGGATTAGGACAGCCACAGTTTCAACAGCCACAGATTAGGCACCGATTACTCACAGATTGACGTCCAGATGACTGGTCATTTAGACCGGTCAGATGAAGATTTCTGCCACTGAATTCAAGGCAAAATGCCTTTCTCTTGTTGATCAGGTCCAGGGCGGAGGCGAAGTCGTGATCACCAAACGCGGACGGGTGGTCCCACGCCTGGGTCTGGTGGGTTCAGGGCGACGCCAGACTCGGCCGGCACATCGTCAAGAAGCTCGACGAGCTACCGGCTGACGATCGACCCGCGATCAGCGACATCAGCCTCTGGGAAGTAGCCACGCTCGCCAGCCTCGGACGAATCCAGTTTCCGGGTACGCTCGAGTCGTGGTTCGCGATCGCGGCAAACCCGAAGACCGTTCGAATTCTTCCGATCACGCCTCGCATTGCCGCGGAAGTTGCGCAACTGCCAGATGGCTTTCATCGGGATCCAGCCGACCGCCTGATCGTGGCGACCAGCCGGGTCCACGGCCTGCGCGTGCTCACCAAGGATTCCGCGATCGCCAAGTCGGGCCTCGTCAGGCTTTGGAGTGCCCGTGCCGCCCCGACCGAGTCGCTGAGAGAGCGCCTTCCTCGCGCCTTCGAACTGAAGGATCTGGTTGAGACCCCGGCCCATCCCCATGCCTATTTCCAGGGTTTCGAGGAATCACTGGCGTCTCGCCCACTGAAGCTTGACGCGTTCCTGCGATTGGAAGGTCAGCTCGCATATCTGGACGAGCAGTCGTGGTCCGACCTCAAGGCGCGCGCCGCGCGCCATCTTGTTTCGACGCGCCGCGAGGAGGGCCGAGGTTGGCAACAACTCTTCGATGCTCTCAATGAGGCGAGAGCCTACGGGTACTTGCTCCGATTGGGTTGCACCGATATCCGGTTCGTCGCACCTGGGGACACAAAGAAACCGGATCTTGAAGCTCAACTCGACGGGAGAGTCATTCTGTGCGAGGTCAAGACTCTCAATATCTCCGACGAACAGGCAGCAATAAACAAGCGCGGAGAACGAGGTGAGATCTTTGTCACGAAGGTGACGCCGCGGCTGCCAGACGAGTTTCTCGCCAACAAGTGTGCCGCCACTCTCGAACGGGCCACGCAGCAACCGACGAGGCATGACCCTGCCAGAGGAGCGCGATGGATTGTATACGTCGTGTTGACTCTCGATAATTTGGCTGTCGACTACGAGATTGAGCAATTTCGCCAAATCGACGACTATCTCGTAGCTCACCCGGTGGCTGACGCGGAGGTCGTGTTTGTTCCGTCGAAAAACGTTTTCGAGCGGATCTTCACCATGCGTTCGGCAACCGTCGACCGGGAGTGAGTCATCTGCCCGACAGAATTAAATTGGTGTTTAATCGGTGTCTAATCGGTGGCTATTATTCGGTGGCAGCGTAAGCGCCTAGCGTGTGCTGGATCACATTCACGGCCTTCCAATACTCATCGAGCGGCAGGTGTTCGTTCGGCGTGTGGTCGAGCGCGCTGTCGCCTGGCCCGTAGGCGACGATCGGGCACTTCCACACGGGCGCGACGACGTTCATGTCGCTCGTGCCGGTCTTCACGACGAATCCCAGCTGCGCCGACGGATCTTCGGTCTTCACGCCCGCAAGGAAGCTGCGGACCAATGGGTTATTGCGATCGCCGCGCCAGGCGCGCTCCTCGCCCTTGAATCGAAACTCGAACGTCGTGTGGCCATCCACGTGAGCCGCCGGCCACGCCTGCAGCTCCGCCATGAACGCATCGGCATCGAAGCCGACCGGCAGCCGCCATGCGAACTGCGCATCGACGAGGTCGTGCATGGCCTCGTTAGTCGAGGTGATGAAGCGGCGCAGGCTGGGGCTCAGCCGATCGAACGCTTTGTCTTTGCCCTCGTTCGTGCGCGCGGCATGTGCCGTGACCCAGTTCCACAAATCCACGACCACCGAGGCGACGCTGGCATCCGGCCCGGCAGTGTGCGCCATCGGCTGATCGGCGATCAGGTCGAGCAACAGCCGGCCCTTGTAGCCGAGCGTCACGCGGTTCCAGTGGCTCGGTTCGCCGATGATGCAGGCGGTGGGGATGGCTTCCTGGTGGCCATCGAACCGCGCCGCGATGAAGCGAGCGCCCTTGCTGGTGGCGGCTTCTTCTTCCACGGCGCCCACGACAACCACGCGGAGCGCTGCGGCTCGCGCCGCCGCCGCGCCAAACCGAGCGGAGCCGGCGACAAAGGCGGCCAGCGGGCCCTTGGCGTCGACGCTGCCGCGGCCGAACAGCAGGTCTCCGTCGGCTGACGGTTCAATGCGAACGGGGATGTTGCCGGCAACCGTATCGATGTGGCCGAGGAGGACGATCGTGCGCGACGCCGATGCATCGCCGAGCTCACCGACCGCGTTGCCGGCCGCGTCCACGAACGCGCGATCGTAGCCGGCCGCGTGCATTTGCTCGACGAGCCACGCCGCTGCCGCCGCTTCCTGTCGCGACAGCGACGGAATCGCGACCAGGCCCCGCACCAGTTCGATTGCCGTGGCGCGTTCCATCTCAGTCCTCGTCCTTGATCGCCTTGGCGATGGCCTGCACGCCAAAATCGATCTCGTGTTCGGTAATGACGAGCGGCGGGAGCAGGCGGAGCACGGTGGGGCCGGCGGGCAGCGCGATCACGCCATGATTGAGCATCAGGCTCTTGAGCACTGGTGCGACCTTGGTGCGCAACTCCACCGCGATCATCAGGCCCAGCCCGCGGATGTCGCGGACGGCCGCGACGTCTTCGAGGGCGCTTCGCAGCGTGTTGCGCAGGTGGGCGCCGAGCACGGCGCTGCGCTTGATCAGCCCTTCATCCTGGTAGACCTTGATGGCGGCGAGTCCCGCCGCGCAGGCGATCGGCGATCCGCCGAAGGTGCTGCCATGGGCCCCTTGCGTGAGCACGTCGCGGATGGCCTTGGTGTACGCGAACGCGCCCATCGGGAAGCCGCCGCCCAGGCCCTTCGCCAGGCACATGAGGTCGGGCTCGATGCCTGAGTGTTCGACCGCGAACCACTTGCCGGTGCGGCCAAAGCCGGTCTGGATCTCGTCCACGATCAGCAGCGCGCCGCGCTCGCGGCAGAGGCGCTGGGCCGACTGCAGGAAATCCGGCGTGCCGACGTTGACGCCGCTCTCGCCCTGCACGACCTCGAGGATCACCGCCGCCGTCCGATCGGTAATCGCCCGGTCGAGCGCCGCCGCGTCGTTGAACTGCACATGCGTGGTCTCGAGCAGGGGCAAGAAGCCGTCGCGATACTTCGGCTCCCACGTCACCGACAGCGCGCCAATGGTGCGGCCGTGGAAACCCTTGGTCGTTGCCACGAACGCCGGCCGTGTGGTGAACAGCCGCGCAAACTTCAACGCGCCGTCAACCGCTTCCGCGCCGCTGTTGGCGAGAAACAGATGCGGTAAATGCCTGGGCAATACGTTGACGAGCGCCTGCGAGAACTCCGCGCGCGTGTCGTTATAGAGGTAGTTCGGACACAGAGTCAGGGTCTCGGCCTGCCGGCTGATGGCCTCGACCACACGTGGATGGCAATGACCGAGCATGGCCACGCCCTGGGCAGAGCCGAGGTCGAGATACTTCTTGCCCTGCTCGTCGAACACCCACGAGCCCTCGCCACGGGTAATGACGACATCACCGCGGCGAGCGGTGGTGCCACCGAGAATGCGCTCCTCGACTTCGGCGTACTTCATCTGTGTCATCTGCGGCTCTGAGTTCTCTGAGTCAGCTGATGTGCGTCCCGGCGCCCGCGAGGGCGCGCGAAATCGGCTTGTCGACGCGGCCGTCGGCGAAGATCACCTTGCCGACGCCTTCAGCAATGGCTTCGACCGCGCCCATCACCTTCTTCTTCATGCGCCCTTCGGCGAACTCCATCAAGTGGTCCGCGTGGGCCTTGGGGATCTCCGAGATCAGCGTGGACTCGTCGGGGAACTTCTTCAGCAGGCCGACCTGGTCGGTCAGGATCACCAACGCATCGGCGTTGAATGCCCCGGCCACCATCGCCGCCGCGCGATCGCCATCGACGTTGATGGCTTCGCCGGCGGTGGACGATCCCGGCGGCGTCAGCACGGGAAAGTAGCCGGCGCCGATCAACGTCTTCAGCAAATCTGCGTTGACTGTCTCGACCGTGCCGGTCCAGTCGTCGCGCAACACCATGCGCCGCCCATCGACGCGAATGCGCAGCGTGTCCTTGCGCGTGCCCTCGAAGATGCGGCCGTCGAGGCCCGACAAACCGACGGCATTGATGCCCTGCTGCTGGAGCTTCTCGACCCACATCTTATTGAGTTGGCCGCAATAGACCATCTCGAAAATCTCGAGGGTGCGGCGATCGGTGCGCCGGCTGACGTGGCCGCTCTCGCTGGTGACAAACTGCGCGGGATGACCGAGCGCCTCCGCCACCGCGTTGGTGGTCTGCGCCCCGCCGTGGACCAGCAGGAGCTCCGTTCCCTTGGCGCGCAGCGCCACGATGTCGGCGACCACGGCATCGATGTCGAGCGACGTCCCGCCCCCGACTTTTACTACGATCATTCTCAGCGAACCTCAGGTCTCAGGTCTCAGGTCTTAGGTCTTAGGTCCTGAACCATCTAGATCGGATGCAGCCCCGGAAAGTCGAGGCCGAGCGTCTCGTCCCAGCCCATCATGATGTTGGCGCACTGCATGGCCGTGCCCGCGGCGCCTTTCATCAGGTTGTCGATGGCGCAAAGCGCCACGACCCGGCCCGTGGACGCATCCATCTCGAAACCGACGTCGGCGTAGTTGCTGCCAGACAGAATCTTCGGTTCCGGATACCGGTAGAGGCCCGTGCGCTCTTTCACGATGCGGACGAACGGCTCGTGGTTGTAGGCCTCGCGATAGGCCTTCCAGACATCCTTCTCGGCGGTGCCGGGCGTGACGAACACGTGAGCGGTCGCGAGCACGCCGCGGACGTTGTCGACGGCGGTGGCGCTCAGGTGCACGTCGGTCGTCACGTTTGCGAGCTGCAGCGCCTGCAGCACTTCGGCCGTGTGGCGATGGCCGGTGGGGGCAAAGCTGCGCATCACCCCCGCGCGTTCAGGGTGATGGGTCGAATCACCAGAGGCCGCGCCGCCTTCGCTGCTGCCCACCTTCACCTCGCAGATGATGCCGCGCGAGGTGTCGATCAGTCCCGCGGCGGCCAGCGGCCACACTGCCAGGGTGGTCGCGGTGGCGTTGCAGCCGACGCCGCTCACGTAGTTGGCCGTCTTCAACTCGGCGCGATGCAACTCCGGCAGCCCGTAGACAAACTGCTTGAGCCATTCGGGATTGGTGTGCGGCTTGCCGTACCACTGGTCGTATCCGGCGGCATCACGCAAGCGGAAGTCGGCGCTGAGGTCGATAATGCGGTCGGCAAGCATCGCGAAGTGTTCGATCCGGCTCATCGCGCTGCCGTGCGGCAAGCACAGGAACAGCAAGTTGCATTTCTCGACCGCCTCGGAGCGCACGAACTTGAGCGGCGTGCGTTTGCGCAGATTGGCGTGTGTGAAGTGGACGAACTGGCCGTCGAGCCGTTCGCTGGTGACCTGCTGCACCTCAAGGTTCGGATGCGCGAGTGCCAGGCGCAACAACTCGCCCCCGGTATAGCCCGACGCGCCGATGATGGAAACCGTGAGTGGAGTAGCCAATGTGGATCTGAGTACGAATTAAGTCTGTGACTAATCTGCGTCTAATCTGTGGCTGTTATTGCTCTGTGGCCTAAGCGGACGCGCCGTCCGCAAGAGAGATCGACGCGAGCTGCG
>SHUG01000115.1 GCA_009694735.1 Acidobacteriota bacterium | reverse complement strand
CTGAGCGACCACCGCGCGAACGGTGTCGGGCTGCGCCAGGTCAACGCCGGCGCGCTTGAGCAGCGCCATCGGATGGTCTGATCCGCCCGACCGCAGCAAGTCCAGGTAGCGAGCGACGGCGACCGGACGCGCCGCGTCGCTCGTGCCGCCAATCTCCTCCATCAACTTGGCGGTCGATGCGAAGCAGGTCGCGTATTGATAGACGTAGTACGGCGACTGGAAGAAATGCGGAATGCGCGCCCAGGTATGCTGCGCGCGGCTGTCTGGCGACAGTGCCTCGCCCCAATACTCGCCCAGCAAACGCGAGTAGATGCCGCTCAGCGTGTCGGAGGTGATCGGCTGATCGGTTTCGACGAGCCGGTGCGCTTCGAGCTCGAAGTCCGCGAACAGCACCTGGTTGTAGAACGTGCCGACGATGTTGTCGATGGCGTGCTGCAGCAGCACCACGCGTTCCTCGCGCGTCTTCGCGCGCGCCAGCATCAACTCGAGCAGCAGCGCTTCGTTCAGGGTCGAAGGCACCTCCGCCACGAAGATGGTGTAGCCGGAGTAGACAAAAGGCTGGGTTTCCTGCGACAGCAACGTGTGCATTGAGTGGCCCAGCTCGTGCGCCAGCGTGAACACCGCGTCGAGCGTGTCGTTGTAGTTGAGCAGCATGTAGGGGTTGGCGCCATACACGGGCGCTGAATAGGCGCCGCTCCGCTTGCCCTGGTTCTCGTAGACGTCAATCCACCGCCCGGCAAACGCTCGCCGCACGCGCGCCTGGTACTCTGATCCGAGCGGCGCGACCGCCTCGATGATCCAGGCGAGGACATCGTCGTAGCAATAGCGCTGGTCGGAATCAACCAGCGGCACGAACGCATCAAACACGTAGTAATCCGAGAGGCCGAGCACGCGTTTGCGGAGCTGGTGATACCGGCGAAATGGCGCGACGCCGTTCTTGCCCTCGCGAATCAGGTTCTCGACGACGCTGGTCGGGATGGCGTTGCCGAATAGCGCGGCATCGAGCGTGGTCTGGTAGCCGCGGGCACGGGCCTCGAACCAGTCCCCTTGCATGACGCCGTTGTAGAGCGTCGCGTAAGTATTGATATTCCCGAGGTAGGTGTCGTAGAGCGCTTCGTAGGCCAGCTTGCGATCGCCCTGGTCACGGCAAGTGGCCAGCAGCTTGCGATACTGGCCGTAGCTGACCTCGACCGACTCACCGGTCGAGAGGGTGATCGTCGGGAAGCGGGCATCGGCAGTCGACAGCGCCGCATAAGAGTCTTTCGGCACGCCGCCCAGCCGCCCCGACAGCGACAGCAGTTTCTCGCCCTGCTCGTTCAGCACATGCGCCTGCAGGCGGAAGACTTCCTCGATCGCAAACCGATAGACGGCGAGCGTCGCCGACGCGGCCAGCCATTCTTTGACCGTGTCGAGCGGGAGCTTGAGCAGCTCGGGCTGGAACCACGACATCGCCTGCTGCCATTTAGCGAAGAGCAACTGCACGCGCTGGCGTTTCGCGTTGATGGTGTTGTTGCGCTGATCTTCGTCGTACTGCAGCGCCGGGTAATACCATACGCGGTAGCTCAGCTGGTCGAGCGCGTCGCGGTCCTTCAGCGACCGCAGCAGTTGCTCGGGCCCCTCGGCGAGCGTCCCTTCGTACTTCTTGTAGGCTTCGATCCCGGCATCAAGGTCGGCAAACGCCGCCTCCCACGCTTCCCAGCTGGGGAAGATCGAGGTCAGATCCCAAGTGTAGCGAGGGTCGAGCGATTCCCGCGAGGGGACCTGGGTCGAAGGCGCCGGGGCGGGGGACGAAGACATCCGCCGATCATAGCAAGTTCGCGAGCTCGGCCAGCGACGGACCAATGCGCTCGACCAGCCTCGGCCTGGCCAGGGCGTCAGCGAGCGCCGGTGGCATCGGCACGGCCTGGCCGATCGCCGGCTCCACAGTCTCGGCGAACTTGGCCGGATGGGCCGTGCTCAGGAACAGGTGCTCAAGTGCTGGGGTGCTGCGGTGCTGGGGTGCTTGCGTGCCCAAGTAGGCGATGGCTGTGTGCGGGTCGGCCACATAGCCATAGCGGCGATGCAGCCGAGCGATGGCGCGTCGCACATCGTCATCCGAATGAACGTTGGCGGCAATCATCGCCTGCATCGCCGCGCGATCACCGCCGAACAGCCAGGACAGGCGTTCGAAATTGCTGGGCGCGCCCACGTCCATGGCGTTGGCCACGGTCGCGACCGAGGGACGGGGCTCGTAAACGCCGGTGGCGAGATACCGGGGGACCGTGTCGTTCACGTTGGTGGCGGCAATCAACCCGGCGATCGGCACGCCCATGCGCCACGCCATCACGCCGGCGGCGAGGTTGCCGAAATTACCGCTCGGCACCGAGATCACCACGCGCGACTCCGCCGGCGACTGCAGTGCGGCGTAGGCGTAATAAAACATCTGCGGCACGAGCCGCCCCAGGCTGATGGAGTTGGCCGACGTCAGTCGCACGCGCTGCCGCAACGCGCCGTCGGCAAACGCCATCTTGGCCAGGCGCTGGCAATCGTCAAACGTGCCGGCGACGGCGACCGCGGTAACGTTGCCACCGAGCGTGGTGAACTGCGCCTCTTGAACCTGGCTGACCTGGCCTTCGGGATAGAGCACGACCACGCGTGTGCCGGGCACGCCCCCGAATGCCTGGGCGACGGCGCTGCCGGTATCGCCGCTGGTCGCGACCAGCACCGTCAACGGGTGGTCGTGGGCATCCACCTTCGCGCCAGGCGCTTCGGCGGACAAGTCGAGGTGCGAAAGCAAACGTGCGAGCGTACGCGCGCCGACATCCTTGAACGCGAACGTGGGCCCGTGAAACAGCTCCACTGCCTGCAGCGTCTCGTCCAGTTGAACAATCGGGATGGGAAAGTTCAGGGCACCCCTGATGAGGGTGGCCAGCTCGCCCTCGTGGAACTCGTCGCCCAGCAGCGATTGCGCCATCGCCACCGCCACGTCCTGGAACGGCGCGCCGCGCAGCCCTTCCCACCAGCCAGCCGGGCGGCGTTCCCATGTCACGGGGACATAGAGGCCGCCGTCGGGCGCCAATCCGGCGACCACGGCTTGGCGGAAAGGAACCGCCGGCGCCTGTCCGCGCGTGCTGATGCAGATCACGAAATGACCCGGGCGCCTTGCCTGCCGACCAGCGACACCCAGAGATCGGCGCCGGCGGCGCTTTCGGCGGCGAAGGCCTTTCGCATGGCGTCACCGGCGTGCTTGGCCACCTCCAGTGAACTGGCCAGCGCAAAGATCGACGGCCCCGAGCCAGACAAGCTGCATCCCAGCGCGCCGGCCGCAAGCGCGGCCGCCTTCACCGCGTAGAACCCCGGCACCAGCGGCGCACGCTTCGGCTCGGCAATCACGTCCTCGAGCGAGCGAGACAGTAGCGTACGATCGCCGTTGAACAGCGACGCGACCAGCGCCCCGACATTGCCCCATTGGCGCACCGCATCGCGCAACTTCACGTCTTCGCCGAGCAAGGCACGAGCCACGCCGGTTTCCACTTCGAAGTGAGGATGCAGCACCGCGCAAGCCAGGCCCTCGGGAACCGGCAGGCGAACAATATCGGGAGGATTTGCGCTGCGGGCGAGCACGAACCCGCCATAGAGCGACGGCGCGACGTTGTCGGGATGCGACGCGCCACAGCCCACCTGTTCGCCGGCCATGGCGCAGGCCAGCAACAGGTCGAGCGAGGCCGGCCGCCCCAGCAGCTCGTTGACGGCCACTACCGCGGCCACGGCGCTGGCGCCGCTGCTGCCGATGCCGCTCGCCAGGGGCAGTCCCTTGTGGATCGTCAGCGACACGCCACGGATCGTCTCCAGCCGTTGCAGCAGGGCCATCACCGCGGCGCCCGCCGTGTTTCGCGCCGGATCCAGCGGCAACCGGCCGGCATCGCCGTCGATCGCCGCGATGGTGACGCCCTGGCCGTCCTTGGGCTCGGCCACGACAATGTCGCCGGGCTCGTCGAGGGCGAAGCCGAGGACGTCGAAACCGCACGCCACGTTCGACACGGAGCCAGGCGCGTAGGCGGCGATCATTCGGGACGGATCGGGACGGGCACATCGTGAAGCTTATCGCGGCTCCAGTTTTTTATGAAGCGAGCGAAAAAAATGAACCAGCTTCGTTTATTCTTGTTTAACCAGAAGATGAACAAAGTCGCAGGCGGAAGCCTGAGTGCGGGCACCAGCCCCGGGAGCACCTCTTGGTCGGCCACTGAAGCCGCCGAGTTATATGACGTTCCGCGATGGGGCCAGGGCTACTTTTCGGTGGGCGAACAAGGCCACCTGCAAGTGCACCCGACGAAGGATCCCCTGCACGGCGTGGATCTCAAGCGGCTGATCGATCGCTTGCAGCTGCGCGGTCTCGCGGTGCCGATCCTCCTCCGCTTCACCGACATCCTCAAGCACCGGCTGGGCGAAATCCACGGCGCCTTCCAAAGCGCGATCACCCAGAACCAGTACCAGGGCAAGTACATCTGCGTCTACCCGATCAAGGTGAACCAGCAGCGCCAGGTCGTCGAAGAAGTGCTGAACTTTGGCGCGCAGTACGGGTTTGGCCTGGAAGCGGGCAGCAAGCCAGAGCTGCTGGCGGTGTCGGCGATGGCGAACAACGACACGCCGATCATCTGCAACGGCTTCAAGGACTACGAATTCATCGAGATGGCGATGCTGGCCCAGAAGCTGGGCCGCCAGATCATCCCGGTGGTCGAGAAGTACACGGAACTCGACCTGGTGCTCGAGTACGCCGAGAAAATCGGCGTCCGGCCCAACATCGGCATGCGCGTGAAGCTGGCCGCCCGCGGCTCGGGCCGCTGGCAGTCGTCTGGCGGCCACCGCTCGAAGTTCGGGCTGACCGTCACCGAGATTCTGCGCGGCTTCGAAGAACTGAAGAAGCGCGGCATGGCAGACTGCCTGAAGCTGCTGCACTTCCACCTCGGCAGCCAGATTACCCACATCCGCATCATCAAGGGCGCCCTCAACGAGGCGGCCCGCGTTTACTGCGAGCTCGCCAAGCAGGGCGCCGGGCTCGAGTACCTGGACGTGGGCGGCGGCCTGGGCGTCGACTACGACGGCTCGCAGACCAACTTCGAGTCGTCCATGAACTACACGCTGCAGGAATACGCCAACGACGTCGTCTATCACATCCAGACGGTGTGCGACGAAGCCAGCGTCAAGCACCCGACGATCATCTCGGAGAGCGGGCGGGCGATCTCGGCGTACCACAGCATGTTGATCTTCAACGTGCTCGGCACACTCAACTTCGGCGAGGAGAAGATCCCGACCGAGGTGAAGGACGAGTTCGAGCAGCCGCTGGTCGACCTGATCGAGGCGTATCACGGCGTGACGCAGCGCAACACCACCGAGACCTACCACGACGCGCAGCAGGCGCTCGACATGGCCATGAACCTGTTCAGCGGCGGCTACCTCTCGCTCGAACAGCGCGCGCACGCCGAGAATCTGTACTGGGCGATCTGCGACAAGATCAACAAGCTGTGCAAGGAAATGGCGGATGTGCCCGAAGAGCTGAAGGCGCTCGAGGAACAGCTGTCCGATACCTACTTCTGCAACTTCTCGTTGTTCCAGTCGATCCCCGACAGCTGGGCCATTAAGCAGCTCTTCCCGGTCATGCCGATCCATCGCCTCAACGAGCGGCCGACCGAACACGCCGTGCTGAGCGACATCACCTGCGACTCCGACGGCAAGCTCGACCAGTTCATTGACCGCCGCGACGTCAAGAAAACCATCCTGCTCCACCGCTTCGACGGCGAGCCCTACTATCTGGGCGTGTTCCTGGTCGGCGCCTACCAGGAGATCCTGGGCGACCTCCACAACCTGTTCGGCGACACGCACGCCGTGCACATCTCGCTGGGCGAGAACGGCGGCGACCACACCGAAGGCGCGCGGGTCGAGCACATCATCAAGGGCGATACCGTCCGCGAAGTGCTGAAGTACGTCGAGTTTGAGCCCGAAATGCTGATGGGCAAGCTGCGGCGCGACGTGGAACAGGCGGTCAACGCCGGCCGCATGGAAGATCCGCAGGCCGGACGCCTGTTACGCTTCTACGAAGACGCGCTGCAGGGCTATACCTACCTCGAAGATCCCAACGCCGATTAAGTGGTCCGGCTAACCACCGTAGCCTTGGCGTAGGTGGTTAGCCGGACTATGCCCGGCGAGCCAAGCGCAACTCCAAATGCCGCTTCACATCCGGCCATTCACTGGCCATGATGCTGTAGAGCACGCTGTCGCGCACGGTGCCGTCGCGCCGTGCCTGGTGATGCCGCAGCACGCCGTCTTTCTTGGCGCCGATCGCCTCGATCGCCTTCTGTGACACGAAATTGAAATTGTCGGTGCGCAAGCCGACGACGCGGCAGCCGAGCGTGTCGAAGGCATGCGCCAGCAGGATCAGCTTGCACGTCGTGTTGACGTGGCTCTTCTGGCAGCGCGCGGCGTACCAGGTGTAGCCGATCTCCACGCGATCGATCGCCGGCACGATGTCGTGGTACCGGGTACTGCCGACAATCTCGCCGGAGACGAGATCGCGCACCGTCCACGGCAGCATGTGGCCGTCGGCGTAGCCCTTCAGCGCATCGGCGATGTACGGCGCCGTGCCGGCCGCGTCGGGCACGGACGTGAACCAGAGCTTCCAGAGCTCGCCGTCGGCCGCCGCCGCGGCCAGCCCATCCCGGTGTTCAACGGTCAGTGGCTCGAGCCTGACCCCGTGGCGTTCGAGCACGACGGGGTTCGGGGCAATCATTTCGCAAATCTATCAAAGAATAGAGGGAAGGCCTGCCGTGAAATCACCTGTCATGGCGCCAGTCCCCGGTGGCGGAATCAGCCCGGCGACCTCCACATCGCGGTGACCAACCCTGGGTGGACCAGAACCCGGGGTCGCCGACCATCTTCGTGTTCGCCATGCCGCGGTGACGCGCTGCATGTGCCCGGAGGACCGCCCGCCGTGGGTTTTTGGGTACACCGCAGGCAGCAGAGGGGCTACTATCCGCTCATGAAACGAATCACGTTACTGGTGGCAGGCCTGCTGGTTACGCTCGGCCCGATCGCTGGCGCCCGCCAGGACGGACTCGTGCCGGCCCCCGATCGCCGTCCCGGAGAAGGCCTCGGCCCCTTCCCGACGCTGACCATCCGCAACGTCATGGTGATTGACGGCACCGGCGCGCCGCCCTTTGGTCCGGCCAACGTCATTGTCGAGAACAACCGGATCGCCCGGATCGTCAATGCCGGGACGCCAGGAGTTCCGTCGAAGGAGCCGGTGCCGCCGGCCGCGCCGAACATGATCGACGGCACCGGGATGTACGTGATGCCCGGCTTCGTGAACCTGCACACGCACCTTGGCGACGCGCGCAAGGCGCCGCAGAACGAGTACGTCTACAAGCTCTACATGGCCCACGGCGTGACCACCATGCGCGGGGTCGAGCTGGCGGCGCAGCCGATGGCGGCCAGAGAGAAGGAGCGCAGCGCGGCCAATGCGATCGTGGCGCCGCGCATCTACAACTACCAGCGTCCCGGCGCCGGCTGGGCCAGCGGCCTCGTCGATAGTCCCGAGAAAGCGCGCGAGTGGGTGCGCTGGTGCGCGGCCAACGGCGTCGACGGCATGAAGCTGGTGGCCTATCCGCCGGCGATCATGGCGGCCCTGCTGGACGAGGCCAAGAAACACGGTCTGGGCTCGACGGCCCACCTCGAGCAGCGCGGCGTCGCGCAAATGGACGCGTTGACCGCGGCCAAGCTCGGCCTCGGCACTGTGACGCACTTCTACGGTCACTTCGAGCCGCTGCTGCGCGACAACCGCGTGCAGCCCTGGCCCGACCAGATGAACTACAACGACGAGCAGTACCGTTTTGGCCAAGTCGGTCGTCTCTGGAACCTGATCCATCCGCCCGGCAGCGACGAGTGGAAGGCGTACCTCCAGGCGCACCTCAAACTGAACACGATTTTTGACCCGACAATGACGGCGTATGCGGCGACCCGCGACGTCATGCGGATGCGCAACGCCGACTGGCACGAGCCCTACACGCTGCCATCGCTGATGGATTTCTTCACCCCGAACCGCGAGAACCACGGCTCGTACTACTTCGACTGGAGCGCGCAGGACGAAGTGGCATGGCGCAACTTCTACCAGGTGTGGTTCCGCTTGGTGAACGACTACAAGAACATGGGTGGCCGCGTCACCGTGAGTGACGATGCCGCCTATACCTACAACACCTGGGGCTTCGGTTACATCCACGAGATGGAGCTGCTGCACGAGGCCGGCTTCCATCCGCTCGAAGTGATTCGCGCCGCCACCATGCACGGCGCCGAGGCGCTGCACGAGCCGAAGAACCAGCCGCTGCAATTCGGCATCGTCCGCGCCGGCATGCTCGCTGACATGGTGCTGGTGGATCAGAATCCGATCCGCAACCTCAAGATCCTCTACGGCACCGGCCACCTGCGGTTGAACGACAGCACCGGCCGCACGGAGCGGGTCGGCGGCGTTCGTTACACCATCAAGGACGGTATCGTCTACGACGCCAGGAAGCTGCTGGCCGACGTCGGCGCCATGGTCGCGGCGCAGAAGAAGCAGCGCAAGGGACAGCCATGATTCGCCTATGCCTGCTCGCGCCGGTGGCCGGGCTGCTTGCGTTCGCTTCTCCGCTCGCGGCGCAGCCGCGCGACCGCGTGCTCGAGGCGGCCGCCCTCTACGCCGACCACGTCGTCGTCCCCAACATCGTCTACCTGAGGTCCGACGGCTACGAGTCGAAGCTCGACGTCCATCGTCCGCGCGACGTGTCGAAACCACGTCCTACGGTGATCTTCATCCACGGCGGCGGCTGGGTGGGCGGATCGAAGGAAGGGTCGATGCTGGCGGTGCTGCCGTATCTCGCCATGGGCTTTGCGGCCGTCAACGTCGAATACCGCATGGCCGCCAACGCCCCGGCACCGGCAAGCATCGAAGACTGCCGCTGCGCTCTCAAGTGGGTGATTGCCAACGCCAAGCAGTACGGCTTCGACACGTCGAAGATCGTCGTGACGGGCCAATCGGCCGGCGCGCACCTGGCGCTGACGACGGGCATGCTGACGCAGGCGGCGGGCTTCGACGACCGGTGCCCGACACCGGCCGGCAGCGGCGTCGCCGAGGACAATCCCAAGGTGGCGGCCATCGTCAACTGGTTCGGCATCACCGACGTGTGGGACGTGGTGCAGGGCGCCAACACGCGCGGCTACGGCGTGCGCTGGTTCGCGGGCGTGGAGAACAAGGCCGAGGTGGCGCGGCGCGCCTCTCCCATGACCTACGTGCGCCC
>SHUG01000114.1 GCA_009694735.1 Acidobacteriota bacterium | reverse complement strand
GTGAATCAGCCCCACATCAGAAATTTCGCCATCATTGCGCACATCGACCACGGCAAGTCGACGCTGGCCGATCGCTTCCTCGAAGTGACCGGCGCCCTGCAGATGCGCGAGATGTCGGCGCAGGTGCTCGACAGCATGGACCTCGAGCGCGAGCGCGGCATTACCATCAAGGCCCATCCGGTGCGGCTCAATTACACCGCGAAGAACGGCCAGACCTACATCCTCAACCTGATCGACACGCCCGGCCACGTCGACTTCAGCTACGAAGTGACGCGGTCGCTGGCGGCGTGCGAGGGCGCGCTGCTGCTCGTCGATGCGTCGCAGGGCGTTGAGGCGCAGACGCTGGCGAATGCCTATCTCGCGGTTGAGAACAACCTCGAGATTATCCCGGTCATCAACAAGATCGACCTGCCGAGCGCGCAGCCGGAAGAGGCGCGCCGCCAGATCGAGGAGATCATCGGCCTCGACGGAGACGCCGCCATTCTCGCCAGCGCCAAGGAAGGCACCGGGGTGGTCGAGATTCTCGAGGCGGTCATCACGCGGTTGCCGCCAGCGGAAGGCGATCCGGCCGCGCCGCTCAAGGCGCTCATTTTCGACTCGTGGTACGACTCGTATCGCGGCGTGGTGATTGTGGTGCGCGTGCTCGAGGGTACGATTCGCGCCGGCATCAAAGTCACGCTGATGAACACCAAGCAGGACCATGAGGTGGAAACACTGGGTGTGTTCACGCCGAAGGCCGTGCCGATGGAGCAGCTCGGACCCGGGGAGGTCGGCTTCATCGCCTGTGGCATCAAGGTCGTGTCTGACGCGCAGATCGGCGACACCGTCACCGAGACCCACCGGCCCACACTTGAGCCATTTCCGGGCTTCAAGAAACTGAAGCCGATGGTGTTCGCCGGCCTCTATCCGGTGGAGAGCCATCAGTACGCCGAGTTGCGCGAGTCGCTCGAGAAGCTGCGGCTGAACGACGCGGCATTTTTCTTCGAGCCCGAAACCTCAGTGGCACTGGGCTTCGGCTTCCGCTGCGGCTTCCTCGGCCTGCTGCACATGGAGATCGTGCAGGAACGGCTCGAGCGCGAGTTCAACATGGATCTCGTCACCACCGCGCCGGGCGTGCTGTACCGGGTGACCAAGACCGACGGCGAGGTGGTCGAAATCGACAGCCCCGCCAAGCTGCCCGAAGCCGGCCACATCGGCAAGATCGAGGAGCCGGTGATCACCGCCATGATCCTCACGCCGGCCGAGTTTGTCGGCGCCATCCTGCAGCTGTGCCAGGACAAGCGCGGAGTGCAGAAGCAGCTGGAGTTCAAGGCCGCCGACCGCGTATTAATTACTTACGAGTTGCCCTTCAACGAAGTGGTGCTCGACTTCTACGACCGCCTGAAGACGATTTCTCGCGGCTATGCCTCGCTCGACTATCACGTCACCGGTTACTGGGAATCGCCGCTGGTCAAGCTCGACATTCTCGTCAACGCCGAGCCGGTCGACGCGCTGTCGATCATCGTGCACCGCGACCGCGCCTACGATCGTGGCCGGATGCTGGCGTCGAAGATGCGCGAGCTGATCCCGCGGCAGATGTTCGAAGTGGCCATCCAGGCTGCCATTGGCGCCCGCGTCATCGCCCGCGAGTCGGTCAAGGCACTGCGCAAGAACGTGCTCGCCAAGTGTTACGGCGGCGACATCTCGCGCAAGCGCAAGCTGCTCGAGAAGCAGAAGGAAGGCAAGAAGCGCATGAAGCGGGTGGGCACCGTCGACATCCCGCAAGAAGCCTTCCTTGCGGTGCTCAAGATCGGAGACGATTAGCCATGGCCGAGGCGACGTTCCAGAAATCCACGGTTCGCGAATATTTCGAGTCGATCGTGGTCGCCGTGATCCTGGCGCTGTTCGTCCGCACGTTCGTGTTCCAGGCCTTCAAGATCCCCACCGGATCGATGAAGCCCAACCTGCTGGTGGGCGACCACCTGCTGGTCAACAAGTTCATCTTCGCGCCCACCGCGAGTTCGCTCGAGCGCGCCATTCTGCCGATGCGCTCGATCGAGCGGGGCGACATCGTGGTCTTCAAGTTCCCGGAAGAGCCGGATCGCGACTTCATCAAGCGGGTGATCGGTCTCCCCGGCGACACCCTCGAGCTGAAGAACCAGACCATTCACATCAACGGCATGCCGCTGATCGAGCCGTACGCCCATTACCTGTTCCCGCCCGTCGCCGAGGGCCAGGCCGACAGCTTCGACTTGCGCCGCAAATACGGGCCGGTCACCGTTCCCGCCGGTCACTATTTCATGATGGGCGACAATCGCGACGACTCGCAGGACAGCCGGTTCTGGGGGTTCCTGCCCGCGTCGTACGTGAAGGGCCGCGCGCTCTTCATCTACTGGTCATTCGACACCCCCGACGATGGGTCGGCGCCGAGGTCGTTCCTGGGCGTTCGCTGGGACCGGCTGCTGCACCAAATCCACTAAGAACGAGCATATGATGTCGGCAGGCGCAGGTTCCCCCCGGCGCGCCGTATGGCTGCATGACAACAATTATCAAGCTGGTTCTGGCCCTCGCGTTGCTGACCGCGGCGTTCCAGGGTGCGCGGGCCGCGGTGTCGAACTACCAGTTCGAGGATGAGGTCGAGCAGACCTTGTTGTTCGCGCCCAATGACTCCGACGCCGAGGTCACCGAGAAGGTGGTCTCATTGGCCGAGGAGTACGGCCTGGCGGTGTCTGCCGAGGACGTTACCATCAGCCAGCGCGCTTCCGACCGCATCATCAACATCAGCTACACCACCGACGTGGCATTCATTCCGGGCCTGATCACCCAACCGATTAGGTTCAGCCCACATGCCTCGGTCCGCTTGTTGACGGCGCCGCGACGGCGCTAAGCCAAACGCGTTCTCGCCGCCACGGCCCGGCGCCTGACGTCCGCGACCAGCCGGCTGGTTTCGTCGCCGGTCGCCGATGCGAACTCCAGGTCGCGCACGCTACCCAGGTTGATCCGCACGTTGGCCTCCGCTCCGGCGGCCGCCGCCTCGAGCAACCCGATCGCCACGCCCACGTCGCTGACCGCCGAACGGTTGCCACTGGCGGCCACCACCCCGGCGTGGGCCATGACGTCGGCGCACGCGCGCAGGGTGTGCAGCGGGGCAATCGTGGCGCCCTGCAGTGCCTGCTGGATCGCCGCCGATCGCGCGGCCTTCTCTTCATCCGTCGCCTTCGCCAGCCGATAGGCGCCCATCACATCGTCGAACGCCGCCGCATCATCGTCGGCGAGTGCCGCCAGGGTCCTGCCGAGCGGCTGCAGCGCCTGCCTGGCGGCGGCCAGGGCGCTCTTCTCCTCGTCGGTGCTGGAGTTGGACTTTGCGAGGCCGGTCACCATCACCAGCAGGGAGGTGGCCATGGCGCCGGCCACGGCCGACGCGGTTCCGCCCCCGGGCGTCGGGTCGGAACTGGCCAACGCGCCGAGGAACTCCGCCACCGTCATGTCAGCAAACCTCATCCAACGATTCTCCCTCGTTTGACGACGTGTCGAATCACGGGGGCGCCGACGCGAATGAGGTCGGCCAGCGCACCGTTGATGACAACGGCGTCGAGTTGCTTGCCGGGTTCGAGGCTGCCGATGGTGCCGGCGCGGTCGATCGCGGCGGCGGCGTTGATGGTGGCCGCAACCAGCGACTCTTCGAGCGTCATGTTCATCCCGAAACAGGCCAGCGACATCACAAACGGCATCGACGTCGTGAACCCGCCGCCCGGATTGAGATCGGTGGCAAGGGCCACGGCCACGCCCTGGTCGATCAGCATGCGTGCCGGCGCGAAGCGGCCAAGCTTGAGGAAGAACGCCGCTGCCGGCAACAACGTCGCCACCACGCCGCGCTCGGCCATGAGCTGCGCATGCGGTTGGTCGACGAAGATCAGGTGGTCGGCGGATCGCGCGCCGACCTTGGCCGCGACCGCGGCCCCGCCGCTCAGGCCCAGTTCATCGGCATGAATGCGTGACTTGAGGCCGTGGCGCTGTCCTGCTTCGAGAATGGCCTGTGATTCCCCCGGCGTGAAGACGCCGGTCTCGCAGAACACGTCGCACCATTCCGCCAGCCCTTCACTGGCGACGGCCGGAATCATGTCGTCGATTATCAGCCGCACATAGTCCGCGCGACGGCCGCGATACTCGACCGGCACTTCGTGAGCAGCCATGAAGGTCGCGGTCAGTTCGATTGGCTGTCCGGCCGCGAGCGTTCGAATGGCGCGCAGCATTCTCAGCTCGGTGACGAGGTCGAGCCCGTACCCGCTCTTGGCTTCGGCCGTGGTGGTGCCGAACGCGAGCATGTCGGCGAGCCGCGCCCGGCCACTTTCGACCAGGTCATGCTCGCTGGCTGCTCGCGTGGCCGCCACCGTCTTGACGATGCCGCCGCCGTCGGCGGCAATCTCGGCATAGGTGGCACCGCCCAGCCGCCGGCGCAATTCCTCTCGGCGATCGCCGCCAAAGACCAGATGCGTGTGAGGGTCGATGAAGCCGGGCACGACCGTGCACCCGTGCGCGTCGATCACCTTGGCCGCAGGCGTCAGCGTGACTACGTGATCGCAGTCGGCGGCAGCGCCGACAAACACAATGCGACCGTCGAGTCCGGCGACGGAGGCGTTCGCGACCGGGGAGATGTTGTTCTGCGCGGCTCCAACACGGGGGCCCGGACCCGCGCAGGTGGCGACGAGATCGGCGTCGTGAATGAGAAAATCGGCGGTCATGGCGCGCGTAATCACGCGGACGTCGAGCAGGTCCGCGTTAGCCGAGCTGGCTGTCGGTCTTGGGCGTGACATCCGCCGGCCGTGGCGACTGCGCCGGCTCGGCGGCCCGCGGGCGGTGGAGCAGGATGCGATCCTCGCGCGCGCGCACATCCTGGTCGCGGATGAACTCGAGCGTGCTGCCCAGCGTCCGGATCAGCGCCTCGATGTCGTTCTCCACTTCCCGCCGCTTCATCCGCAGGCCGTCAATCTCCCGCTGCACGTCCTCGAGCCGTGACTGCCCCTTTTGCAACAGCAAGTCGGTGCGGCCCTCGGCCTCGCGCAGGATCAGCGCGGCTTCGGCCTGCGCGTGTTCCCTCATCTCGTCGCCGAGCTTCTGCGCGGTGAGCAGCGTGTTGCGCAGGTTGCGCTCCTGTCCGCGATGTTCGCCCAGCACGGCGTCGAGCTTGGCCACGTCCTGGCGCAGCTTGTCGTTGTCGCGCAGCGCGTTCTCGTAGTCGTCTGCCACCTCGAGCAGGAAGGCCTGCACTTCGCCGCGATCGTAGCCGCGCATCACGGTTTTGAACTGCTGTTGCCGAAGGTCGAGCGGTGTGACTTTCATGGGTTTGTCATTCGTTCTTGGCTATTCGTGCTTCGCTAGTCGCCGGTGCCGTATTCCCGCCCGCCAAAGATTGCCGTGCCCACCCGCACCATCGTCGCGCCTTCTTCAATGGCCACGGCGAAGTCATGGCTCATGCCCATCGACAACTCACGCAGCCGGGCCGGCGGCACGCCGCCCTCGGCCAACTGGTCGCGTAACCCTCGTAGCCGGGCGAACCAGGGCCGGGCGTCTTCCGGGTTTTCGGCCAGCGGGGGCAGCAGCATCAGTCCCACCAGGGCAGCCGACCGGCACTGGGCCGCGACGGCGAAAATGCCGGGCACTTTGTCAACCGATGCGCCGTGCTTGGTGGCTTCGAGCGCCAGGTCCACCTGCACCAGGACCTCCACCGTTAGCCCGGCCGCGGCGGCCGCCTCGTCTATCCGTTTCAGCAAGTCCACGCTATCGATCGCGTGGATGGCGTGGACTGCAGCCGCGGCCTTCTTGGCCTTGTTCGACTGCAAGTGGCCGATGAGATGCCACCGTAGTCTGGTATCGGTCGACGCCGCGATCTTCTGCAGAGCCTCCTGAACCTTGTTTTCGCCAAAGTCCAACTGGCCGGCGTCGGCGGCGGCCTTGACTGCGTCGAGCGGGTGGGTTTTTGAGACGGCGATCAGCCGGACGGACTCCGGCGGCCGCCCGGCACGCCCGGCGGCCTCCGCAATGTGATTGCGAACCTCCGCGAGGCGTCCGGGAATGTGTTCGTACACTGTCTAAATTCGTTCTTCGTTATTTCTTCAACTGCGCAATCATCCCCTTGGCCTGCGTCGCGTACTGGCCATTGGGATCGAGCTTCACGTACGCCTCAAACGCGCCGACCGCTTCAGGCAGCTTGCCTTCGTTCAGCAGCGCCATGCCCAGCTGGTAGTGCGCATCGGCGTGGGTGGGGTTAGTCTTGATGGTCTCTTCGAACTTGGCCTTGGCCTCGGCGATCTTGCCCTGATTCCACAAGATGACGCCTTGATTGAAGGTCGCATCAGCGCCGCCACCACCGGCCGCCGCGGCCTTCGCGCCCATTGCCGAGGCTTCGTCGAAGCGCTTCTGGTTGTTGTAGAGCGTGGACAGCGCGTTGAGCGCCTCGGCGTAGTCGGCCTTGAGCTCGAGCGACTTCTTCCACGATTCCTCGGCCTGCTTGTCGTCCTTCTTGGCGAGGTAGGCGACGCCGATGTTGTAAAGGCAGTCGAAGCAGTTGGGCGACAGTGCCAACGCGGCCTGAAATCGTGCGATGGCCTCGTCATGATTGCCGCCGCGGCTGGCGGCCACCCCTTCTTCGAAGGCCTTCTTCAGCTCCGCCGCCTTGGCGTCGTTGTTGGCTGCCGTTGACGCGGCGAGCACCATGTTCGCTTCGCTGACGCGGCCCAGGCTCACGCGCAGCTCGGTCTGCGCGGTGCCGACCTTCGCGTCGGTGGCGGTGATGCGGTACTGCCCCGACTCGGTCAACAGCTGGATAAACTCGCCGCGCTTGTCGGTCTTGGTGCTCAGCTTGCGGGTGCCGCCGACCACCTCGATGGCAATGGCGATGCCAACCATCGGCTGGCCCTTCACATCCACGACCTTGCCCTTGATCATGGTGGACTGAGCGAATGCGGTGGCGGCAACCGCGAAGACGAGTAATAGCAGGATTGAAACCCGTCGTCCGTGGGAATGAGTGTTCTGTGTCATCTGTGTCATCCACCTTCGCCCGCCGGGCTACGGCGGATAGGTCTGCGGCCCTGAGTGAAAATCCGTCTGATCCGGGACCGTCCTCAGTGTTCTGAGTGTACGTCAGGTGGCAAAAAAACGGGTCACCGCGTCGGGGTTGTGGGTCACCGGGGCGGGGGGGAACGAATCGAGAAAACGCCGCCCGTAGCCCATCGTCCGGAGGCGAGGATCGAGCACCGCCAGCACGCCGCGGTCGCTGCGGTGGCGGATCAGCCGGCCCAGGCCCTGGAGCGTGGCCAGAATGGCCAGCGGGACCTGGTACTCCTGAAAGGCGTCGCCGCCTTCGGCGTTGATCGCTTCGATCCGCGCCGCCGTAATGGGATCGCCGGGCGAGGCGAACGGCAGCTTGTCGATGATCACGCAGCTCAACTGCTCGCCAACCACGTCCACACCCTGCCAGAACGACGAGGTCGCAAACAACACCGCGTTGGGCGTGGCGCGGAACTGGGTCAGCAACTGGCTGCGTGGCGCCGTGCCCTGCACGATCAGGGGATACGGCAGGTCCAGCTCGACGCGCTCGCGCACCGATCGCAACATGGCGTAGCTCGTGAACAGCACGAAAGCGCGGCCTTCGGTTCGCCGCAGCAGATCGAGCACCTCACGCGCCACGGCAACACCATACTCGGGCGACTTTGGCGGCGGCATCTGCTTGGGCAGATAGAGAATGGCCTGCTCGGTGAAATCGAACTCCGACGGCACGTGCAGGACGGTAGCGTCGTGGGCGCCGAGGCGCCGCTTGACGTACTCGAACGATCCCGCCACCGTGAGCGTGGCCGAGGTCAGCACGGTGGCGCGCATCTTGTCGAGCAACTGCTCGCGGATGATCGCCGACACGTCGATCGGTGCCGCGCGCAGGAACACGCCGCGGTGACGGGTTTCCAGGAAGTAGACGAACGCCGGGTTCGACGCTTCGAGCAGGAACGAGAGGTGCTGGCGTAGTTCGGCGGCACGGTGCGCCAGCGAAGCGGCCTCCTCGTTGGCGACGCTGCCGCCCGTGCCGGTGCCAGCGACCCGCGACAGGTCGCGCTCCACGGCGTCCAGCCCGCCGATCAACCCCAGCCCATCGTCGATGATGTCGCCGAACCAGTCGGCGCCAATCCGCAGCCGTTCTTCGCCCAGGCCCCCTGCCCTGAGCGAAGTCGAAGGGCGCGATTGCCGGGCCATGGCCAGCCGCCCGAAGAACTCGCGCGCGTGATCGTCAACCCGCAGCAGCGATCGCCGAATGTTCGAGTCGAGGTCTTCCACCACGCCGAGGTTGAGCGCGCGTTCGCCGTCGCGCACCAGGTCATCGACCCGGTAATTGCTGACGGCGATGCCGAAATACTGGGTGGCGACATCCTCGAGCTGGTGCGCTTCATCGAGCACCGCGTAGTGACACTCGGGAATCACCTCGCCGTAACTGCTTTGCCGCACCGAAGCGTCGGCGCACAGCAGGTGGTGATTGACGATCACGATGTCCGATTCCGCCGCGCGCTGGCGCATACGGGTGACGTAACACTCCTGGTACTGGGGACAATCGTTACCGAGGCAGGTGTCGGCGGTGGCCGAGACGTCGTGCCAGGTTGACGAGTCTTCGGGCAGATCGCGCAGCTCCGCGCGATCGCCAGTCTCGGTCACGCGCATCCACTCGTCAATCATCGAGACGAAGTCGTGAGGCCCGGCGGGCGACGCGCGCAACTGGTCCAGCCGGTGCAGGCACAGGTAGTTGGCGCGGCCCTTCATGTAGGTGGCTTTGAACGGCACGCCCAGGGCCTCGCGCAACACCGGCAGGTCCTTGAAGTAAATCTGTTCCTGGAGATTCTTGGTGCCGGTGGACACCAGCACGCGCTGGCGACTCAGAATGGCCGGCACCAGGTAGGCCAGCGTCTTGCCGGTGCCGGTGCCAGCCTCGGCAAGCAGCACACCACCTTCGCTCAGGGTTTCGGCGACGGCCAGCGCCATGGCGCGCTGACCCGCCCGCGGCTCGAACTGATCGACGGCCCGCGCCAGCACGCCGTCATCGGCAAACGCCGCCTCGACGGCGGCGACTAGGCCCGGCGTTCCGGGTAGAGCGGGAACTTCCGGCACAACTGCTCGACTTCCGTCTTGATCATCGTGAGCGCGGCGCCATCCTCGGGCGAGGCGAGTGCCCGCGAAATGAAGCCGGCGATCTCGTCCATCTGCGCTTCGCCCATGCCGCGCGTGGTCACCGCCGGCGTGCCGAGTCGCACGCCGCTGGCCACCATCGGCGGGTTCTGGTCGAACGGGATGGCGTTCTTGTTGACGGTAATGCCGGCCGCACCGAGTGCCGCTTCCGCCACCTTGCCGGTAATGCCCTTCGAGAACACGTCGACGAGCACGATGTGATTGTCGGTGCCGCCGCTGACAATGCGGAAGCCGGCAGTGGTCATCGCCGCCGACAGGCGCTTGGCGTTGGCGACCAGTTGCTTTTGGTACGCCGCGAACTCGGGGGTCGCGGCTTCGCGGAAGCACACCGCCTTGGCCGCGATGACGTGCAT
>SHUG01000113.1 GCA_009694735.1 Acidobacteriota bacterium | reverse complement strand
GGCGACGTCAACACCGGCGCGATCGACCCCCTTTGTGCGATCGCCGACGTCTGCGCACGACTCGCGGTGTGGCTGCATGTGGACGGGTCCTACGGTGGGCTTGCCGCCGGCGCGCCCCGCGTTGGCTCGGCGCTGGCCGCGCTGGGCCGCGCCGATTCGTTGTCGCTCGATCCGCACAAATGGCTGTATGCACCACTTGACGTCGGCTGCCTGCTGGTCCGCGACGGCCGGCGCCTGCGCCAGGCCTTCGCGCAGGGCGCCGCCTACATCGACGTGATCGCCGACACCGACATGTCAGAGTTTGCCTTCTGGGACCACGGCCCTGAGCTGTCGCGCCGCTTCCGCGCCCTGAAAATCTGGTTCATCCTCAAGTGCCACGGCGCTCGCGCCATCCGCGCCGCGATTGACGACAACATCGCGGTGGCGCAACAGCTGGCCGTGCTGATCGACGCGAGCGACGACTTCGAACGGCTCGCGCCGGTGCCGCTCAGCATCGTGTGTTTCCGTTACCTGCCGGCCTCGCTGCGCGGCGCCGGCGACCACACGGCGGCGCTCAATGCCTTCAACCGGGCGCTGATGCTCGAAGTTCAGCGCGACGGCGATTCTTACCTGTCAAATGCCCAGATCGGGGCCGCCTTTGCGCTGCGCGCCTGCATCGTGAACTTCCGGACCCGGACTTCGGACGCTCGCCGATTGCTGGAGACCATCAGGCGTGTCGCCGCCCGGCCAGAGGCATCGGTGTGATAACCTTTTGAGTTCTGGCCGGCATCGATTTTACCCAGCTCCTCATCCAAATCTCCGTGTTGATCGCCTCGCTGTCGGTCCACGAGGCCGCGCACGCGTGGGCGGCGTATCGGCTGGGTGATCGCACGGCCGAGCAGCTGGGCCGGCTCTCGCTCAATCCGGCCGTTCACATCGACCCGATCGGCACCCTGCTGTTTCCGCTGATTGCCATTGTGACCGGCCTTCCGCTGATTGGATGGGCGAAGCCAGTTCCGGTTGACACCCGGTTCCTCAAGCACCCCAAGCGGGACTTCGCCCTGATTGCCGCGGCCGGGCCCGCGAGCAACGTGGTGATGGCCGTGGTCGGCGCGATCGTGATGGCCATCCTGCCCGGCGTCGCCCCCGGTGACATTGCCGGCCGGGCCGTGATGACGCCGCTGTTTCAGTTCCTCGGCATGTTCGTGGTGGTCAACGTGCTGTTGGCGCTGTTCAACATGGTGCCGGTCCCGCCCCTTGATGGCGGCAACGTGCTGCTGGGGATACTGCCTCCGGCCGGGGCCCGCGTGATCGAGCAACTCCGCCCGTACGGCTTCATCATTTTGTATGCTTTGATGCTGACCGGCGCCTTGAGCACGTTGCTTGGGCCGGTCGCGTATTTCGTGTTGACCTTGCTCGGCGTGCGGTGAGCCGCAGATCAGACAGCCGCAAGCCAGACAGCCGCAGATTTGACGATAGATTGAGAGACCAAGATTGGACGCCCCGAGTTCAGTAACCAAGCAGCGTGTCCTGTCGGGCATGCGCCCGACCGGCAAGCTCCATCTCGGCCACCTGGTCGGCGCGCTCCAGAATTGGGTCGAACTGCAAGCCAAGTACGACTCGTACCACTGCATCGTCGACTGGCACGCGCTGACGACCAACTACGCCGATACCTCGGAGATCGTCGCGAATGGCCTCGACAACGCGGCCGACTGGATTGGCTCCGGCCTCGACCCCGAGAAGAGCACCTTTTTTGTGCAGTCGCTGGTGCCCGAGCACGCGGAGCTCTACCTGTTGTTCCAGATGGTCACGCCGATCTCGTGGCTCGAGCGGGTGCCGACCTACAAGGAACAGATGGAGCAGTTGAGTGAGCGCGACCTGTCGAGCATCGGCTTTCTCGGCTACCCCCTGCTCCAGGCCGCCGACATCGTCGCCTACGACGCCCCCTGGGTGCCGGTCGGCGAAGACCAGGTGCCGCACATCGAGCTCACGCGCGAAGTGGTGCGGCGCTTCAACAACTTCTATCCCGCGGCGGCACTGGTCGAGCCGCAGGCGCTGCTCACACCGACGCCGCGGCTGCCCGGCCTCGACAACCGGAAGATGAGCAAGAGCTACAACAACACCATCGACCTCTCGGACGATGCGAAGACGGTGCAGGACAAGGTGCGGCAGATGTACACGGACCCGAAGCGGGTACGCGCCGACATTCCGGGCACCGTCGAAGGCAATCCCGTGTTCATGTACCACGACGCGTTTAATCCCAACGTGGCGGAAGTCGACGACCTGAAGCAACGCTATCGGGCCGGGACGGTCGGCGACGTCGAGGTCAAGACCAAGCTGGCGGTGGCCATCAACACCATGCTCGATCCCATCCGTGAGCGTCGCGCCCAGGCGTTGGCGAAACCGGGTTACTTGCGCGAGGTGCTGATGGAGGGCTCGAAGAAGGCCCGGGTGGTGGCGCAGGCGACCATGGAGCGCGTGCGCGACGCCGTGAAGTTGAAGTACTAATGGCCGACACTCCCGAGATTCCGCCGGTGCCGCCGGGCGAACCGGCGCCGGCCGAAGAGGCGTTCGAGTCGCAGCTCGACTCCATCCAGATCAAGCTGCAGTCGTTCGAGGGCCCGCTCGACCTGCTCGTTCATCTGATCAAGAAGAACCAGATGAACGTCTACGACATCCAGATCTCGGTCATTACGAAACAGTACCTGGAGTACTTGAACCTGCTCCAGGAGTTGAATCTCGACCTCGCCAGCGAGTTCCTGGTGATGGCGGCGACGCTGATTCACATCAAGAGCAAGATGCTGCTGCCGCGGCCAGAGACCGCAGCCGGCGATCCAGGCGAAGAGGAAGATCCGCGCGACACGCTGGTGCGGCGTCTGCTCGAGCACCAGAAGTTCAAGGCCGCGGCCGAGTTGCTGCACGAGAAGGAAATGTTGCGCAGCGCCCAGTGGGGCCGCCCCGAGTCGCGCCTCGAAGAGATTGCCGGCGACGATTACGAGCCGGAGTTCGAGGTCGATCTGTTCAGCCTGCTGTCGGCCTTCAGGCAGGTGCTGGAACGCGCCCGCGAACGGCCGCCGGTGGTGCTGCCGGCCGAGCAGATCTCGATCGAACTGCGCATCGACCAAATGCTCGAGCGGTTGTCTGAAACCGAGGCGTGCGGCTTCGAAGACCTGTTTGACGATGTCGCGTCGCGCGGCGAGCTGATCGTGACGTTTCTCGCTCTGCTCGAGATGATCCGGCTCAAGCTGATCCGCGTGTTCCAGTCGGGCGGCTCCGGCGCCATTCGCATTTACAAACGCGAGCGGCCGGCGGATGCGCCCCACCAAGGGGCCCCCGCCGCGCGGACTTTGCGCGGTGGGGATGAGAGGCACGATCCGGAAGACGAGTACAACGCGCACCATCCGCCTGCCCACCGCAGCGATCCTCGCGGAGCTGGGACGAAGGAAGACGAGACGAAGGAATGAGCGACGATACGCCCAACGATCTCCCGGTCGACGAACCGCAGGTCGCCGACGAGCCGCAACCGCGGATGGAGCTGTCGCAGCTCAAGGCGGTGATCGAGGCGCTGGTGTTTGCCTCACCCGACCCGCTGACGCCGCGGATGCTGTACCGGTTGCTCAACGACGAACCGAAGGAAGACGTGCTGGCGGCGCTCAAGGCGCTGCAGGCAGACTACGTCGAGCGCGGCGGCCTGCACATGGCCGAAGTGGCCGGCGGGTTCCAGATCACGACGCGCCCCGAGTACCACGAGTGGGTGCGCCGCCTGTTCCACGATCGGTCGTCGAACAAGCTGTCGGCGGCGTCGCTGGAGAGCCTCTCGGTGATTGCCTACAAGCAGCCGGTGACGGCCGCGGAGATTGGCGAGATTCGCAGCGTCAACACTTCGGGCGTGCTCTCGACGCTGCTCGAACGTCACCTGATCAAGATCGTCGGCCGCAAGAACGTGATTGGCCGGCCCTTCCTGTATGGCACGACCAAGGAATTCCTGATCCGGTTCGGCCTGAACGACCTTGGTGACCTGCCCAAGATCGAAGACATGGCGCAGCAGCTCGGGTTCGACCCGCCGCCGGTGCTGATGGAGCGCGCCGTGCCGGAAGAGATGTTGCCACTCGAAGAAGGCGACGTGCCGGACGGTTCGCCCGAGTAATAATGGGCGCGCCTTGATTGCGCGCCCCGCCGCTTTCTGGTCGCCACCCGAGCCCGCGCTGGTCACCGCCGCGGCCGAAGGTGAATGGGCCGTCGCCAGGGTGCGCCTGCTGGCGATGGCATTTCTGCTGGTCTCGCCAACCATCAGGCTGATTCGCACGCCCGAGGTCCCAATGCATGTCTGGGGCTTCGGCGTCACCGCGCTGGCGGCGCTCGCCGCCGTCGCGGTCGCGTGGTTCCTACGCACGCGCCCATGGCATCCCGCCATCGGGTTCATCTCGAGTGCGCTCGACGTCTCGCTGGTGACGACGGCACTGGTCAGCTTCGCCGTGGTCAGCTCGCCGCTCGACGCCTTGAATTCGAAGGTCACCTTCGAGATGTACTTCCTGGCGATTGCCGCGAGCAGCCTGCGCTACGACCCGCGCATCTGCCTGGCGATCGGCGCGCTCGCGGTCGCGCAATACGGTAGCCTCTGGTTGATGCTGGCCGCGCCGTATGACTTGAACGACCCGGCCCTGGTCACCGATTCGGGCACCCACGTCGCGCTGGACCAGGTGACGCGCCTGATCCTTCTCGGTGTCGCCGTCGTGCTCTCGACCACGCTGGTGCGCCGGGCCCAGCGCCTGCAGGAGATGAGCACACGAGACCGGCTGACGGGCTTGTACAACCGTCTGCATTTCGAGCGGGCACTCGAGGCGGAGATTGCCCGCGCGATGCGTTACGACCGTCCTCTCGCCCTCGCCGCACCGACGTCGTGGCCAGGCACGGCGGCGAGGAGTTCGTGGTCCTGATGATCGAGACGACCTCGGTGCAGGCCACCGAACGGATCGAGCAGTTGCGGCAGACCATCGTCGCCGAGCCCACGGAAGTGGACGGTCGCGCGTTAACCGTCGGTTTCAGTGCCGGGGTCGCCGGCATGCGTGGACGTGACGATCGCCTGGGAGCGGCCACCTTGCTCGAGCGGGCCGATGCCCGGTTGCTGACCGCCAAGCGCGAGGGCCGGGGGCGGACGATCGGTGACGCCAGGGACGACGAGCCGGCAGCCCCCTTGGCGGAGCCGCCGGGCAGTGGCAGTTAGAGCAAGAGCGCGTCCACTCGGTGCGCGTGCACGAACTGCTCGCGCGGCGACCATTTGAAAATCGTGAAACGGCCGTCCTGCGAGGCCACCAGGGCCGTCGCTTCGCGCTGATCGTGCACGAACTGCGCCGCTGACAGGTGGCGCGTGCCTCCCAATTGCGCCGGCGTCGTCCTGAGCGGCACGCTGCCTTCGACCGGTTCGGTAAGATTGATGTGTTCCACCTGCGCGCTGCCCTTGCGCCGCGTGATCTTGGCGCCGAATGCCAACACCTCGTAACGGTCGGTAATGAGCGTGGCGCCGTCAACGGCGGTGAGGCCGGCAATGGCGTCGACCGCGCGCTTGAGGTCGTCGGGGTCGGGCGCACCGCCCCGCATCAGCTCCGACAGTTCAGAGAACGGCGGGTCCAGCGCGTAGGGGAGCGGGGTGACCACTGATTCTTTCCAGGCGCCCGACTCGGACGGCACCACCAGCAGCGCTCCGCCGCGGCCGTGTTGCCGCATCGACGCCGCCAGTTGCACCAGCACCGCCGTGACACCGGCTGCCACTGGGCGGTCGACCGCGCCAATCAACGTTGTCACCAGGGCGGGGCAGTCGGGGACGATCTTCCCGCCGCGCTGGTCGACGATCTTGATCTGATCGCCCTCGAGCACGGCCACGTTCGCGAACTTTCCGAACGGCTCGCTGCGATGCTTCACCACCAGCAATCCTGAGGCGACCACTTCGACCACCAGGCAAAAGGCCGGCACATCCCGCGTGGTGCCCCACACATGGAAGCCGTCTGCCGAACGCCACACGCCGAGGTGAATGCCAGGCCGTTCCACGGCCGGGGCGACTTTCGCCAGCATCGGCGGTCCCAGCGGCAATCGGGACTGGAACACCAGTGGATGACGCGCGTGTTGCGGGGGCAGGAAGGCCAGCGAGATGCGCGGTGTTTGCCCCTCTTCGCGGCGCAGGCTGGCCCAGAATGCCGCATCGATCAGTGCCTCGATCGCTTCGAGCGCCGGCACTTCGGCCAGGGCCACGCCGTCGCGAGCGCTGGCAGCGGCGAGATGACGCGTGAAGTGCGCGTGAACCGAGGCCGCCACCGCGCGGGCGGCCGGATACGTGGGCTGGGCCATCTGCTGGGATTGTGCCACGCCCGGCAGCGGTTACGGCAGGGCCAACGCCACGAACTCCGCGGGGTGGTCGAGGCCGCCGATGGCGACAACGAGGTACTGCTTGCCCTGATGGAGGTAGGTCATCAAGGTGCCGGTGCTGCCGGCCGCGAGGGCCATTTCCCACACCACCTGTCCGGTGGCCTTGTCGAACGCGCGGATCTTGTTGCCGCCGCCATTGGGCGGGGTGCGCACGTTGATCTGGTCGCCTTCAGTCACGAACAGCAGCGTCTTGGTGACGAGTGGCGCCGCGCGCACCGACTGGCCGAGCGGGGGCAGGTTCAGGTGTCTGATCGCCGGATGGTGGCGAGGCCCATCGCCGTTGGCGGTCATCCAGGCCTGGCTGCCGTGGTTCAGGTTGAGGGCCGTGATTCGCCCGTACGGCGGCTTGACCAGCGGCAGCCCTTGCGGGCCCGGCAACAGCGCCCGCGTCGACGCGCGGAATCGCAAGTTCGTGTCCTTGGGTGTTCCCGGCAACAGGTTCGCCACGAATGGGTTCGTCATCGAGGGCACGTAGAGCATGCCGGTGTCGGGATCAAAAGCCGCGCCCGTCCAATCCGCGCCCCCAACCGAGCCGGGCATCTCGATCGTGCCCTTGGTGGTGTCGCCGACCACCGACGGCGGCGTGAACACCGGGCCGCTCTGATACTGCCTGAAGATGGCCAGCGCCTCAGCCCGTAACTCCGGCGTGAAGTCGATCAGGTCGTTCTCGGTGATGCCCTGGCGGTCGAACGGCGGCGGCCTGGTGGGGAAGGGCTGGGTCGGCGATGCCTGCTCGCCCGGAACGGTGGATGCGGGCACCGGCCGTTCTTCGATCGGCCACACGGGCTTGCCGGTGACGCGATCCAACACGTAGGTGAACGACTGCTTCGTGACCTGCGCCACGGCCTTGATCGCCTTGCCGTCCACCGTGATGTCGACGAGGATCGGCGCGGCCGGGTTGTCGTAGTCGAACAGATCGTGATGCACCGTCTGGTAGTGCCACACGCGCTTGCCGGTGGCGGCCTCGACGCATACCACCGACGTCGCGTAGAGCGTGTCGCCCAGCCGCTGACCGCCGTACATGTCGTTGGTCATGCTGGTCGTCGGCAGATACACATAGCCCAGG
Source organism: Acidobacteriota bacterium (assembly GCA_009694735.1). Lineage (GTDB taxonomy): Bacteria > Acidobacteriota > Vicinamibacteria > Vicinamibacterales > UBA2999 > 12-FULL-67-14b. Next base: position 2,114 of record SHUG01000113.1, on the reverse strand, counting down.
TCATCGTCTGCACTCATGAGCGCCCAGACATTGCCGGCGCCCGTGTACTTCCAGGCGTCGCCTTTCCAGGTCTTGAGGGCCGGATCGCCTTCTTGCGGCACCACATGGAACGTCCAGCGCAGCTTGCCGGTGCGCACGTCGAACGCGCGGACGTTGCCGGGGTCGCCTTCCACCTTGGTGGCGGAGTCCTGGTTGACCATGGCCGAGCCCATGACGATCACGTCGCGGGCAATGAGCGGCGCGGAGTTCCAGAGGTAGCCGGTGCTCAAGGGACCCAGGCCCTCGTTGAGATTGACCGATCCGCCCGTGCCAAAACTCGGAATAGGCTCACCGGTCTGCGGGTCGAGCGCGTACAGGTGCTGGTTGCGGAAGGTGATGATGCGCGCCTCGGCGCCCTCACCCCAGTAGGCGACGCCACGATTGCTCGTGCCCCTGAGCCCATCGGCGCCAGGCTTCTGGACCCAAAGCGTCTTGCCCGTCGCGGGATCGAACGCTTCGGCGAGGCCGACCGCGTTCGAGGCGTACAACACGCCGTTGACCATGATGGGCGTCGAGCGGAAGTTATTGGACAGCCGGAGGTTGGTGGTGGCGCCAGCGGTGAGACTCGGATCGAGGTGCGGGCGGCGCCAGGCAATGCGAAGACCGCCGACGTTGTCGCGCGTGATCTGGTCGAGCGGCGAGTACTTGCGCGCGCCGTTGTCGCCAGAGTAGTAGCGCCACTCGCCAAGAGCCGGCGACTGGTCGTCCGCGCCGAGCATGACCGCCATCAACGCCACCATCGCGCCGACCATCAGCAACCGCCTACTCGTCATTGTTCTCTCGCTTCCATGTCCTGTCGGTGAATCCGCGGCTGTGATCTGCTCGCTTCTCACGTCCCAGAGTCTGTGTCCGTAATCTGCGTCAAAATCCGTGGCTGTCTGTTCTGCGTCAAATCTGCGGCCCTAGAGCGGGTAGCCGAGCGTCAGGCCCAGCACGGTGACGAGAATCAAGACCACGGGGGTTAACACCAGAAACACAACGAAGGTGTAGCCCATGACGTCGCGCGCCCGCAAGCCGAGCATGCCCAGAATCGGCAGCATCCAGAACGGCTGCAGCAGGTTGGCGAGCGCTTCGCCCAGATCGTAGGCCACCACCACCCACCCGAGGTGCACCTTGAGCTCGTGGGCCGCGGCCATCACGTAGGGCGCCTCGATGATCCACTTCGAGCCGCCGGAGGGCACGAACACGCCCAGCACGGCCGAGTACATCGCCACCACCGCCGGAAACGTGGTGGCGTTCGAGATGCCGACAAACAGGGCCGCGAGCTGCTGGCTGAGGTGCGTGCCGGTGATGATGGCCGCGATGCCGGCGTAGAACGGAAACTGCAACAGCACGCCCCAGATTGCGGGTGTGGCCGCTTGTACTGCGTACATCAGCCTGGCTGGTGTTCGGTGCAGCAGGATGCCGAGCAGCAGGAACGACAGGTTTACCACGTCGATGGTGATCGCGTTGATGGCATCAGGGGCGCGCATGAAGTAGCGCACTAAGTAGGTGCCGCCGAGGGCCACGACGAAGAATGGCAAGATGCTCGAGTGTTCGAGCCAGGCGCCGGGCGTCATGTGCTGGCTGGCAGGCGCAGGCGCCTCACGGTCGGTGAGATCCACGCCCAGGTCGGCGGCCGTTCGCTCGCGGCCGGCCGGCGGGGTGGCCAGCCACATCACCGTCGTGACGACGACGATCTCGATCAGCACCGCGACCAGGCTTTGCCACAGAAAGATCGTGTGGGTGAACGGGATGAGCCCGCCCGGCAGCACACCGCCAGCGACGATGTCGCGGATCTGCGGTTGCAAGGCACCGGGCGTGGCCATCTGGAGGGCGGCGGAGCCGCTCAGTCCCTGTGCCCAGATGCTGCCGAGACCCAGGAAGCTGGCGGCCGCCAGCGCGCGGTAGTCGACGTGCGCGACTCGCCGGGCGATTTCTCGTGCGAGCACCGCGCTGAAGATCAACGAGAAGCCCCAGTTGAACCAGGAGCTCGTCATGGCAAAGAACGCCACCAGGGCCACGGCACTTCGCGGTGTCTGCGGCCAGCCGGCAATGCTGCGAATCACGGCGCGCATCGGCGCCGAGGTGGCCAG
>SHUG01000112.1 GCA_009694735.1 Acidobacteriota bacterium | reverse complement strand
CGGCAGGCGGTCACCTGGCCCTCACGACCGGGATGTTGCCGGCGTCCACCGACCTCGATCGTCAGCGTCCAGGCACAGAAGTGCCGAAGGTTGCGGCCATCGTCAACTGGTATGGCATCACCGATGTCGTGGACCTGCTCGACGGCGCCGGCCGGCGTCCTGGCCAGCGTCAGCTCGGGCTACTGGCCGACTCTGCTCTCGGTCGCACTGATGCTCGTCGCGCTCGGTTTGACCGTGCAGGCGCATCGCCGCTCCGCGGAACTGACGCAGATGCAGACCGACTTCGTGACCCACGTCTCGCACCAGCTGAAGACGCCGTTGTCGCTGCTGACCGCGGCCACCGAGACGCTGCAGATGGACCGTATCCGGTCGCCGGAGAAGCTCGCCGAATACCTCGACACGATTCGCGCCGAGGCGGCGCGCCTGTCGACGCTGGTGCAGCGCGTGCTGGAATACTCGCGGGTACAGCAACAGCAGACCTTCGAGTTCGAGCACGTTGACCTGGCCGCGCTCACTCGCGAGACTGTGGACGCCTTCGCCCATGGATTGACCGGCTGGCGTTTCAATTTCGAAGTCGATCCGAATGGACCGGGGCCTTACGTGCTGGCGGACCCGGCGGCCCTCGAGCAGGTGATCGCCAACTTGCTCGACAACGCCGTGAAGTATTCGGGTTCGATCAAGGAAGTCATCGTCCGCGTACGTGTCGAGCGAACGCTGGTGATCGTCGAGGTGATCGACCACGGCGTGGGCGTGTCCCTGGCCGATCAGGCGCGCATCTTCGAGCGGTTCTATCGGGCGCCCAGCGCATCGCACCGCCCCGGTTTCGGCCTCGGCCTGCCGATCGTTCGTGAGCTGATGCACGCGCATCACGGACGTGTGGAGATGACGAGTACGCCCGGCGTTGGCAGTACGTTCCGCGTGTCGCTGCCGTGGGTGACGCCGGTGCCGCTCACGGTGCGCCCGCAGTCAGCGGACTCACTTGGGGCCGCCTCATGAACCGGGTGGCGATGCGGCATGACGACGTGCGCCATGTCCTCCTGGTCGAAGATGAACCCCAGCTGCGGTCGATGCTGAAGGACAACCTGGAATTCGAGGGCTACGAAGTGACCGCGGTCGCGTCGGGTGAGGAAGGCTTGTCGGCGGTGGCGCACGAGGCCTTCGCGTTGCTGCTGCTGGATGTCATGCTGCCTGGCATGAGCGGCTTCGATGTCTGCCAGACCTTGCGGGCGCGCGGCACCCGCGTGCCGATCATCCTCTTGACGGCGCGCACCCACGAGCGCGACCGTGTCAAGGGCCTGGACCTGGGCGCGGACGATTACGTCAGCAAGCCGTTCAGTGTCCGCGAGTTACTGGCGCGCGTGCGCGCGCAAGTGCGCCGCGACGACTGGCATTCCAATTCCGGCGAGGAGTTTTCATTCGGCGACGTCGTGGTCAAGCCACAACAGCGGCTGGTCATGCGCAAGGGACGGCGCGTCGCCCTCTCGGCGCGCGAGTTCGAGTTGCTGCGCTACCTGTTCGCGCATCGCAATGAGGTAGTGAGCCGCGAACAGCTCTTGCGCGACGTCTGGGGCTATAGCCAGTTGTCCATCACCCGGACGGTTGACAACTACGTGGCCAAGCTGCGGACGCGGCTCGAGCCCAAACCTCACGAGCCCCGCTACCTCATCACGGTGCATGGCACCGGTTACCAGCTTCTGGTCTGAACCTCTGGCCCAGTGCCGGTCGCGTACAATGGATGGCGACCATGCGTGTTGCCATCTTACTTCTCGCCGCCACGGTCGCGTTACCCGGCTCCGCGTCGGCCTGGGGCTTCGAAGCCCACAAGTTCATCGTCGATCGCATGGTCGAGCTGCTGCCGCCCGAGTTGAAGCCGCTGTTCGAAAAGCGCCGCGCCTTCATCATCGAACGCTCGGTGGATCCCGATCTGTGGCGCAATGTCGGGTGGGACGCCGAGCCGCCCCATCACTTCCTCGACCTCGACTACGAGGGGTTCGGCCCGTATCCCTTTGACGGTCTGCCGCGCGACTACGCGACCGCCGTGCAAAAATTTGGCAAGGACGTCGTGCACGCCCATGGCCTGTTGCCGTGGCGGACGGCCGAGTTCCACGGCAATCTCCAGCGCGAGTTCGCGTCACTGAAGCGACAGCCGGCACCCGGCTACGCATTGGACAACATCGTCCTCCACGCCGCGATCCTGGCGCACTACGTGTCGGACGGCCACGTGCCGCTGCACGCGGTCGTCAACTACAACGGCCAGGTGACCGGGCAAGACGGCCTGCACTCGCGATGGGAGTCGGAGCTCTTCGAGCGCAACCGCGGCCGCCTGGCGATTGCGCCGGCCGCGGCCAAGCCGATCAGTAATCCCCGCGACTTCATGTTCGACGTGCTGCTGGCGAGCAATCGCGCCGCCGCCAACGTGCTCGAGTCGGACCTGAAGGCCGCCGCAGGGCGTGAGTTCTACGACGACGCCTACTTCGACATCTTTGCGAAGGGCACGCTGCCCACCCTCGAGCGGCGGCTCAACGATTCCATTTCGGCGGTCGCCTCGATGATCGTCGGCGCCTGGGAACAGGCTGGCACACCGGCGATACCAACTGAGCCGGCGCGAACTCCCCGGCGGATTCGACGTCCTAAACAGTGATGGATGTGTATCTCGTGCCGATCGCCGCGGACCGCTTCGAGTCGTATTACGAAGCGCCGGACGATGATGAGCCGGTTGAGTCGGCTGAAGGTTTGGGGTTCTTTGGTCGCCTCCGCGTGCGCTTCCAGACACAACTGAAAGAGGCGGAACGGGTCCGGCATCAGGCGGCGCCCGAAGAGGCGAAGACGTTTCTGGGACGGATGCAGAAGCGATCGCTGCGCTGGCTCGCGGAGCGCATTGGCGAGCAGCGCCTGCTGTGGCACCTGCGCAAGGCCGACTCGGCCACCCTGCATGTGGACGCGGACATGAACCTGCGGGAGGCCGAGGGCGTCATGCGGGCCGCGATGAAACGCGACGCCGATCGGCACTTGCGACTGCTGGTCGTCCACTTCCTCGGATTGATCGCCTCAGCCCCGGTGGCCTTCGTGCCGGGCCCCAACGTGCTGGGCTATCTCTTCACGTTTACCGTGGTCGGGCACTTCCTGGCCTGGCGGGGCGCCCGCCGCGGCCTGAACGAAGTGGAATGGCAGGTTGAGCCCAACACCGCACTCACCGACCTGCGCGGGGCCTTCGTGCTGGGCGCCGAGGACCGTCATCGTGTGATCCACGACGTGGCGCATCGCCTCCACATGCCGAAGCTGGCCCGGTTTGTCGAGCAGATGGCGACGACAAGCGCGTGATATTCTCGACCCTGTGACCCTCGGCGAGTTGGCGCGGCGACTGGAATGCCCCGTCGAGGGCGATTCCGGCATCGAGATCCACCGCGTGGCCAAGATTGAAACCGCCGGCCCCGGCGACCTGACCTTTCTCGCCAATCCCAAGTACGCCGCCGCGCTCGCGTCGACCAAGGCCAGCGCGGTGATTGCCGGCGCCGATGTTGAAGGCGCACCGTGCGCGGTCATTCGCAGTGCGTCGCCCTATCTGACGTTCGCCAGGGCGGCGCAGGCGCTGTCGCCCGAGCGCCCGCCCGAGCCGGGTGTGCACCCGCTGGCGTGGGTGAGCGCGGAGGCGGTGGTCGATCCCACGGCCTCGATCGGGCCCTTTGCCGCGATCGGCGCGGGCGTCCGCATCGGCGCTCGCACCATCGTTCATCCCCACGTCGCGATCGGCGCGGATTCGGTGATTGGCGCCGACTGCCTCATTCACGCCAACGTCTCAATCCGCGAGCGGTGCACGCTGGGCGCCCGCGTGATCGTGCAGAACGGCGCGGTGATTGGCAGCGACGGCTACGGCTTTGCGCAGCGGCCCGACGGATCGCACGAGAAGATCCCGCAGACCGCGCCGGTGGTGATCGAAGACGATGTCGAAATTGGCGCCAACACGACCATCGATCGGCCGGCGGTTGGCGAAACGCGAATCAAGGCCGGCACCAAGATCGACAACCTGGTACAGATTGCCCATGGCGTCGTGCTCGGCCGTCATGTGCTGTTGGCCGCGCAGGTCGGCATTGCCGGCAGCACCGTGATTGGCGATCACGTCACGTTTGGCGGCCAGGTTGGCGTGGGCGGTCATCTCACGATCGGCGATCGCGTGAAAGCGGTGGGGCAGTCGGGCATCACCAACTCGGTCGCTGCTGACGGGTTCGTCTCCGGCTACCCGGCGATTCCCAACCACGAATGGCGCCGATCGTCGGCGGTATTCCGGAAGCTCCCCGAGATGCGACGCCAGTTGAGGGACCTCACGGCGCGCCTCCAGAAGATCGAAGAGACGGATAAATAATGCGGAAACTATCGATTGCGTTCCTGGCCCTCGTCGCGCTCGGCACCGTGCTGTGGCTGGTGCCGCTGCAGGCGGCGATCCGTCCCCCCAAGCTCGAGTACCAGCGGCTGGTGCTGCCCAACGGCATGGTCGTGGTGCTGCACCAGGACAAGTCCACGCCGATCGTGCACGTCGAGCTCTGGTATCACGTTGGCTCGAAAAACGAGAAGCCGGGCCGCACCGGCTTCGCGCACTTTTTCGAGCACATGATGTTCAAGGGCTCGAAGAATGTCGAACCCGAGCAGCACACGTCGATCATCGCCTCGGTCGGCGGCCAGGCCAACGCCTATACCAACGAAGACACCACGGTGTTCTGGCAGTCGATTCCCGCGCAGTACCTGCCGCTGGCGCTGTGGATGGAAGCCGACCGCATGGCGAGCCTGCGCGTCGAAGAGAAGATGTTCGTGGCGGAGCGCGAGGTGGTGAAGGAAGAACGCCGCATGCGTATCGAGAATCCGCCGTTCGGCCTGCTGAACGAACTGATCTCCTTCCACGCCTTCGACCTGCACCCCTACAAGCACCCGGTGATCGGCAGCATGAACGATCTCAATGCGGCGACCATCGATGATGTGCGAGATTTCTACAATACCTACTACGTGCCCGACAATGCCACGCTGTTGATCGCCGGCGACTTCGAGACCGCCAACGTCGTCAGCCTGGTGAACCAGTACTTCGCCCGCATTCCGAAGTCGGCAAAGCCGGTGCCTCGCGACATTCCCAAGGAGCCGGTCCACACCAAGGAACGGCGGATCAACCTCGAGCAGCCGTGGCCGCTGCCGGCCGTGGTGATTGCCTACCAGGCGCCGTACAACGGGCATCCGGACTCGTACCCGATGTTCGTGATGTCGAAGACGCTCTCCGACGGACAGACCTCGCGTATCTATCGCAAGCTGGTCTACGACACCGGGCTGGCGCTCACGGCCTTTGGCAGCAGCAGCTTCCTGGAAGACCCCGGCATCTTCTACGCGGTGGCGCTGGTCAATCCCGGGAAATCGCCGGACGAAGTGGAGAAGGCGTTGATTGCCGAGTTCGACAGGCTCAAGGCCGAGGGCATTACCGAGCGCGAACTGCAGCGCGCGAAGAATCAGTTTTCGCGCGACTACATCCTCAGCCGCCTGTCGATCAAGGAGAAGACGTCGCAGATGGGGCACGCCGAGGTGATCCAGAAGGATATGGCGAGCGCCGATGGCGAGTTCGACACCTTCCTGAAGGTGTCGACTGCTGACGTCAAGCGCGCGGCCCAGCAGTATTTCGTCCCGGAGCGGCGCATGGTGATGCGAATCATGCCGAAGAGCTCGGGTGCGTCGGGTGCCGCGGGTGCCGCGATGGAGGTCGTGAAATGAGGCTGAAGGCCATCGCCACACTCGGCGTGTTCGCGGCGCTCACCGCACTGGTGGCAGGGCAGGCCGTTCCTGGCTCGTCGGGCCTTCGCCAATCATCCAGCCAGGGCGCGCGCGTCAGCAATTGGCCGCGCGAGGCTCCGCCCCGCCCGTTGGCCGCTCGCCCGGTGGTCTTCCCGCCGTACGAGATCCGCAAGCTGGCGAACGGGCTGCAGGTGGTGCTGGTCAACCACAACGAGCAGCCATCGATCAGCGTGCGCATGATCATTCGCGCCGGGGCGGCCCAGGATCCGAAAGACAAGCACGGCATGGCCATGCTGACCGCGACGTTGCTCGATCAGGGTGCCGGCCATCGATCGGCCGAGCAGATTGCCGACACCATCGATTTCGTCGGCGGTGTGCTTGGCACGGGAGCCGGCAGCGACCTGAGCTACGTCAACGCCGTGGTCATGAAAGACAGCTATGACCTGGCCCTCGAACTGATGGCGGATGTGGTGCAACGGCCGACCTTCGCCCCGGATGAGATCGAGCGGCAGCGCCAACAAGCGCTATCGGCGTTAAAGGTGTCGGCCGAGGATCCCGAGGCAGTGGCCGGGCAGGTGATCGATCGCTTGATCTATGGCTTCCATCCCTACGGCATGCCCGGCGCCGGTACGGCGGCGTCGCTCGCCTCACTGACGCGGGCCGACTTCGTGGATTTCCACAAGAAGTACTTCGTGCCGAACAACGCGCTGCTCGCGGTGGTCGGCGACATCGGCGCGGCCGAAGCGATGGTGGCCCTGGAGAAGTATTTCGGTGGCTGGCAGCCGGGCGTGGTGCCGGCACAGCCGGCGACTGAGCCGCCGCCGCCCACCAAGCGAGTGATCGTGATCGACAAGAAGGATGCGGTGCAGACGGAGATCCGCGTGGGTCACCTCGCCATTCCACGCAAGCACAACGACTACGAGGCCGTGGACCAGGCCGTGAAGATTCTCGGCGGCGAAGGCGCCAACCGGCTGCAGCAGGTCTTGCGAACGCAGCGGCAACTGACCTACGGCGCCTCGGCGAACCTCGATCCCTTCAAGCTGGCCGGCGCGGTGATCGCCGAAACCGATACGCAGACATCGAATACCGCCGAGGCCCTGCGGATTGTCGTCGACGAGTTCTCGCGGCTGCAGCGGGAGCGGGTGTTCGACGAGGAGCTGTCGGGCGCGCAAGATTACATGGTGGGTCACTTCCCGCTGACGCTCGAGGTGCCCGATGCCATCGCGACGCAGGTGCTGAACCAGTTGTTCTACGAGCTGCCGGTTGATGACCTGCCGAAATACCGGGAACGGGTGCTGCGCGTCACGCCCGACGACATTCAGCGCGTGGCTCGGTGGTTCATTCGTCCCGCCCAGCTGTCGGTGGTGCTGGTCGGTAATGCCGATGGGTTCGTCAAGGATCTGAAGGGGGCCGGGTTCGGCGACTACGAGCGCATCCCGATTGAGAACGTCGACCTGCTGTCGGTGGACCTTCAGCGCCGGACGCCGCCCAAGCCCGAGTGACGCGCCTGATGATTTCGTGCGGCGAGCCGTCTGGCGATCTCTACGCCGGCGCGCTGGTCGCCGCCCTGCGCCGCCGCGAGCCTGGCATCGAGGTGTTCGGCCTTGGCGGCGATCGCTTCAAGGCGGCCGGCGGCGACCTCGTCGCCGACTTCCACGGCCTGTCGGTCACCGGGTTGACCGAAGCGCTGTCGGTGCTGCCGCGCTCGTGGCGCACGCTCCGCCTGCTGGCGGCGGCGGCGCGGCAGCGCCAGCCGCACGCCCTGGTGGTGATCGACTATCCCGACTTCAACTTTCGCCTGATGCGGGCCATCAAGACGTTGGGCGTGCCCGTGATCTACTACGTCACCCCGCAGCTGTGGGCGTGGCGCGCCAGCCGCATCAAGACCATGAAGAAGCTGGTCGATCGCGTGCTGCCGATCTTTCCCTTCGAGGAAGCCATCTACCAGCGCGAGGGCATGGACGTGCGCTTCGTCGGTCATCCGCTGATCGATCTCGTGACGCCGGAACAATCGCGCGACCAGTTGCTGGGGCGCCTGAAGCTTGATCCCGCCCAGCCAGTCGTCGCGTTGTTGCCGGGCAGCCGGACCAACGAACTCGAACGGCTGGCCCCCGTGATGGCGGCGGCGGCGCCGACGATCGCCGCACAGGTGCCTGGCGCGCAGTTCATCGTGGCACGCGCGCCCAACCTGTCGGACCGGCTGTTCGAAGGCTTTGGTCTGCCCGGCGTGACGCTGCGCATCGTGGAAGGGCGGACCGACGACGTGCTGCAGGCGGCGGATGCGGTGGTGACCGCGTCGGGAACGGCGACCGTGCAGACCGCGTTGCACGGCAAGCCGATGGTGGTGCTCTACCAGCTGTCGCCCATGACCTATCGGCTCGGCAGGCGGCTGGCGCTCGTTGACACCTACGCCATGGTTAACCTGATCGCCGGCCAGCGCATCGTCCAGGAGTTGATTCAGGACGATTGCACCGCGGCGGCGGTGGCGGCAGAAGCGATCCGCATCCTCACCGACCCCGAGTACCGTGAGCCGATGATCGAGCACCTGGCCGAGGTGCGTCGCCGGCTCGGTGGCCCGGGCGCCAGCGAGCGCGCCGCTGACGCCGTGCTCGATGTCGTACACTCGGCGGATGCGTCGTAGCCTTCTTGCCGCCCTGATCTGCGCGCTGGCGGTCATGCGCGCCCAGGCTGTCACCGTAGCCCCGCTCAGTTTCCAGGAACTGGTTCGGCAGTCGTCGAGCGTGGTCTATGCGCGAGTGGTGGAGGTCCGCGGCCAATGGACTGACGACCGCCGCAGCATCGACAGTCTCGTCACGGTGGAAGTAATCCGCGGCTTGAAGGGCACCTCGGCGGATGAGCTGACGTTGACGGTTCCCGGTGGGCAGGTGGGGCGGTATCTCAACCTGATGCCCGGGGCGCCAGCGTTTGCGCGCGGCGACCTCGCCGTGTTGTTCCTCACCGCTCGCGCTCCGCGGTTGCCCGTCACCACGGGGTTCACGCAGGGAATTTATCGGGTGGTGCGCGATGGCGACTCTGGCGCCGTCCTGGTCACACCGCCGGTGGTCGAGTCCGCCGGGCTGCCGATTGTTCGCGGCGATCGCCGGCGCAAGCCGATGTCGCTGACCGCGTTTGAAAGCGCCGTGCGCGCGGTGCAGGAGGTGGCTCGATGAAGCGAGTAGCGGGTCTGGTGATGGCCGCTGTCGTGTTGGCCGGGGTGGCGCCGGTCGGCGCGTATCTCAAGCTGGGCACGGCGGTCGAGGGTCGCGTGGTCGACGTCACCTGGCGGGCACCGGTGCGCTATTTCGTGTCCGAGACCGAGTCCAGCGTGTCCGCCAGCGACCTGCGCGGCGCGGTCGCGCGTGCCACCGCCACCTGGCAAGCCGTGCCATCGGCGACGGTGCGCTTCGAGTTCCAGGGCATGACGGCGACGCCGCCAGGGATGCTGGATGGCCGGACGACGCTCGGGTTTCTCGATCGGCCTGAACTCGATCGCGTACTCGGCGCGACCAGCTTCCTCATCGACACCACCAACGGCGCGATTCTTGAAGCCGACGTCTTCTTCAATTCGCGGTTCGCGTGGTCGGTCGCCGCGCAAGGCGCGCCCGGCCGGGTTGACCTGGAGTCGGTGGCGCTGCATGAACTGGGGCACCTGCTGGGCCTCAGTCACTCCGCGCTCGGCGAGACGGAGCTGACCGGAACCGGCGGACGCCGCGTGATCGCGTCTGGCGCCGTGATGTTTCCCATCGCGATGTCCGCCGGTACGATTGCCGACCGAGTGCTGCAGGCCGACGACATTGCCGGCATCTCGGATCTCTATCCGGCCAGCAACCAGCTGACATCCACTGGCGGCCTCACCGGACGCGTCACCAAGAACGGCCGCGGTCTGCTCGGTGCGCACATCGCTGCGCTCAATCCCGAGACCGGCGCCGTCGTCGGGAACTTCGCCTTGAATGCGAACGGCGAGTTCGCCATCGCGCGCCTCGAACCGGGCCCCTACATTCTCAGGGTTGAGCCGCTTGATGACGCCGAGGTCGATAGTTTCTTCTCCACGGCAATCGACGTGGATTTCCGCGTGACC
>SHUG01000111.1 GCA_009694735.1 Acidobacteriota bacterium | reverse complement strand
CGCCGGCCGGCGGCATCATGCCGGCGCGGAGCTTGCGGATCATCTTCTCGGTGGTGTCGACGTGGGCCGTGACATTGGCGGCATCGAATGAGGCCAGCGACAGGCCACCCGCCTTGCCGCGTTCGCTATGGCACCCGGCGCAGTACTGCTTGACGAGCGCCGTCTGCTCAGCCGACAGCATGGTCGTCACCGCGGGCGCGTGCGAGACGGCAGCCTTGGGGGCCGGCGCCGCGGGCCTGGGCGATTGCGCTGCGACCAGCAGCGGCACGGAGAGACAACAGGCGACCGCCAACGTCTTCATGCTTGCTGTCTCAACACGACACGCACTTGTGGTTGTTCTTGGACCCGAGCTGCTCGAGTAACTTCAGGGTTTCCGGATACGGCTGCGTGCGCTGCACCGGCCCGTTGGCCATGTCGGCCACGGTCTGGCCTTCGCGATTCACCTTGGTGACGTCGGCGCCCTTCGCCACCAGGTAGAGAATGCTGTCGTTGTCGCCGCGCGCGGCGGCGTGGTGCAGGGCCGTATTGCCGTCGTGATCAACCGCATTGACGTCGGCACCAGCCACTTCGACCAGGTACTTGATGCCGGGCATGAATCCGCCAGGCGAGTGGATGTGCGAGTTGGCGGCGAACCCCTCGCCGAAGCCGACACCCGAGGCCGCCTGCAACACCGGCACGCCAGGTCCGCCAATCGGCACTGGGGCCAGCTTCGAGACGTCCGCGGCCTGTCGGACTTCACCGGAGTCACCAAGACGCTGACGGCCGGCCGGCCGCATGGTGGGAATATTCGGGTCGGCGCCGCGCTCCATCAGCAACGCCATTGCCGGGACGTCGCCGGCAAAGGCCGCGCGCCACAACGGCGTCGCGCCAATCTCGTCGACGCCGGCGAGATCGAAGTTGTATTCCGAATACCACACCTTACGCGTGAGCCGCACGTTAGGGTCGGCGCCCTGGTCGAGCAACGCCTTCATGAAGTCCAGGTAGGTGGTGCGCTGCTGGTTATACGCGCGCGGCTGCGGATAGAGGGCGCGCGGTGCCCACATCACGTTCAGCGCGGCATACAACGGGGTGACCCCATTGTGCGCGGCGAGGTTCGGATTGGCGCCCTGATCGAGCAGCCATTGGGCCAGGTCGAAGTGGCCGTTAATGGTGGCGATCAGCAGCGGGCTGGTGCGATCACCGGCGCTAATCTGGTTGACGTTGGCGCCCGCGGCCACCAGCATCTTCGCCGCGTCGAGATACCCGCCACGAGCCGACAGCAGCAATGCCGTGGCGCCGCCCTGGGTGCCGATCAACTCGTTGTAGAAATAGGGACGGTCGATGCCCGCCGCGCCGCCGCCGCCGCGGCCACCACCACGGCCACCCCCAGTTGGCGCCGCTTGTGCCGCGGGCTCGGCCGCTGCGGTTGCCGCGCCCGGCGCCACCACCTGCCCGGCTCGCCCCTGCCCGCCGCCACCCGGTTGGTTGCCGCTGCCGGACGCCTGCGCCAAAAACTCCTGCTCGGGACCGCTCAGGCTGCCGACATTGTTGACCTTCGAGGTGGCCTTCAGATCGGCGCCCGCCTTGATCAGCGCGGCGACCGCCTCGACCCGATTGGCCGCGGCCGCGAACATCAGCGGCGTCTGGCCGAAGGTCTTTTCCCTGGCTTCGATTTCCGCGCCGTTCTCGACCAGCATGGTCACGGCCTGTGCATCACCAGACGCGGCGGCCAGCATCAGCGGCGTGGTGCCGAGCGCGTTGCTCGCCTTCACGTCGGCGCCGGCGGTAATCAACGCGGCGATCACCGCGGCGCGCCCCTGTTGGGCGGCCAGCAACAACGGCGTGTAGCCGCCAAGACGCGTGCTCGCTTTCACGTTGGCGCCGGCAAACAGCAGGAGCCGTGTCAGCTCGACGTCGCCGTTGCGCGCCGCCCAATGCAGGGCGGTCATGCCATCACCCTGGGCGGCGTTGACGTCGGCGCCGTTCTTGATCAGCGTGCGCACCGCCTCAGCATCCCGGTTCATCACTGCATCGGCAACCGGGGCAAGTGCCACCGCGCTGACCCACATCGACAGCGAGAGTGCCACCGCGCCAACCAGACCGACTCCGCGAATTGCTTTGCGCATATTGCTATCCCCGACACTTGCCAATAATTCTTGCCACAGAGGACACCGAGGACTCAGAGCAAATGTTTCAAGATGCCCGTCCGCTTGTTAGCGGCACTAGCGTTTCCCAAAAAAATCTTCTCTGCGTTCTCGGTGTCCTCTGTGGCCCAGCTTTTATTCGGCGGCGGTGGTCGCCGGCACCGACGTCAGTTCGAAGCGGCCGGTGCTGTCGCCGAAGCTCTTCACGTCGGTCAGCCCGATGTCCTGCATCAGCGACAGCATGACGTTGGCCATCGGCGTGCCGTCGGCGGCCTTCAGGTGCAGGTTGCCGCGCAGCGCGCCACCGCCCTTGCCGGCCAGGAACAGCGGGCAGCGCTTGTGGTTGTGCACGTTCGAGTTGCCCATCGGCGACCCGTAGATCACCACCGTGTTGTCGAGCAGGTTCTTATCGCCCTCGGGCGTGTTCTTCAGCTTGTTCAGGAAGTACGGGATCGTGCCGACGTGATACCGGTTGATCTTCATGAAATCGGTCACCCGGTCTTCGCGCTCGCCGTGGTGCGACGCCGGGTGGAACGCGGAGCGGACGCCGCTGTCCGGATAGACACGCGACGAGCCATCGCGACCCATCTTGAACGAGAACACGCGGGTGACGTCGGTGGCAAAGGCCAGCACCTGCAGGTCGAGCATCAGCTTGACGTGTTCATCGAACGAATCGGGCACACCAATCGGCGCCTCCGGCAGTTCGCGGGCCTCGCCCGAGGCGTTCTGCGCTTCGACGCGCTGGATGCGGCGTTCGACTTCGCGCACTTCCTCGAGGAACGAGCCCAGGCGCGCGCGGTCGCCGGCGCCGAGGTCCTTCTGCAGCCGCGCCACTTCGCCGCTGACCCAGTCGAGAATGCTCTTGTCGGTCTTGCGATGGGCGGCACGTTCGGCCGGCGTGGCGCCGACACCGAACAGCGAGTCGAACGCGGCGCGCGGATCGCGAATCATCGGCAGCGGCTGGTTCGGTGACGCCCAGCTGATGCTGTCGGTGTAGGCGCAGCTGTAACCGTAGGCGCAGCCGCCGGCCTGATCCACCGTCTCGATGCTCAACTGCATCGACGGGATGGCCGTGTCCTGGCCGAACTTCTGCGCGTAGACCTGATCCAGCGAGGTGCCGGCGTGCACGTCAGAACCCTGCGTCTTCTTGGGGTGGGCCTGGGTGAGGAACACCGCGCTCGACCGGAAGTGGTCGGCGCCGATCTCCGGCAGCGAAAACGCCTCGGCGTTGCGCACGTCGGTGTTGCTGACAATGGTCAGGTAATCACGGAAGGGCTCGAGCGGTGAGAGCGCGCTCGGGCTCAGGTCGAACGCGGTGCCGACCGCCGCCGGCGACCACAGGTTCTTGCTGGCGCCGAACACCGTCGCGCCCGCCGATCCGTGCACCATCTCGATCGCCGACAACCGCACCTTGCCCGCCGCCGCCGTCTTGGCCAGCAGCGTTTGGGCCGGCACCATGGCGTCGAGCAACGGCAGCGCCAGGGTGACGCCAAGACCGCGCAGAACCGTGCGGCGGGAGATGTGCTTCTTCGTGATGAATTCCATGGTTGCTATCTCTCCACTGTCGTATCGATGACTTCGGCCTTGCTCATCTGGAACGCCTGGCTCGTCACGATGCCCATGACGAACGCCGAGAAGCGGTGGTTGCTCTTCGCTGCCTCGCGGACGATCCGGCGGATGCCCGGCATGTCGTAATACTCGACGCGCCGGCCGAGGCTGTAGGTCCACAAGCGCTCGGTCAGGCTGAGGACGAACATGTCCTGGTGCTTGAGCAACGCGCTGCGCAGGCCGGCCGGCCCGGTCATCCTGGTGCCGTCGTAGAGATCGCCGACCGGATCCACGGGCGCGCCGTTGTCGCGGAGACGCCACCGGCCGGTGACATCGAAGTTCTCGAGCGCCAGGCCGAGCGGATCGATCACCTTGTGGCAGGAGTTGCACGCCGGATTGGCGCGGTGCTGCTCCATGCGCTCGCGGGTGGTCAGCTGGCGCTCGCCGTTCTCGCCCTTGGTCTCGTCGAGGGTCGGCACGTTCGGGGGCGGCGCCGGCGGCGGCGACGCCAGCAGCACTTCCATCACCCACTTGCCACGCAGCACCGGCGAGGTGCGATCGGCCAACGAGGTCAGGGCCAGGATGCTGCCCTGCCCGAGCAGACCGCGGCGGTTCTCGTCGGTCAACGCGACGCGACGAAAGTCCGGGCCGTTGACGTTGGCAATGCCGTAGTGCTTCGCGATCCGCTCGTTGACGAACGTGTAGTCCGCCGTCAGCAGGTCGATCACCGGGCGGTCGTCGCGGACAATGCTGTCGAAGAAGAGCTCGGTTTCACGCTTCAACGCCTCGGCGAGCTTGAAGTCGTAGTACGGGAACAGCAGCGCGTCGGGGCTAATCTTGTCGAGGTCCTGCAACCGGAACCACTGCGAGGCAAAGCGGGTCGACAGCGCCTCTGATTTCGGATCCGCGAGCATGCGCTTGACCTGCGCCGCCAGCACGCCGGGCCCGCGCAGCGTGCCCTGGCCGGCTACCTTCAGCAGCTCCGCGTCGGGGCCCATGCCCCAGAGAAAGAACGACAGGCGCGAGGCGAGATCGAAGTCAGTGATGCGGTAGTTGTCCCCGGGCCGCACCGTGGCCGGCGCTTCCTCGAGGCGGAACAGGAACTTGGGGCTCGCCAGGATCGCCTGGACCGCCAGCCGAATGCCCGACTCGAAGTCCCCAGCCTCCGCTCGCGAAGGCGAGGCCGCCCCGAACCGGCCCTGCTCATAAAACTTTATCAGGCCGCTCATGTCCTGCGCCGTGAGCGGCGCGCGATACGCCTGCGTCGCCAGCTTGCGGATGATGGTGGAGGCGCACGACGCCTCTTCGGCGGCCGCGGTCGGACGGCAGATGAAGACCTTGCGGCGGCTGGGCGTGTCGGACACGCCGGTCACCTTGAACGGCCCGCCGACGGCAAACTCGCGAAGGTGCGGGAGCGTGGTGATGCCGAATCCCGATCCGATCTGCGAGTCGGCCAGCGAGTGTTCGATCGGCGGCATCAAGTCGTCGGGCACCGCGTCGAAGCGCTGCACGAACGCCGCCGCCAGCCGCTGCGTGCCGGCCTTGACATGAATCTTCGGCGTGACCAGGTTCATGCCGTTGGCATCGGCCTCGCTCATGCGTGGGTTGATCTCGAGCACCGCGACCCGTTCGCCATCAATTGACACTTCGAGCAGTTCGCCCTTCACGGTGCTGCCAAACAGCTGACCGGTGGGGATGGAGTGCAACTGCATGCGGAACGAGTACTCACCATCCGCCGGGAACGTGTGCAGCACGGAGACGCCGCCGCGCGTGCCGAACGGTGCGCCTTCGACATGCCCCATCTGCGAACCGGTGCGCGGCACCTTGTAGGTGGCCTCGGCCGCGCCGGCCCTGGGGTCACCAACGGCCAACGAGCTGATGCGGCTGGCGGCGCGCAGGTAGCCTTCCATCAACGTCGCTGAAAAGCTCTGCGAGTCGGCCACGTTGTCGAAGCCGGCGCTGATCTGGTCGGGCGGCAGGAAGGCCGAAACATCGACATCGAGATCGAACATGCCGGCCACCGCGCGCGCGTATTCGGCACGGTTCAAGCGCTGGAAGGGACGGCGGCCGGGGTTCGGGTTGAGCGCGGCCGACTGATCGAGCCGCGTCTCCATCGAAGTGGCGAACGACGTCAGCATCGCGGCCTCGGGACGCCGCGACCCCGACGGCGGCATCATGCCAGCGCGCAGCTTGCGGATCATCTTCTCCGCCGTCTCAGCCACTGGTGCATCGTGGCCGACCTTCGACGCGTCAAATCCGGCCAGCGACAGTCCGCCGGCGTTGTTCTTGTTGCGATCGTTATGGCAGGAGGCGCAGTACTGCTTGACGAGCGCAGTCTGCGATTCATGACGGGTGGTGCTCGCGTGGCCAAGGGCCATCGCCGGTCCGCGCCGCGGCTGTTGTGGCTCCGCGTACGCGTGGAATCCCAGCGCCATCACCATCCCAAAAAAGACGACAAGCGAGAGTTTCTTCATGCACCCCTTGTCCCCGGCTGCGGGGACGGTTTTCCACAGGCCCGTTGTAACACTAACAAGTCTAATTTTCAACGACTTAGCGTCGATTCTTGTCACCGCTTGTCACCGTCATGATAGGCTCCCGTTGGCAAAAAGAGGGTTGGGGCTGGTCCCAAACCACCATTTTGGTGCTTCTGGGGGTCAGACCCCTTCCGAGGAGGGCGCATGGACGAGCGGAAAACCATCTCGCGGCGGCGTGTGTTGGCGGCCGGCACGGCCGGAATTGTTGGCGCAGCGCTCCCAAGTGCAGGCCAAACCTCCGATCAGGCCGCCCGTCCCCGGGTGCCGGCAGACCCAACCAAGGTGCAAGGGCCGCTTGGCACCGACGTCGGCGGACGCTCGCCATTTGAGCGGCCCAAGCGGGTCTCGTTCGGCGACCGCCGCACCTCGAGTCTCACGCCTCTGCAGGATCTCGACGGCATCATCACCCCCTCCGACCTGCACTTCGAACGCCATCACGGCGGCGTGCCGGCGATCGACCCGAAGCAGTACTCATTGCTGATCCACGGCATGGTCGACCGCCCCCTGGTCTTCACGCTCGATGACCTGCGGCGCTTCCCGGGCCGCTCGATGATTCGCATGATGGAATGCTCCGGCAACGGCGGGCGCGCCTATCGCCGCGAAGGCAATCAGACCGATCAAACGCCGCAACAGATCGACGGCCTGACCAGCACCAGCGAGTGGACCGGCGTGCCGCTCGCCACGCTGCTGCGCGAAGCCGGCGCGTCGCCGAAAGCGAAATGGTTTCTCGCCGAGGGCATGGACGCGGCGGTGATGACGCGCAGCATCCCGATCGAGAAGGCCTATGACGATGCGCTGATTGCGTATGGGCAGAACGGGGAGGCGCTACGCCCCGAGCAGGGCTACCCGGTGCGCCTGTTCCTCCCCGGCGTCGAAGGTAACGCCAGCATCAAGTGGCTGCGCCGCATCGAGCTCGCCGATCAGCCGTTCATGACGCGCGAGGAAACTTCGAAGTACACCGACCCGCTGCCCGACGGCACCGCGCGCATCTTCAGCCTCGACATGGACGCGAAGTCGCTGATCACCGAACCGGCATTCCCTGACCAGCTGACCGGCCCTGGCTGGTGGGAAGTGCGCGGCATTGCCTGGAGTGGCCGCGGCAAGATCGCCAAGGTCGACGTCAGTGTCGACGGCGGCAAGACGTGGCAAGCGGCCAAGCTCGACGAACCCGTGCTGCCGAAGTGCCACACGCGCTTCCGCCTGCCCTTCGAATGGAAGGGCGGCGAGGCGACGTTGATGAGCCGCGCCACCGACGACACCGGTTATACCCAGCCCACGCTTGACGTGTTGATGGCCGCGCGCGGGCCGGCGACGGCGTATCACTTCAACCACATTCGCGGGTGGAAGGTGCTGGCTGACGGCTCGCTGAAATTCGCGGGAGGCGGGTAATGAAGGCGGTTATGGCCACGGCGCTGATCGCAGTTTCCGCGTCCGCCTTCGCGCTCGCTCAATCCGGGGCTCGCGCTACGGCGCGACAGCCTTCGCGGCTCGATATCGGCAGAGCCGCTACGGCTGCCGAGATCAAGAAGCTGGACATCGACGTGATGCCCGACGGCCGCGGCTTGCCCGCGGGCCGCGGCACCGTCGCAGAAGGCGCCGCCATCTACGCGGCGAAGTGCCGCTCGTGCCACGGCGCCAACGGCGAGGGCGGATCGTTCGATCGCCTCGTCGGCCGCGACTCGGGCCCCAACTTCAACTTCGCGATGGACCCGAAACTCGTGAAGACGGTCGGCAACTACTGGCCGTACGCGACCACCCTCTACGATTACACCTACCGCGCCATGCCGTTCATGCAGCCCGGTTCGCTGTCGCCGGATGAAACCTACGCACTCGTGGCTTACCTCCTCGCGCTCAACAAGATCGTGCCCGAGGATGCGGTGATGGATCAGGCGTCGTTGCCCAAGGTGGTGATGCCGGCGCGCGACAAGTTCGTGATGGATAACCGAAAAGGCGGGAAGCTCGTGAA
Source organism: Acidobacteriota bacterium (assembly GCA_009694735.1). Taxonomy (GTDB): domain Bacteria; phylum Acidobacteriota; class Vicinamibacteria; order Vicinamibacterales; family UBA2999; genus 12-FULL-67-14b. The sequence continues at coordinate 1,700 of SHUG01000111.1, read as the reverse complement.
GTAACTGGCCGGGAGTGGACCTGCCACTCCCGACCCAAATTGCGAAGCTATTGTTTCTGTTGCGAGCCCACCGGCTTGAGCACCGTCAGGTCTTGCGAGTCCACCGAGTATTCCGTGAACGGCTGGTACATCTCGTCCCAACTCTGCTCCGACCAGAACACCTCGAGCTGCGGACCCGGGTTCCACTTGTTGCGCACCGAGTTGTCGTAGACGCCGATGCCGGAGATCTTGCTGCCGGCCGGAATCTTGAGCGGCTCGGCCAGCTCGTAGTTGAACTGCCAGTTGAAGTCGAACTTCGGCACGTTCAGAATCACCTGCTCGCGGCCGTCGGGATAGGTAATCACCCACTTCAAGCTCTTGCCGCGCAGGTGCATGTGGGGCGACATCGCATAGAGCGTGATGTCTTCGGTCACTGGGGTGATGCCGGTCAGCTTCCAGTTCTCCGCATAGGGCGGAATGTTCGGCGTGGTGCGGCTGCGGCGCGTGCTGCTCGGGTCGGCCACGTATTCGGTCTCGCGGCCTTCGGCGCGGTAGATCGACAGGCCGCCTTTGGTAGTGGCGAGCGGATCGCCGGCCTGGCGGATCAGCACTTCGTGGGTCACCGGTACCTTGTTGAACCAGATGCCCAGCTTCGTCCGATCTTTCTGCGGCGTGCCGGTCGGGTTGTAGTGCATCTGCCAGCTCACGTACTTTCCGGCGGGAATCCGCTTGCCGATGTCGGCGCGATGAATGTCGAGGCCGCGGCCCGGCACCCACGACAGCAGCTTGCTCGACCCGGGCAGCCCGCTGTCGGTTGAGGGCAAACCGCGCGATCCACGATCGCCGATCGTCTTGCCGTTCTCGTCGACAATGCGCCCGTTCACGATCTTCGTGCCTTCAGGAATGTCGACGAAGTAAATGCCGGCGTGGTGCAGCACGGCGCGATTGCTCGGGTGCAGTTCGACCACTTCCGCGAAGCGGTCCTCGGTCCACGGCACCTTCGAGTAGAACATCTGCACGCCGACTTCGCCTTCCGCCGGAATCTCGAACTCGACCGGCATCTCGAGCACCGCGTCCGGTTCGCGCGAACCAAACGACCAGCCCGATGCAAAGATCGGCGGCGGCGGCAGGTCGGCGGCGTTGCCGCGCGCGGCGCCACCATCAACCCACGCGGCGATGGTGTCGATCTCTTTCTGCGACAGGCTGATGTCGTTACGCATCGGCAGGCTCTGGGTCATGTCAGCGCCCCATGGCGGCATCTCACGCGACACGACCTTCGCCTTAATCGCCTTCGCCCACGGCCGCGCATCGTCGTACGACAGCAGCGTCATGGGCGCGACCTCGCCGGGACGATGGCAGTTGGCGCATTTCTTGTACATGATCGGCGCGACGTCTTTGGCGAATGTTGGTGCGCCGGCGGATGATGGAGCTGGAGTTTGAGCGGTGGCGCTGAAGGAACCGAACGTCGCCACGCCGATCACGACGAGTGCCAGTCGTTTCATACGGCGGATTCTAGCCTATTTCGGCGCCCCCGCGACGCACGACGCCACGGCCTCGGCCGACGAGGTCATGTTGATGCGGCTCACCGGGCTGGCCTTGATCAGCAGGCCACGAATCACCATGGTGCGGTCGCGGTGCTGGCCGAGGTTGAACTCCCCGATACCCAGCAGCCGGAACGTGTTCTTGCCGGCGGGCGGGGTCTTGGGGAGATCGGCGGCGGG
>SHUG01000110.1 GCA_009694735.1 Acidobacteriota bacterium | reverse complement strand
AAGAACTCGACAATCTCGCGCAGCTCCTGCGCCGCCTCGTCCACCCCGGCCACGTCGGTAAAGGTCGTCTTCACGTCGTCTTCCGCCATCAGCTTGGCCTTGCTGCGGGAGAACGACATGATGCCGCCCTCGGCGCCGCCCATGCGCTTAAAGAAAAACGTCCACAGGCCGAACAGGAGCAGTAAGGGCAACACCCAGCCCAGCACCTCGGGCAGCCACCGGCTGACCAGCTCGCCCGAGTACTTCACGCTCGCCTGATCGAGTTCCTCAACCAACTTGGGATCGGCGATGCGGGTCGTCGAAAACGCCGCCACGCCATCGTCGCCGGCCTTCTTGAGCGTGCCGCGGATGATCGAGTCGCCGACCGCCACTTCGGCCACCTGGCCGCCGCGGACGAGCCCCTTGAACTCGCTGTAGGGAATCTGACGACCCGCGGGCGCCAGAACAAACGCCTGGGCCAGTGCCAGCAAGGTGAGCGCACCGAGCACCCACCAGAGGGCAGTCGGTTTAGGTGACCCAGGCCGGCCTTTCGAGCCGCCGGGTGGCGTGGCAGAACTAGACATGGAGCGCGTGACCTTTCGCGAAGCTGATTTCATCGGGGCCTGCCTCGCCGGAGCCTTGGCGGAGGCGGGCGGCCAGATCCGCGACCACCGTGTCGCCATCGCGGAACTCGCCTTCGAGCACGCGGAGCGCCAGTGGGTCGAGCAGGAGCCGCTGGAGAGCCCGTTTCAGCGGCCGGGCCCCATAAACTGGATCATACCCTTCGCGCACCAGGAAGTCCTTCACGGCCTCGCTGAGAGTGATGTGAATCTTGCGATCGGCCAGCCGCTTCAACAGGCCGCGCAGCTGGATGTCGACGATCTGCTTGATGTGGTCGCGATCGAGCGAGTGGAAGAAGACGATGTCGTCGATGCGGTTGATGAACTCGGGCCGGAAGTGGCCGCGCAACGAGTCGAGGTCGCGCAGGTTCGAGGTCATGACGATCGCCGTGTTGGTGAAGTCAACCACCCGGCCCTTGCCGTCGGTCAACCGGCCGTCATCGAGCAACTGCAGCATGACGTTGAGCACTTCGGGGTGCGCTTTCTCGACTTCGTCGAACAGCACCACCGCATAGGGCCGGCGCCGAACCGCCTCGGTCAGCTGTCCGGCCTCATCGTAACCAACGTAGCCGGGCGGCGCGCCGATCATGCGCGACACGGTGTGCTTCTCCTGGTACTCGGACATGTCGATTCGCACCATGGCTTGCTCGTCGTCGAAGAGGAACTCGGCCAGCGCGCGGGCGAGTTCCGTCTTGCCGACGCCGGTGGGGCCGAGAAAGATGAAGCTGCCCAGCGGACGGTGGGGATCCTGCAGGCCGGCGCGGGCGCGGCGAATGGCGTTCGACACCGAGGTGATCGCCTCGTCTTGCCCCACCACGCGCTGGTGCAGGCGGTCTTCCATCTTGAGCAGTTTCTGAATTTCGCCTTCCATCAGCCGGCTCACCGGGATGCCCGTCCACTTGCCGACGACTTCAGCGATGTCTTCTTCGTCGACCTCTTCCTTGAGCATGCTCTTGACCTTCTGCAGGCCCTGCAGGCGCGTCTCCTGGTCCTTGATCTTCGACTCGAGCTCCGGGACGCGGCCGTACTGCAGTTCCGACGCCACCGCGTAGTCGCCGGCTCGCTGCGCCTGTTCCACTTCGACGCGCACGCGCTCGAGTTGCTCCTTGAGCTGCCGGCCGGCCTGAATCGCCTCTTTCTCCTGCTCCCAATGCGAGCGGAGTTGCAGGTCCTGTTCCTTGAGGTCGGCGAGGTCCTGCTCGAGCTTCTTCAGCCGCTCCTGCGATGCCTTGTCCCTCTCCTTGCGAAGAGCCTCGCGTTCGATCTCGAGCTGCATGATGCGGCGGCGCACTTCGTCCAGCTCCGCCGGCATCGAGTCAATCTCCATGCGCAGCTTCGACGCCGCCTCATCGATCAGGTCAATGGCCTTGTCGGGCAGGAAGCGATCGGCGATGTAGCGATGCGACAGCATGGCCGCGGCGACCAGTGCCGCGTCCTTGAACTTCACGCCGTGATGGATCTCGTAGCGTTCGCGCAGCCCGCGGAGGATGCTGATGGTGTCTTCGACCGTCGGTTCTCCCACGGTCACCGGCTGGAAGCGGCGCTCGAGCGCGGCGTCCTTCTCGATGTACTTGCGGTACTCGTCGATGGTGGTCGCCCCGATGGTGTGCAGCTCGCCGCGCGCCAGCATGGGCTTCAGCATGTTCGAGGCGTCCATCGACCCCTCCGCCGCGCCAGCGCCGACGACCGTGTGGAGTTCGTCGATGAACAGGACGATCCGACCCTCGGCTTCCGACACTTCCTTGAGCACGGCCTTCAAGCGATCCTCGAACTCGCCGCGATACTTGGCGCCGGCAATCAGCGCCCCCATGTCGAGCGTGACGATGCGCTTCTGCTTGAGGCCTTCGGGTACATCGCCGCGGATGATGCGCTGGGCGAGGCCCTCGACAATGGCCGTCTTGCCGACCCCGGGCTCGCCGATCAGCACCGGGTTGTTCTTGGTGCGTCGTGACAGCACCTGGATCACCCGGCGCACTTCTTCATCGCGGCCGATGACCGGGTCCAGTTTCCCCTTGCGTGCCAACTCGGTGAGGTCGCGCCCGTACTTCTCGAGCGCTTCGTACTTGCCCTCGGGGTTCTGGTCGGTGACGCGCTGGCTGCCACGCACCGAGGTCAGCACCTCGAGCACCTTCTCGCGCGAAATGCCGTTGGCCTTCAGCTGGTCGCCGGTGGTCGACTTGCCGGGTTCGTTCACCAGCCCGAGCAGCAGGTGCTCGGTGCTGACGTACTCGTCCTGCATCGCCTTGGCTTCCGCCTGCGCGGCGTCGAACACGACGCGCAGGCGGGGGGACAGCTGCGGTTCAGCGCCGCCGTGCGCCTTGGGCTGCTTGGCCAGGTAGGTGCGCAGCGCACCGGCCACCGCCGCCGGCTCGACGCCCAGGCGGCGAAATACGCTGGGCACTACGCCGTTCTGTTGTTCGGCCAGCATCACCAGCAAGTGCTCGGGCTCGACCTGCGCGTGATTCAACTCCGACGCCAACTGCGGCGCCGCCAGCACGGCCTCCTGGGCCTTCTCGGTGAACTTGTTGAGGTTCATGATTCGTCTTCGTTCTTCGTTATTTGTTCTTTGTTATTTCTTCATGTCGCGCAGCGACTCGTACAACCCGCGCTCTTCGTCGGTGAGCGCCTTGGGGATGTCCACTTCGACGTTGGCGTAGAGATCCCCCCGATCGTCCGGCTTGCCGACTGACGGCAAGCCGTGGCCACGCAGGCGAAACCGCTGGCCACTCTGCGTGCCGGCCGGCACCTTGAGCCGTAGCGTCTTTGCCTCGGGCGTCACCACATCGACTTCGCCGCCCAGCACCGCGGTGGTGACCGGTACCCGGGTCTTCGTGTACACGTCGCGGGCCTTCACCTCGAAGACCGGATGCGGTTTCAACTGCACGCGCAGGTAGAGATCGCCACTGGGACCGCTGCCGGTACCGCGACCGCCTTCGCCCGGCACGCGCACGCGTGAGCCGTCGGTGACGCCGGCCGGAATGCGCACTTCCACTGATCGCGCCTGGCCGTCGTGCCGCAACTGCAATCGCTGGACGCTGCCGCGCAGCGCGTCCTCGAGATCCAACTCGAAGGGATGCTCGACATCCTGACCCTTGCGAGTCCGCGGCCGGCCGCGGCTGCCACGCGCGCCAGCCGATGGTTCCTGGCCGCCCGTGCCGCCGAAGAAGGTCGTGAAGAAGTCGGAGAAGGGGCTGTCGCCGCCAAACATGTCCGACATGTCTTCCTGCGACATGGTGTGAAAGCCACCCGCACCCGCGCCCCGCCCGAACGGGCTGCCGGCAGTGGGCGGCGCGTTCTCGTAGGCGCGCCAGTTCGCCCCCAACTCGTCGTACTTCTTTCGCTTGGCCGGATCGCTCAGCACCTCGTTGGCTTCGTTCAGTTCCTTGAACTTGGCCTCGGCGCCCTTGTCTCCCGGGTTCACGTCGGGGTGAAACTTGCGCGCGAGCTTGCGGAACGCCTGCTTGATCTCCTTCGCGGAGGCAGTCTTCGCGATGCCGAGCGTGGTGTAGTAGTCCTTGAAGTCCACGCTACCCTCTACTGCTTGAGCTGATGCAAGACCGGAACCGTCATCCCCCTAGGATACTCATAGGAGAGACGGAGACCGGGAGATGAATTCTTCCGGGGTAGGTCGCTGAGCGAAGAGTCAGAGTTTGCGGGCGGCGAGGACGGCCTTGACCAAATCCTCGGGGATGTCGGCGGGGAGCTCGTCGCTCAGCTCGCCACAGGCAATACGGCCCGCCTTGACCGTGCTCTCGTACTGGGCCAGGTATTCGTGGCAGTTGCGGCAGCGCGACAGGTGGAACTCGAAGTGCGCGCGATTCTCTTCGGGGAGCTCGCCGCTCACGTAGTCCATCAGAAATTCCGCCAGCTCGCGGCACTTCATGACGCCGCCCGCCCCTGAGCCGGGCTCGCGAAATGGGGCGACAACATCGTCCGGAGCGCTTGCCGCGCGCGGTGCAGCCGAATCTTCGTGGCGTTCACAGACAGCCCAAGCATTTTGGCGGTTTCCTCGGTATCCAACCCTTCGATGTCACGCAGGACGAGAACGGTACGGTAGCTCTCGGGCAGCTCGTCGATTTTCGCCCGGACCAGCTGCCGGGTCTCGGCGCGCTCCATGGCCTTGTCGACGGGCTCGTCCCAGCTCCGGAATCGCTCCTCGTGGTGGCCATCGTCCAAGAAGCCTGGCAGCAGGGTCTCGATCGACTGCTCGGGCTTGCGCTTGCGCGTGCGCAGCTTCATCAACGCCGCGTTGACGGCGATGCGGTGCAGCCAGGTGAACAGCTTGGAATTGCCCTCGAAACGACCGAGGCTCTTGAACGCATTGAGGAAGGCGTCCTGCACGATATCGCGGGCGTCTTCATCGGAGCCGACGATGCGGCGAGTGACCGCCAGGAGGCGGCCGCCGTAGGTGCGCACGACATGCTCGTACGCCGACTCGTCGCCGGCTCGCAGCTGTGCGATGAGGGTCGCCTCATCATCTACAGGTGTCGCGCTGGCCATCGACGGAGCGTATCATAGGGCCTCCGCCGTGCGCGGGGAGGCAGATCGCATGTCGAAGGTCGGCACGTATACACCACCGGGTACGCCGCAACCGATCGGGCCGTACAGCCACATCAGCAGGGTTGGCACGTCGATCACCATTGGCGGCACCGCCGGGTTCGATCCCACCACGGGTAAACTCGCGGGACCCGACGTCACCGCGCAGACCCGGCAGATTCTGGACTCGTTCCGCGTGATGCTCGAGGCGGTGGGATCGGATCTCTCGCATGTCGTGCATATCAATGTGTTCCTGCGAGACATGCGCGACTTCGAGGCCATGAATGCGGCGTATGCCGAACGCATGGGCGAGCATCGACCCGCCCGCACGGCGATTGGGGTGAGCGACTTGCCGAAGCCGGGGATCCGCGTGACCATGAACCTCACGGCGGTGACGCGCGAATGATAATGTCGCACCAGATGACTCGACCTGCCACCGTCCTGGGCCTGTGCGCCCTCGTCCTCGTCGCCGGTGTATTGGCCCAAGCCAAGCCGACGCCGCGCGCCACGCCCGATTCCGTGGGCCTCTCGGCGGAACGGTTACAGCACGCTACCGCAGTGCTCAGGCAAGCGGTCACCGATCGCAAGATCGCCGGCGCGGTGGCGCTCGTGGCGCGTCACGGCAAGATTGCCTACCTCGAAGCGGTCGGTTTGCAGAACGTCGAGGCGCGCGCGCCGATGACCGAACGGTCGCTGTTCCGCATCTACTCCCAAACCAAGGCCATCACGGCGGTCGCGGTGATGATGCTCCAAGAGGAAGGCAAGGTCCGGCTCACTGACGCGGTCTCGGCGCATCTGCCCGAGTTCAAGCACGTGATGGTGCAAACACCGGAGGGTTCGCGAAAGCCCTCGCGCGAAATCACCATCGCAGACCTGCTGCTGCATACGTCTGGACTGAGCCATCGCTCGTCCGAGCTGTATCAGGCGCGCCGCGTGCGCGTGCGGTCGCAAGGCCTGCCGCAGTTTGTCACCAACATCACGCATGCGCCGCTGATGGAGGATCCCGGCACGCGCTTCCGCTACAGCGAGGGCACCACGGTGCTCGGCCGCCTGGTGGAGGTGGTGTCGGGCCAGCCGTTCGACATGTTCGTGACCGCGCGCATCCTCAGGCCCCTTGGCATGACCGACACCTCGTTCTGGGTGGAAGGGGAGGCGCGGGCGCGCCTGGCCACGGTCTATCAGGTGGCACCGGCCGGCGGGCTCACGGCGTTCGAGATCGAGCCGGAAGTCCCGTTCACCGAGCGCCCGGCGCTGCTCGAAGGTGCCGTCGGCCTGGTCTCGACCGCGCCCGATTTCCTGCGCTTCTGCCAGATGCTGCTGAACCAGGGCGAGCTGGACGGCGTGCGGCTGCTCTCCGCGAAGACCGTGGAGATGATGACGACCAACGGCCTGTCAGCGCCCGTGCTGCAGCAGCGCGGCGGCGCGATGGGGTGGGGACTCGGTAACGTCGACGTCGTGGTCACGCCCACGTCGCGCGGCTATCTCACCGCCGCCGGCGAGTACGGGTGGGATGGTTCGGTCGGCACATTCTTCTCGGTCGATCCGGCAAGGCAGCTCGTGGTGATGTTGTTCTCGCAAAACGTGCCGGCCAGTCCTGACGGACTCCGGCAGCGTTTCAAGGCCGCCGTCGATCAGGCGGTCGTACAGTAGCGATAATCCAGTAGCCGTCGGCTTCTCGACCGCCGAAGCCTTGGCGCAGGTGGTTAGCCGGACTCAAGCATAGTGGGGTGAGTGTGAGCAGATTCCTGATCGCCGTGGTGCTTTTCGCCGGCGCCCTCTCGCAGGTCGTGCCGTCAACGTCGGCCCAGGCGCCGGCCTCACGCGCGCCGCGCAACGCCGCCGAATTCGACGAGCTGTTCCAGCGGGTCAAGAACTGGGGCCGCTGGGGCGCGGCTGACGAGCTGGGCGCCGCGAACCTGCTCACCGACGCCACGCGCCGGCGGGCCATTGCGCTGGCCAAGACCGGCACCACGGTGTCGCTGTCGCACAACCTGTTGACCGACAAGGCCGACGACAACGGCAGCCCGTTCGAGCACACCATGCTTGGCGCGAACACCATGGACACCTATCGCGTGTCGTATCACGGCTATGCGCACAGCCACATCGACGGCCTGTGTCACATCCTCTACAAGGGCCAGACCTACAACGGCTACCCGACGGCCGAAGTGAATACGCCGGCCGGGTGCGTCAAGCTCGGCATCGAGAACCTCAAGCAGGGCGTGATCACCCGCGGCATCCTGATCGACATCCCGTTACTGCGCGGCGTGCCGTATCTCGAGCCGGGCACCGCGGTGTATGTCGAGGAGATCGAGGCGTGGGAGAAGAAGGCCGGCATCAAGATTGGTGTCGGCGATGCGATCCTGTTGCGGACCGGCCGTTGGGCGCGACGCGACAAGGTAGGGCCGTGGGCGGTCGGCCGCAGTGCCGCCGGCTTCCATGCGTCGATCGCACCGTGGATCAAGGCACGCGGCGTCGCCTTCGTCGGCAGCGATGCGGCGCAAGACGTGGTGCCGTCACTGGTCGAGGGCATCGCGTTGCCGGTGCACACGCTGCTGCTCACCGGCCTGGGAATTAACCTGCTCGACAACCAGGATCTGGAGAGCCTGTCGGCCACGGCGGCCAGGCTCAAACGGTGGTCATTCATGCTGACCATCGCGCCGCTGGCCGTGAAGGGCGGCACCGGTTCGCCCGCGAACATTCTCGCGACTTTTTAGGTGTAGGCGGGAACGACCACGTACTCGGCGAACGAAGTGGAGGCGGGAACCGGCTGGTTGTCCTCGATGAGGCCCTCCACGTGCAACTGGATCGCCTCGTACATCCGCCGTTCGGTTTCCTCGCGCGTCGCTCCAGTTGCGACACAGCCCGGCAAGTCTGGCGAGTACGCCGAGAAATTACCGCCGGCAGTCTCGATGACGATCAGGAATCGGTGCATAACTACTCCTTGAGCCCTGCCTGTTTCAAGATGCTGTTGTAAGTGCCCGGCGCCAGGTCGTCTGACGGGTGCCCGGCAACGGTGACGCGACCGGGCTTGGTCGGATGCTTGAACTGACGGTGGCTACCCTTGGTTGCCACTTCCCGCCAGCCGTCGGCCTCGATCAGCTTGATGGCGTCACGAACCTTTGGCACAGCGCCTATCTTAGTGCGACCACGCCGAGCCGTGCCCGACATCTCCCCGAACGGGCCAGTGGGCTTGGTGTGGATCGACATCAGCACGCCGCACTACGGCATTCACGGCACGCCCGAGCCGGGCACGGTCGGCCACACCTCGTCTCACGGCTGTGTGCACTTCGCCATCTTCCAGATGACCGACCAGAAGCAGTGGTGGCAGGGGACGCCGCTCGATCCCTACAAGGTTCTGAGGTAGGTCGCCCGCGCTTCGTCCAGGCTCTCGACAATGCGATCGGCAAATGCCCGCGGCGAAACCACCCGCGCCGCCGGTCCAAATCCCATCACCCACGCCTGCAGCTCCCAGTCGAGCACCACGTTGAGGGTCAGTCGAATGCGGCCGCCGGGCAATTCCTCGATCGCTTGCGATGCGTGCCACTGGCGTTCGCGCACATAGGGCGCTTCGGCGGCGGTGAACTCGATCACCACCGGCTCAGGTGTGCCCGAGAAGGCGCCAAGTGAGTGGGGAAACACCTCCGCAGGGGAGCCGGCCACCGGGTTGAAGCTCTCTTCGAGGGCGACCGCCTGCTCGATCCGCTGCACCGCAAAGGTCCGCATCTCCCCGTAGTCGGGCACGAACGCCTGCAGGTACAGCCCGCCTTGCGCGTAGGCCAGTCGATAGGGCTCGACGCTGTAGTCCTTGAGTTTCTGGCTGGAGAACGAGTGATAGCGCATGCGCAGGCGGCGGCGGCCGAGAATGGCCGACATCAGCGTGTCGACCGACTTGGCCGAGCCTCCGGCCAGCGGCCGTGATGCGTGTTGCTTGGCGCCCAGGGCGTCGGGCAGGCTGTCAATGAACTTCCAGAGCGACGGCGGCAGCGCTTCGTACAGCTTGTCGAAGGCAGAGGCCAGGCTGTCTTGAAACGGCCCGCCGGTGACGGCCGCCAACACCGTTCGACTGAGGTAAAGCGCGCACAGCTCCGAGAGAGAGAACCCGGCGGCGGCTACGCCCTTGAAGACGTCTCGGTTGAGCACGAACGCGGTCTTGCCGTCGCGCTTGGTCGCCTCAATGGGAAAGCCAGCCTGCGTCAGGGCGTCGAGGTCGCGGCGGATGGTGCGTTCAGAGACGCCTTCGCCGGCCACCGCCTGGGCTTCGGCCAGGGTGAGCCCTCGTGCCTTGCCCTCGAGTGTCAGCAAAATGCGCCACTGTCGGACTATTTCGGTATGGCGTTCCATTGGGGTCGGAAATCAGGCCAAAAGTCGAACTTCAGATACGGCATGACGTATGCAGTAACAAGCAGCAGTGTGCAACCTGATGCAAGGGTAACCGAGCTGACCTGATCTGTCACGGCCAGCACATAAGGTGGGGTTATGACAATTCGCATTCGTTTTCGCCAACCCGCTCCCGCCGCCAAAAAGGTTTGCCAGCACTGCGAGAACCGTCGCAGCTTGTTCCGGCAGGAAGGCATCGCCACGTGGGACCCCTACTACGCGCTCTGCTACAAGTGCTACCAGCGCTACGTCACTCACGCCCAGACGGCACCGCTACTGCGGGACATAGCGGCCATTGCCGCCCGTCGCCCTCGTAGAACACTCGCTCTAGAAACAGGCCTGATGCCGGCGCAGTAAGCTCGGCCGGTGTCGGTCGTGGCGATCGAGATGTGGCGTCCGGCTTCAGCCGGACCGGAGCGGCCGCGGACAGCAGGGTG
>SHUG01000109.1 GCA_009694735.1 Acidobacteriota bacterium | reverse complement strand
ATGGGCCAAGGCCTGCTTCAGCGTGTTCGCAATGATGTTGCCCGGCTTGTAAACGTTGCGCAGCCGGTGCGCCTCGTCCATGACGACCAGATCCCATGGAATCGCACGGACATCGGCCGCCTTGTTACGGGCAAACTGGTAGGAGCAGATGACGATGGAGTCCCGTTCGAATGGCCGGAAGCGACCCTGCTTGATGTCGTCGTTGTAGGGCTTCGACTCGATGATCGTGCAGCGAAGAAAGAACTTCTCCGACAACTCCTGATGCCACTGCTTCCGGAGGTTCGAGGGTGTGATGACCAGGACGCGCCGCCGCCGTTCAGCCCACTTCTGGGAAATGACCAGCCCGGCTTCAATGGTCTTGCCAAGCCCCACCTCGTCCGCCAGCAGTACGCCTTTGGAGAGCGGCGACCTGAACGCGAACAGCGCCGCGTCGACTTGGTGGGGATTGAGGTCGACCTGGGCGTCCACCAGGGCCGTGGCCAGCCGGTCCACGCTGTCGGCCGGAGCCCGGCGGGTGAGCTCATGGGCCCAGACCTTGGCATGGTAGGGGGTCACCAGGGACAGTTTAGTGAAGTTGAATGTGAGAAGTCAGAAGGCATTAGAAGTCTGTGTCATCCGCCGTCGCGCTGCGCGCTATGGCGGGACAGGTCTGCGGCCATGATATGATTTCGGCGTAACTCTCTCTGTCGCAACCTGTTATCTGCGGCAGAATCCCACACAGTGTCTGAGCCCAACATTCGTCGCGCCGTCCTTGCCAACGGTGTCCGTCTTGCCACCGAGCGGATGACCCATGTGCGATCGGTCGCCATCGGCATCTGGCTCACGCGCGGCTCGCGGCACGAACCGACGGAAAGCATGGGCATTGCGCACTTTGTCGAGCACATGCTCTTCAAGGGCACGCCCACCAGGTCGGCGGAAGAAATCGCGCAGCAGGTGGATTCGATCGGCGGCCAGATCGATGCCTTTACCTCCAAGGAATACGCCGGCTATTACCTCAAGGTGCTCGATGAGCACCTGCCGCTCGCGGTCGAAATTCTCGCCGACCTGATCAGCAATCCGCTGATGGCCGAGGACGACATCGAGAAAGAGAAGAAGGTCATCCTCGAAGAGATCAAGATGGTCGAGGACACCCCCGACGATCTGGTCCACGAGATTTTCGCGGAAGGCTTCTGGGGCGGCCATCCGCTCGGCCGCCCCATTCTCGGCACGCCCGACAGCGTGAACGCGCTCACGCGCGAGACGCTCACGAAGTACTTCACGAACACCTACGTCGCCGGCAACTTCGTGGTGGTGGCGGTCGGCAACCTCGAGCACGACCACGTCCAGGGCTTGCTCGAACGCGCCCTCGCCCACATTCCGCACACCGGTCCCGAAGCCGAGCATTCGCCGCCGGTGGTCGCCTCGACCATCCAGATTCGCAAGAAGGAGCTGGAGCAAAGCCACGTGGTGTTCGGCACGCCAGCGCTGCCGCAGCATCATCCGGAACGCTACGCGGGCTACGCGCTGAACACCACCCTCGGCGGCTCGATGAGCTCGCGCCTGTTCCAGAACGTCCGCGAAAAGCGCGGCCTGGCATACGCCGTGTTCTCGGGACTATCGGCGTACCAGGATTCCGGCGCGCTCAGCATCTATGCCGGCTGCAGCAATGAGGTGGTCGCCGAACTGATCGATGTCGTGGTGGCCGAGATTCGCCAGATGAAGGCCGGCGGCCTCGATTCGGTCGAGTTGCGGCGCGCCAAGGATCACCTCAAAGGCTCGCTGATGCTCGGGCTCGAAAGCACGTCGAGCCGCATGTCGCACCTGGCCCGGCAGGAGATGTACCGCGACCGCACCGATGGTCTCGACGAGATGCTGGCGTCGATCGAGCGCGTGACGGCGGAAGACGTGCTCAAGCTGGCGGATCGCTTTTTCGCCAACGGGTCGCTCGCGGTCACCGTGCTTGGCAACGTCAACGGACTGCAGGTCAACAAGGAGCAACTTGCGCTCTAGGTACGCCGCCGGATCCCGGATCCCGGATCCCGGATCCCGATCATGATCCCGCGTTACACCAACCCCGAAATGGGTCGCATCTGGAGTGAGCAGCGCCGGTACGAAACCTGGCTCCAGGTGGAAATCGCCGCCGCCGAAGCCATGGCCGACGCCGGCATCGTCCCCGCCGAAGCGGCGCGCGACCTGCGGGCCAAGGGCGCCTTCGACATCGCGCGCATCGACGAAATCGAAAAGATCACCCACCACGACGTCATCGCCTTCACCACCTCGGTGGCCGAGAAGGTCGGGCCGTCGGCCCGTTGGCTCCACTTCGGCCTGACCTCGTCTGATGTGGTTGACACCGCGCAGGCGGTGCAGATGGTCGAAGCCTGTGACCTCATCCTCAAGCTACTGGCGGGGTTGGCCGATGCCGTGAAGACGCGCGCGGTCGAACACCAGTCGACGCCGATGATCGGCCGCACGCACGGCGTGCACGCCGAGGTGATGACGTTCGGCCTGAAGCTGGCGCTCTGGTACGCGGACCTGGGCCGCTGCATCGAGCGTGTGCGGCGAGCGCGCGAGGGCGTGCGGGTCGGCATGATTTCGGGCGCCGTCGGCACTTTCGCGCATCTGGATCCGTCGATTGAAGAAGCCGTGTGCCGACGCCTGGGTCTCGAGCCGGATGCCGTGTCGTCGCAGGTGATTCAACGCGATCGCCATGCCGAGCTGATCAGCACGCTGGCGATTACCGCGGCCTGTCTCGAGAAGTTCGCGCTCGAGATTCGCGGCCTGCAAAAGACCGAGATCGGCGAGGTGGAAGAACCGTTCGCCAAGGGCCAGAAGGGCTCGTCGGCGATGCCGCACAAGCGCAATCCCATCGGCTGCGAGCAGATCGTCGGCCTCGCCCGCCTGCTGCGCGGCAATGCCATGGCGGCGATGGAGAACGTGGCGCTGTGGCACGAACGCGACATCTCGCACTCGTCGGTCGAGCGCGTGATCCTGCCCGACAGCTTCATTGCCCTGGATCACATGCTGCGGCGCTTCACGCGTATCGTCCGCGGCATGGTGGTCTATCCCGACCGCATGCTCGAGAACCTCAACCGCTCGCGTGGCGTGGTGTTTTCGGGACAGGTGCTGCTCGAGCTGGCGCGCCACGGCATTTCGCGCGAGCAGGCCTACGAGTGGGTGCAGCGCAATGCCATGCGCTCGTTCCACGAGCAGAAGGACTTCAAGCCGCTGCTGCTGGCCGACGAAGACATCACCAAGGTGTTGTCGGCGGCCGAGATCGAGAAGGCGTTCGACCTGAAGGAGCAACTCCGCAACGTCGACGCCGTGTTCGAACGTGTGTTTGTCTGATCAGTTGGAGGGCGATGGCTTTAGCCGTCGCCATGGAGAAGCGATGAAGGCTCGTGTCTATGTGACCCTCAAACCCTCCGTGTTCGATCCCCAGGGTCGCGTCGTCGCCGACGCCCTCGTGACGCTCGGCTACCAGGAGGTGCAGGACGTGCGGCAAGGCAAGTTCTTCGAGGTCGAGCTAGCCGCCACCGACGCGGTGACGGCAAAGGCGCGGGTCACGGAAATGGCGGACAAGCTGCTGGCGAATCCGGTGATCGAAAGCTACCGCGTCGAGGTTCTGCCATGAAGTTCGCGGTCGTCGTGTTTCCCGGGTCCAACTCGGATCACGACGCGTTCTACGCCGCCTCGGAAGTGATCGGCGAAGACGCGGCACTGGTGTGGCACAAAGACACCGACCTGCAGGGCGCCGACGTCGTCATTCTTCCGGGCGGGTTTGCGCATGGTGACTACCTGCGCACCGGCGCGATCGCGCGCTTCTCGCCCATCATGTCGGCGGTGAAGGCGTTTGCCGATCGCGGCGGACCGGTGCTTGGCATCTGCAACGGCTTCCAGGTGCTGCTCGAGGCCGGTCTGCTGCCCGGCGCCATGGTGCGCAACGATCGCATCAAGTTCGTGTCGCGGCTGGTGCCGGTTCGCGTCGAGCAGACCGATACGCCGTTCACCGCCGCGTGCGCGTCAACGCAGGTACTGCACATGCCGGTGGCGCACGGCGAAGGCAACTATTACGCCGACCCCGACACCCTCGCGGAGATCGAGGCCCATCGCCAGGTGGTATTCCGCTACTCGAACGCCGCCGGCGAGGTGTCGCCCGCGAGCAACCCGAACGGATCGCTCAACAGCATTGCCGGGATCTGCAACCGGCAACGCAACGTGGTGGGGCTGATGCCGCATCCCGAACGCGCAACTGAAGCACAGCTGGGGAGCGCGGACGGCCGCGTGATTCTGGCATCGGCAGTTAAGTCACTGGCTTCACTGGCAGGACGGTAAGACAGGGCGGACATCACGATCGACCGGTCGCGACCTCGGAGCGACCGCGAAGGGGCAACGAGTTTGGTCAACACCGCTGGGGTTTTGGAACGGCACGGCATCAAGCCGGACGAGTACGAGCGGATCCTCGAGTTGATGGGCCGCGAGCCCAACCTGCTCGAGCTCGGCCTGTTCTCGGTGATGTGGTCGGAGCATTGCAGCTACAAGAGCTCGCGAGTGCACCTGAAGACGCTGCCGACCACTGGTCCGCGCGTGGTGCAGGGGCCCGGTGAGAACGCCGGCGCCGTCGACATTGGCAACGGGCTGTGCGCGGTCTTCAAGATCGAATCCCACAACCATCCCTCGTTCATCGAGCCCTACCAGGGCGCGGCGACCGGCGTCGGCGGCATCATCCGCGACATCTTCACGATGGGCGCGCGGCCCATTGCGCTATTGAACGCCCTCCGCTTCGGCTCGCTCGACGCGCCACTGGCGCGGCGTATCTTCGAGGGCGTGGTCGCCGGCGTCGGCGGCTACGGCAACAGCATCGGCATTCCGACCGTCGGCGGCGAGATTGTCTTCGACGAGATGTACTCGGGCAATCCGCTCGTCAACGTACTGTGCCTCGGCATCTCCCGCATCGACGGCATTGTCAAGGGTGCCGCCAAGGGCGCGGGCAACCCGGTGTTCTACGTCGGCGCGAAGACCGGCCGCGACGGCATTCACGGCGCCACCATGGCCTCGGCGGAGTTCGACGAGACGTCGGCGGAGAAGCGTCCGGCGGTGCAGGTGGGCGATCCCTTCATGGAGAAGCTCCTGATGGAAGCCTGCCTCGAGGTGATGAAGACCGGCGCGGTGCTGGGCATTCAGGACATGGGCGCGGCGGGCCTGTCGTGCGCGACTTCGGAAATGGGATCGCGTGGCGGTCTGGGCATGACCATCGACGTCATGCATGTGCCGCAGCGCGAAACCGGCATGACGCCGTACGAGATCATGCTCTCTGAATCACAGGAGCGCATGCTGCTGGTGGTGGAGAAGGGCCGCGAGCACGAAGTGACCGCGGTGTTCGAGAAGTGGGACTTGCACGCGGTGCAGGTTGGCGAAGTGGTCGAAGGGTCGCGGCTGAAGATCCTCGAGCGGGGTGTGCTGGTGGCCGACGTCCCGAACCGCGCGCTCACCGACGAAGCCCCCGTCTATCGCCGGCCCATGCAGGAGCCGTCGTGGCAGAAAGCCGTGCAGCGCTTGTCGCTGGGCGATCTCGGCGCGCCGCCATCGGCGCAGTCGGCGTTCGATCGGCTGTTGACCGTGCCCACCATTGCCAGCAAGCGCTGGGCCTATGGCCAGTACGACCACAGCGTCGGCACCAACACCATCGCGCAGCCCGGCATGTCGGCGGCAGTCGTGCGCGTCAAGGGTACCGCCACCGGGCTGGCCGTTTCAGTGGATGGCAACGGACGGTTCTGTTACCTCGACCCGTACCGCGGCGCCATGCTGGCGGTCGCTGAGGCGGCGCGCAATGTCGCGTGTGCCGGCGGCGAACCGATCGGCGGCACCAACAACCTCAACTTCGGTAATCCCGAGCGGCCCGAGATCATGTGGCAGCTGGGCGAGGCCGTCCGCGGCATCGGCGAGGCGTGCCGGGCGCTGGGCATCCCCATCACCGGCGGTAACGTCAGTCTTTACAACGAAACCGAAGGCCGGGCGATTTTCCCGACCCCGGTGCTGGGCGTCGTCGGCCTGCTCGAAGATGCCACGAAGACGACGACGCGCGCGTTCAAACGAGCGGGCGCGGCGGTGGTGTTGCTGGGCGATAATCTGGGAGAACTTGGCGGCAGCGAATACCTCGCCACCCTCCATGGCAAGGTGGCTGGACAGCCGCCCACGCTCGATCTGTCGCGCGAAGCAGCCATCCAGAAGCTGATCGTGAAGCTCATTCGCGACGGCCTGGTGGAGTCGGCGCACGACTGTTCCGAAGGCGGCCTGGCCCTCACGCTGGCCGAGTGCACGTTCGACAGCGGCGGCATCGGGGTGGCGGTGGATCTCCCTGAGGTCCGGCTAAAGCCGGACACCACACTTGGTGACACCGCGGCTGATGTGGCGTCCGGCTTTAGCCGGACCTTCGACGTCAACGCCACGCTGTTCGGAGAGTCGGCCTCGCGCATCGTGGTGTCGGCGTCAGGCGCACAGCTCGAGGCAGTGGTGGCGGCCGCGAAGGCGGCCGGCGTGATGGCGACAGTCATCGGCCAGACCGGCGGCGATCGGATTCAGCTGAGCGTGGGTGGCACGCGGGTGGTCGACACGGCCATCGCCGATGCCGAACATGTCTGGGCAACGTGTATCGAAACGCAGATGGGCCGCAGATGACGCAGATAACTCAGATGGCTCACACGGCGGAAGGACGACATGTTCGATAAGTTCCGCGACGAGTGCGGTGTCTTCGGCATCTACGGACACCCGGAAGCGTCGAAGCTGGCCTACCTGGGCCTCTACGCGCTGCAGCATCGCGGACAGGAGAGCGCTGGCATTGCCTCGGCTGATGGCGACCACGTGCGCCTGGTCCGTCAGATGGGCTACGTCAACGAGATCTTCGACGAAGCGACCCTCGCGACGCTGACTGGACCGATCGCGATTGGCCACACCCGCTACTCGACGGCGGGCGAGAGCAAGCTGTCGAACGCGCAACCGATCCTGATCGATTGCGTGCACGGCCAGGTTGGCATTTGCCACAACGGCAACATCGTCAATGCCACCGAAGTGCGCGACCGCCTGGTCCGCGCCGGTTCGATTTTCCAGACCAACAGCGACACCGAAGTGGTGCTGCACCTGTATGCGCGGTCGCAGGCGGGGTCGGTGGAAGACGCGCTGGTCGAATCAGTCACGCAGCTCACCGGCGCCTTCTCGTTCGCGCTGATTACCAAGGACAGCATGATCGCGGTGCGCGATCCGCACGGGTTCCGTCCGCTGGCGCTGGGCCGGCTCGATGACGCCTGGGTGGTGAGCTCCGAGACCTGCGCGCTCGACCTGATCGGCGCGACCTACGTGCGCGACATCGAGCCCGGCGAGGTGTTGATCGTCGGCCCGCACGGGCTGCGGTCGGTCAAGCCATTCCCCAAGGCGCAGCTGTCGCATTGCATTTTTGAGCACGTCTACTTCGCGCGGCCCGACAGCGAGGTATTCGGCCAGAGCGTCAACGAGGTGCGCACCAGTCTCGGCCGCGTGCTCGCGCGCGAGACCGGCATCGATGCCGATGTGGTGGTGCCCATTCCCGACTCGGGCGTCTGCGCGGCCATTGGTTACTCGGAAGAATCGAAGATCCCCCTGCGGATGGGGCTGATTCGCAACCACTACGTCGGCCGCACGTTCATCGAGCCGACGCAGTCGATCCGCCACTTTGGCGTCAAGGTAAAGTTGAACCCCGTGAAGAGCATTCTCGCGGGCAAGCGCGTGGTGCTGATCGACGATTCGCTGGTCCGCGGCACCACCAGCCGCAAGATCGTGAAGATGGTGCGCGCCTCAGGCGCCGCCGAAGTGCACCTGCGCATCAGCTGTCCGCCGACTATCTCGCCGTGCTTCTACGGTGTCGACACCCCCCGCCGCCAGGAGCTGATCGGCGCCACCCACACGCTCGAAGAGATTCGCAAGTACGTGGCCGCTGACACCATCGGCTACCTGAGCCTCGACGGCTTGCTATCGTCGGTGAATGGGCAGGGATCGTCGTACTGCACCTCGTGCTACACCGGGCAGTATCCGGTGGCCTTCCCGCGCGATCACAACGGCTACCTGCAGTTGTCGCTCAAGATCGATGGCCGCCCACAGCCGCTTCCGGAAGAAGAGCCCGAGACCGTTGGCTAGGCCGCGGATTAACGCAGATTACGCAGTCAGGCTCGTGCCATGCGGCTGACGGTTCCCGCGCTGTTGCTGGTCGCAGGGCTCCTCGCGCTGGGGAGGCAGGATCTGCTCGCGCAGGAACGCGGTCCCACGCCCGCGTCGCCCGACGAGATTCGGCAGGCCATTGGCAAGCTGGGCGACCTCGACTATGCCACCCGCATGGGCGCCGGCCGCACCATTCGGCGTGCGCCTGCCGCCCAGGTCGTGACGGCGCTGCTGCAGGCCGTCAACGAGCACGCCGACGGCTATATCCGCTACAAGGCCCTCATCCTGTTGACCGGCTTCAACGATCCGCGCACGGTCGATACCATGCGCGAAGCCATGGTGTCGCCGAACGATCGACTGCGCGAAGTGGCGTTTGCCTACTTCGAACAGTCTCCCGATCCGTCGCTGGCCGCACGAATGCTGGCAGCGCTCGACAAGGAAGAAGGCGAGTTCGTTCGCCCGGCGTTGATTCGTGCGCTGGCGGCCATTCACAAGGAACCGAAGGTCAGCGACGCGCTGATCCGCGACGCCGGCCGCGGCATCGACTTTTTCCGCAGCACCGTGATCGAGGCGATCGGCGACTACAAGGTCGTGGCCGCCGTGCCCAGCCTCACCGCGATTGCCAGGATCGACGGGCCGCTGCGGGACGATGCGGCGACGGCACTGGGGAAGATCGGCGACCAGACCGCGCTTGGCACGCTGGCGGAATTGCAGCGGACGGCGTCAAAGGAAGTTCAGCCGGCCATTGCCGCGGCAATCTGCCTGATGGGTGCCAGTTGCTCCGCCCACATCGGCTACCTCGAGAAGACGCTCACGTTTGCCGATACCTATCCGGGGTTCCAGGATCTGCTCCGCGGCGCGGCTGCCGGCCTCGGCAATATTGCCCGGCAAGGCAACGACGAAGCCCTCAGCATCCTGTTTCGCGTCGGCATCCCTTCGCAGGATCCGGTTCGGGCGCCCGTGACGTTGGCCCTTGGTCTGGTCGCGCTTCGCAACACGCCGTTGATGCTGAAGGCGCTGGCATCGCAGCCCAACCAGGCCGCCGCCGTTGGCATTCTGGCCGAGGCGTTCGACATGCTCGAAGAGGATTTCGAGGAAGAGCGGTTCTTCGTTGCCGTGCGCCGCGCTTACTGGTCTGCCGCCAATGGTTCGGCCACCCGCAAGTTGTGCGAACTGCTGATCACCAAGTTAGACTTCTAGCGTTGTCGGATCCCAAGCCTCAGGACCCAAGCCTCAAGCCTATGGACTACAAATCGTCTGGCGTCGACATCGACGCCGGCAACGAAACCGTCCGCCGCATCAAGCGCCTGGCGAAGTCGACCTTCACCCCCGGCGTGCTGTCGGAGATTGGCTCGTTCGGTGGGTTGTTCAAGCTCGACACCTCGACGATGAGCGAGCCGGTGCTGGTGTCGAGTGCCGATGGCGTCGGCACCAAGCTCAAGGTGGCGTTCATGGCGAACGAACACCGCACCATCGGTGTCGACCTGGTCAACCACTGCGTCAACGACATCCTCGTCCAGGGCGCGGTGCCGCTGTTTTTCCTCGACTACCTGGCGACCGGCAAGCTCTCGCCAGATGTCGCCGAACAAATTGTCCAGGGCCTGGCCCGTGCCTGCCAGGACAACGGTTGCGCGCTGCTCGGCGGCGAGACCGCCGAGATGCCCGGCTTTTATCACGACGGTGAGTACGACGTCGCCGGCTTCATTGTCGGTGTGGTCGATCGTGCACGCCTGGTCGACGGCAAGAGCATCACCGCCGGCGATGTGCTGATCGGGTTACCCTCGAGCGGACTTCACACCAACGGCTATTCGCTGGCGCGCAAGATCGCGTTCGAGGAGCTGAA
>SHUG01000108.1 GCA_009694735.1 Acidobacteriota bacterium | reverse complement strand
TCGATGCAGCCCGTGCGGCCGCAGTAACACGCCGGCACCAGACGCTCATCGTCACCGAGCCCCGGGAGCGGGTTGTGTCCCCATTCGCCGGCAATGGCGTTGGCCCCGACCACGACTCGGCCATTGACGACGATGCCCCCACCCGTGCCAGTCCCGATGATCGCGCCGAACACCACGTTGGCGCCCGCACCGGCACCATCGGTCGCCTCCGAAAGCGCGAAGCAGTTGGCGTCGTTGGCGAGGCGGACCGGCCGCCCCAACGCGCGGGCCAGATCTTCGGCGAGCGGCCGTCCGATCAGCCACGTTGAATTGGCGTTCTTGATGAGACCGGTTGCCGGAGAAACGGCGCCCGGAATGCCGACGCCGACGGTGCCGCGCGCCTGCGTGTCGTGTTCGAGGGACTCGACCAGGCCGGTGATCGCGCGAACCGAGTCGCCGTAATTGCCACGCGGGGCGGCGATTCGGCGGCGTTGCAACTCGCGCCCGTCGGCGGCCAGGGCAATGCCCTCGATTTTCGTGCCACCCAGATCGATGCCGATGCGCATCTCGGATTCGCTACCTGGTCAGGCGGGTCTGTTGCCCGGCGGCCAATCCCATGCGCTGTTCCATGGCGACCGCGATCGACGACACGCGGTCGGAGTGCTTGAACGTGAAACTCGACTTGGCGTCGATGACCCAGGCAAACGCAGTGGCGAACTGATCAAGGCGTTCGGCGGTGGCATCGATTGCCCGTTCCGCCGGCTCGGCGGCGGCCACGGTGGCGTTCAAATCGGCCGACTCGAGCGCCGCGTGACCGCGGGGGTGTCCCTCGGTGCTATCGAGCGCTGCCGACAAGCCCGACAGGACCGCCGAAATGGGAAGCGTGGAGCGTGTCAAGGCGCCTTGTAGCCCGGTGCCTTGTAGCCCGGCCCGCGGATGGGTTGGCCCGGTCGCTCGTTCGTGATCTTGCCATTCAACACCACCGCCTTGCCGTTCACCAGCACGTGCGGAATGCCGACCGAATAGTGGGTCGGGTCGACAAACGTCGAGACATCACGGATGGTCGCCGGATCGAAGATCGTGATGTCGGCCTTCATGCCGGGACGCAGCAACCCGCGGTCGGTAATGCCCACCCGCGCCGCCGGACGCGAGGTGAAGCGCCGCACGGCATCTTCGAGGGTGATCAGCTTTTCATCGCGCACGTACTTGCCGAGCACGCGCGGAAACGAACCCCACGCCCGCGGATGCGACTTGGATTCCGAGAACGGGCCATCTTCGGCCCTGGCTCCCGAGTCGGTGCCGATCGAGATTATCGGATTCGATAACGCCAGGCGCACATCGTCTTCGCGCATGATCGAGATGATCACCGAGGTTTCGGCGCGGTCGGCAATCACGAGGTCGATCGCCGCATCGCGCGGATCCTTCCCCATGGCCTTGCCAATCTCGACCAGGTTCTTGCCTTCCCACTGGCGGAGCGCCGGATCGAGCACCGTCGAGACCATGACGCCGGCGCCACCGCCGGATCCGTACCACTGGTTCTCCCAGTCTTTCGCCGCCGGGTCGTCCATGTCGCGCTTGATCCGATCGCGCAGCGCGGGATCCTTGAGGCGCGCCAGCATGGCGTCGAGCCCGCCGGCGCGGACCCACAGCGGCAGGCAGGCGTCGAGGCCGTTCGAGGCGCGATCGTACGGATACATATTGGCGGTCACATCGAGTCCGCGGCCACGCGCCGCTTCGAAGTGCTTCAACACCTCGGGCATGCGTCCCCAGTTGGCCTTGTAGGCGGTCTTGAGGTGCCACACCTCGGCGGGAATATTGGCCCGTTCGGCGACGGCAAACACCTCGTCCAGCGACGCGATGATCTGGCCCGATTCCGACCGCTGATGCGAAATGTAGATGCCGCCATGCTTGCGGGCGGCCTTGGCCAGCTCGACGATCTCGTCGGTGGATGCGAAACGGCCCGGCACGTACTGCAGCGACGTGCTGACGCCAAGGGCACCGTGGGTCATCGCAGTTTCGACCAGCTGCTGCATCTCCGCGATCTCGGCGGCGGAGGCGGCACGCTGGCGGTCGCCCACCACGTAGGCGCGAAGACTGCCGGCGCCGACAAAAGTGCCCACGTTGATCGCCGGGCGCTGCTGCTCCAGGCGGGCGAAGTACTGATCGAGGGTCCGGAAGTCGAGCACCACCTTGAAACGGTCGTACTGCGGCTTCACCGCCGCCGCCAGGCGATCGTTTACGGGCGCGATCGACGAACCCTCGCCGGTGACCTCGGTGGTGATGCCCTGCGTGATCTTGCTGGCGGCGCGGCCATCCACCAGCACGTTGAACTCCGATTGGCCGAGCATGTCAATGAAGCCGGGCGACACCACCAGATTGGTGGCATCAATCCGGGTCTTGGCACCGCGCCCGGCCAGCTGCCCGATCGCGGTGATGCGATCGCCGGTGATGCCGACGTCGCCGAGATACCACGGTGCACCGGCGCCATCGACGATGCGGCCGCCGGTGATGAGGAGGTCGAAGTCCGCAGCCACGGCCGGCGCGGCGGCGGGTGCTGGTGGCGTCGTCGACTGACACGCGCTCAGCGCTCCGGCGAGGCACGCGATGAGAATTGACCGTTTCATGCCCATACTCCTTGCGGGATCCTATGTAGAATCACTGACGGATGTCGAGCTTCGCCTTTCTCTGGCCCACGGTCGCATGCGCGATCACGGGCGCGGCCCTCTATGTAACACGTGGCGTGCTCGATCAAACCGTGACTCCGGCCGGCGTGGTGCGGTTCGCGATGCTGCCGCCGTGGCAGGCGCTGCTCGGGTTCATCTGCCTGGCCGCGCTGGTGCTGGTGGGCATCGATCACCTGAACGCGCCACGCGGCACCACCACCAACCGCCGCCCGCGACTCGGCGAGTTGGTGCTGCCGCTGATGGCGCTGGCCATCCTGATCGTGCCGTTCCTTCCCGTGGTCCCTGACCGCTGGCCGGTGTTCCAGGCGCTGGCCGGGCCCCTCGGCGCCGTGCTGTGGCTGAGCGTGGCCGGGCTGCAGTTGTGGACGCTGTGGCAGAGCCGCTTGATCACGCCGCGCTGGCTCGAGCGGTGGACCCTCTGGCGCGTGACCGCCGCAATCGGGATCGCCACCGCGTCTCTCGCCGCGATCGCCGGGGCGCGCCTGACCGGCACGCCGCTCTTCCCCGCTGGCGACGAACCGCACTACCTGGTGATGGCGCAGAGTCTCTGGCGCGATGGCGACCTCAAGATCGAGAACAATCACACGCGAGGCGACTACCAGGAGTACTTCCAGGGCGAGCTCGAACCTCACTACCTGACACGCGGCGCCGATCACGAAATCTACTCGATCCACCCCGTGGGCCTGCCCGTGCTGATGGCGCCAGTCTACGCCGCCGGCGGTTACCATGCCGTGGTGTTCATGCTGATCCTGATGGGCGCGACCGCCGCCGCCATCGCGTGGTGGTGGACCATGGGCACGGTCAACACCGCCGGCGCGGCCACCTTCGCGTGGGCCGCCATTGCCTGCTCGGCGCCCTTCCTGTTCAACACCTTCACCGTCTATCCGGAGATCCCGGCGGCGCTGGCGGTGATGATCGCGCTTGTGACGGCGGTCAGGACCAATCCCGCGCACCCGGGCATCGCCCGTTGGCTCGGTGTGGGCCTGGCGTGCGCGTGCCTGCCGTGGCTGAGCACCAAGTACGCGCCGATGTCGGTGGCCCTGGTGTTGGTGGCGGCGATGCGTCTGAAAAGTGAACCTGCTTCACTTTTACGGAATCCGAAAGTCTGGGCGGTGGCGGGGCCTTACGCTCTATCGCTCGTCGGGTGGTTCGCGTTTTTCTACGCCATTTGGGGTGTGCCGCTGCCGATGGCACCGTATGGCGCGCTGGTGCAGACCTCACCACTCAACTTGCTCTTCGGCGCGCCGGGCCTGTTCTTCGACCAGGAATACGGGCTGCTGGCCGTCGCCCCGGTCTACGTGCTGGCGGCGACCGGGCTGTACCACATGTGGCGCGCAGGCGGCGACGCGAAGCGCGTGGCGATCGAGATTGCGCTCGTGTTTGGCGCGCTGGTCGTGACCGTCGGCGCGTTTCGCATCTGGTGGGGCGGCACGTCGGCGCCGGCGCGGCCGCTCGCGTCGGGATTGTTACTGCTGGCGGTACCCATCGCGACCGCGTTCCGCGCGGCGCCGGTGGGCTCCGCGCGCCGGGCGGGTCAGCACTTGTTGCTGTGGATCAGCGTCGGCATTGCCATCACGCTGGCCGTGGCCCAAGACGGGCTGCTGATCAACAACGGACGCGACGGCACCTCGTCTCTGCTCGAATTCTGGTCGCCGCGGTGGGCGTTGTGGACGCTGGCGCCCACCTTCATCCTGCACGACGCGACCACGGCGTGGATACACTCGTTGTGGTGGCTGGCCGTCGCCGGCGGCGCCGGGTGGTGGCTCTCGCGCCAGCGGACGACCAAGCCCGGCCTGGCGGCGCTGATCGCGGTCGCAACCCTCGCAGTGGCAGTGCTGATCGTCTCGGCCACCTTCCCCTTCCTGCCTGCCGGCGCGCCCATGCCAGAGGTGAACCTCGGCGCCCGAGCGCGCCTGGCCACGCTCGACGGCTTCGACGCCCGCGTGCGTCCGGCCGCCGTGATCTTCGATCCGCTGCGCAAGGTGAACGCCTCAACGCTACTGGCAGAAGTGCGGCTGGCCGTGAAGCCGATGCAGCGCACCGATCCGCAGCCCATTCGCGTGATTCACAACGGCCGCTTCTCGCTGCCTGCCGGCACCTACGGCATCGACGTGACGTTTGGCGACCAGGTGCCGTCACAGCCGACGCCCTTCTCGCTGCAGGTGGGCCGCATCGGGCCGCCGCTCCAGACCTGGACGCTGCAGCCGGCGGCCGGCGAGACCTGGCACACCACCCTGTGGCTGGCGCTCGACGCCAGCTTTGTCGGCTTCCGTGGGCCGGTTGAGATGGAGCGCGCGATCACGTCGATCACGATCACGCCGACAGCGGTCGTCGATGTTGGCCAGCGGCCGCTCGTCGGTGAAGTGCGCGCGGCGGCGACCTACGGGGGTGTGATGGTCTACTTTCACAACGAACAGATGTATCCGGAGCCGAACGGCTTCTGGACCATTGGCCATCGCGCGGAGGTCACCCTAGCCGTGCCCCCCGGCCATGGCACGCCGGTGGTGCTGCGCATCCACGGTGGCCCGGTAACCAACCGCGCCACCATCAGCACGTTCGGCTGGCAGCGGCGCTTGGCGCTGGTGCCGGGTCAGGCCGCCGAAGTCGCCCTGCCGGTGGTGGCGAGCGGGGTCGTGCCGTTGACGATCACGACCGACAGCGGGTTCTCGCCGATGGAGTTCGATCCCGCTTCAAGGGATCCCCGGCTGCTCGGCATCTGGGTGGAATTACTCGACAAGGTAAAGCAGCCATCATGAGTGCCATCACCGACCTGCGACGTGAATACGCGAGCCACGCCCTCAGTGAAGACCACGCCGATCCGGATCCGATCCGGCAGTTCACCTCGTGGTTCGACGAGGCCGTGAGCGCGCAGTTACTGGACGTCAATGCGATGACGTTGGCCACCGTCTCGTCCGCCGGCGACCCGGCGGCGCGCATTGTCCTGCTGAAAGGCTTTGATGAGCACGGGTTCGTGTTCTTCACCAACTACGACAGCGCGAAAGGCCGCGACCTGGCGGCAACCCCGCGCGCGTGCCTGCTGTTCTTCTGGGTGGAACTGGAACGGCAGGTGCGCATCACCGGATCCGTGACGAAGGTCGCGACCGCGGAATCGGACGAATACTTCCATTCGCGGCCCTTCGAAAGCCAGATCGGCGCCTGGGCTTCCGCGCAGAGCACGCCCGTAGCAGACCGCGCCGCACTCGAGACGCGATACGCGGAGTTGTCCTCACAACACGCCGGCCAAGTGGTGCCGCTGCCGCCGTTCTGGGGCGGCTACCGCGTCAAGCCGGAGTGCATCGAATTCTGGCAGGGACGACCGAGCCGGTTGCACGATCGTCTGCTCTACACACGCGACTCTGGTGACTGGTCGCGGTCCCGCCTGGCGCCCTAGCGCGCCGGTCTGTACGGGCCGCGGATTTCGCGGATTCACGCAGATTACGTGCCCGACCAGACGCCGGGCTTGCCCGGCGACCTGTCCACCGTAGCCTCGGCGAAGGTGGAAGCGCCTCGCGCGAAGGCGGGACGGGGCGGAACCGCTTGACGGGGACGGCGCTCTACGACGCGATAGAATCGCCGCGTGATTCTCCGCGGCGCTGTGGTGCTTCTGCTATTTGTCACCGCGACCCTCCACGCCAGTTCGCAGCTCACCATCATCGCCCCCGCCGCACCCGGCGGGGGCTGGGATCAGACGGCCCGCGTGATGCAACGGGTGCTGGCCGAGATTGAGCCGGCCACGAGCGTGCAAGTGGACAACATTCCCGGCGCGGCCGGAACGATTGGGCTGTCTCGGTTTGTGCAATCGGAACGCGGCAATCCCGATGCGTTGCTGGTGACCGGGCTGGTGATGGTCAGCGGCGTCATCACCAACGCGTCACCGGTCTCGTTGTCTGATGCCACGCCGATCGCGCGGCTCACCGGCGAGACCGAAGTGATCGTGGTGCCGTCGGCGAGCCCCCACCAGACCCTCAGCGATCTGATCGACGCCTTCAGGCAGAACCCCGGCGCGGTGTCGTGGGGTGGCGGCTCCGCTGGCGGCACTGACGATTTGCTGGTTCGGCTACTCGCCGAACAAGTAGGACTGCCGGCGTCACACGTCAACTACATTGCTTTCGCCGGCGGCGGCGCCGCCCTCGCCGCGGTGCTCGGCGGCCAGGTCACCGCCGCGGTCAGCGGCTACGGCGAGTTCGCGGGACAGATCGCGGCCGGGCAGTTACGGCCGCTCGCCATCTCCGCAGCCGCGCGCGTGGCAGGCATCAACGCCCCAACCCTGCGAGAGTCAGGCGTGCCGATGGATCTGGCCAACTGGCGCGCGATCGTTGCCCCGCCGGGCCTGTCGGATGCCGAACGCGATGCCATCACCGCGCGCGTCACCCGCTTGGCCGGCAGCGACGCCTGGAAGAAGGCGATCGCACAACACGGCTGGGATGACCTGTTCCTGGCCGGCGCCGACTTCCGCCAGTTCCTGCTGGCCGAACAGGCGCGCGTCGAAGCGGTGCTGCAGCGCCTCGCGGCCACCGACCCTGCCGGCCCGCCTCGACTCGCGATGTCGATCACGCCGACCACCGTGCCCAATGCGACGCTGGCGATCTTTGGATTGCTGGCGGCGGGCCTGGTGGTGTCACGTGCGCGTGCGCGGGCTGTGGCCTCCCAACTACCGGGCTTCAAGATGGCTGCGCTGCTTGGCCTGGCCCTGCTGCTGCAGCCGGTCTTGATGCTCACCGCCGGCTTTATCGTCTGCTCAACTCTCATGTTCACCGTCACGGCATCGGCGTGGCGCGGCGTCCGCCCATCGGTGACGACGATCGCGAAAGACCTGGCCGTCGGCGCCGCGTTCGCCATCGTCATCCATGCGATCTTCACGACCGGGTTGGGCGTCGCCCTTCCCGCCTTCGTTATTCCTAATTCGTTATTTGTTATTTCCTGATGGGCGACCTCTGGACCGGCTTCGTCGTCGCCTTGCAGCCCATCAATCTCCTGTGGGGGTTAGCGGGTGTCACGCTCGGCACGGCCGTTGGCGTGCTGCCCGGCATCGGGCCGGCGCTGACGGTCGCGCTGCTTCTGCCCGTCACCTACGGACTGGATCCGACGGCAGCGCTGATTATGTTTGCCGGCATCTACTACGGCGCGATGTACGGGGGATCGACCACCTCGATCCTGCTGAATACCCCTGGCGAGAGCGCCACGATTGTGACCGCGATCGACGGGCACCAGATGGCGCGCAACGGGCGCGCCGGCGCGGCGCTGGCCACCGCGGCGATCGGTTCGTTCGTCGCCGGCACGCTCGCGACCGTCGCCCTCAGCCTCACGGCGCCGGTGATGGTCCGCATGGCCCTGGCGTTTGGATCCGCTGAGTACTTCGCGTTGATGGTGCTCGCGTTCGTGACGGTGACCACCGTGCTTGGCGGCGCGGGCTCGCGCCTGGCCGGCTGGGTCAGCCTGATGCTTGGACTCGCGCTTGGTAGCGTCGGCATCGATGGCTTGAGCGGGCAGGCCCGCTTCACGTTTGGCATTCCGTATCTGTTGGATGGTATCGATCCGGTGATCGTCGCCATTGGTCTGTTCGCGGTCGGCGAAACGTTGTGGGTGGTCAGCCGCGGCCCGGACGAGGACCACGTGCTGCCGGTGCGTGGATCGCTGTGGATGACGCGGGAGGAATGGCGGCGGTCGTGGAAGCCGTGGCTGCGAGGCACGGCGATCGGGTTTCCGATGGGCGCCTTGCCCGCGGGCGGCGCCGAGTTGCCCACGCTGATGTCGTACGCGATCGAGAAACGGCTCTCGGCGCGGCCAGAAGAGTTTGGCCACGGCGCGATCGAAGCCGTCGCCGGACCAGAGGCCGCCAACAACGCCTCAGCCGCCGGCACGCTGGTGCCGTTGCTCACGCTGGGGCTGCCGACCTCGGCGACCGCAGCCGTGTTGCTGGCGGCGTTCCAGCAGTTTGGCTTGCAGCCGGGTCCGCTGCTGTTCGAGCACGAACCGAAGTTGGTGTGGGGTGTGATCGCCAGCTTGTATGTCGGCAACGCCATGCTGCTCGTGCTCAACCTGCCGCTGGTCGGGCTGTGGGTCAAGCTGCTGTCGATTCCGCGTCCGTGGTTGTATGGCGGCATTCTCGTGGTGGCCTCGCTGGGCGCTTTCAGCGTGCACCGCTCCGCCGGCGATCTCCTGCTGGTCGCCGTGATCGGCATCATCGGCTTCGTCTTGCGCCGCATCGAGGCGCCGGTGGCGCCGGTGATGATCGGCCTGATTCTCGGGCCGGCCGCGGAGCAGCATCTGCGACGGGCGCTGTCGATCGGCCAGGGCGACTGGTCGGTGTTCCTGACACGTCCGTTGTCTGCGGCGCTGTTGGCGAGCGCAGCATTGATTGTCGTTATCGGGGTCTCTCGCCGGAGGTAAGTCCCGTCGGGTGGTGCCGCCCCGTCCCGAGGTATCGCCCCGTCCCGAATCGCCCTCCCGGCAGAGCAAGTACAATCTCTTGATGAAGCTCAGTGACCTGTTCGGCGGCAGTGCTGGCGTGCCGGCGGACCAGTTTCCCGATCCTGCGATCGATGCGCCACCAGATCCCACCGGCACGCCGCACTCGGTGGTGCTCGGCGGCGGCTGCTTCTGGTGCACCGAAGCGGTGTTCGTCAAGCTCGACGGCGTGATCGGCGTCGTCTCCGGCTACGCCGGCGGCACGGCCGACAGCGCGAACTACCAAAGCGTGTGCAGCGGCATGACCGACCACGCCGAGGTGATTCGCGTGCGCTACGACTCCAGCCGCATCACCCTCGGGCAGATTCTCAAGGTGTTCTTCGCCGTTGCTCACGACCCGACGCAGTTAAACCGGCAGGGCAACGACATGGGGCGGCAATACCGTTCCGCCATTTTCCATGCCAGCGTCAACCAGGAGCACGTCGCGGCGGCCTACGTCCAGCAGCTGAAGGACGCCAACGTGTTCGACCAGCCGATCGTGACGACCCTGGAACCGCTCGAACAGTTCTTCGAGGCCGAGGCCTACCACCAGGACTTCGTCGCGCGGAACCCCAACCAACCCTACGTCGCCGCCGTGGCCATGCCCAAGGTGAAGAAACTCGAGAAGATCTTTGCTGAGAAACTAAAGAAGGGCTAGTCGAAGGATTGCGCCGGGTACGCCCCTTGCTCTCGAAACCACAGGAGGTCCTATTGGACTCGAAACGTGACTCAAAGCAGA
This sequence comes from Acidobacteriota bacterium, assembly GCA_009694735.1. Classification (GTDB taxonomy): domain Bacteria; phylum Acidobacteriota; class Vicinamibacteria; order Vicinamibacterales; family UBA2999; genus 12-FULL-67-14b. The sequence goes on along the minus strand of SHUG01000108.1, from coordinate 174 downwards.
ACGACATTATCGATAACGGCCATCAGAAGACTGTTTCCGGGAAGAAGCAGGCCGGGCCAGACGACAAGGCCGGCAGGCATGCGGGCGGCAATGCCGGCAGCAAGGGACAGAATGCCCGCGGCAGGACGAATTAGCTGGCTCCAAGGCCATCATCGGCTTTGCGACGGATGACCT
>SHUG01000107.1 GCA_009694735.1 Acidobacteriota bacterium | reverse complement strand
CGCCAATCCTGCGGGTTCGCGGCCACCAGGCGCAAGCACCGTGTTTCGAACTTATTCGGCTGACCGAGTTGCTCGTAGAGCTTCTCGAGCCGCCCGAACGCCAGGTAGGCGCGTTCCGGTGAGCTGGTCATCAGGCGGTCCCACGCATTTTCCGCGCCCGCCACGTCGCCCTGCATGAGCCGGACGTCCCCGAGGTTCAGGAACGCGGGGGCGGTGCCGGCATCGAGATCAATCGCTTCCTCGAAATGTCGCGCCGCCCGGCCACGATCGCCGACGCCGAGGGCCTCGCTGCCAAGCTCGTTCTCGAGGAATCCAAGGATCGCCTGGTTGCGCGGCTGGGTGTCTGGCCCACTGAGCGCGACCAGCTGCTTGCGAATGCGATGAGCATCGGCCCACTGGTGCTGCTCTTCATGCAGCTTTTGCAGGTAGAGCAGGGCGTACTGGTTGTTGGGGTCCATCCGCACCACTTCGTTGAACGCCTCGACGGCGCGATCGACGAAGCCGCCGCGCTTGAAGTCGAGGCCGAGGCACAACAGGATGTACGCGTGTTCGACCTTGGTCAGCTTCGGCCGCTGCAGCAGCGCCTGGTGAATCTGGATGGCGCGCGCGACCTGTCCCCGTTCCCGATGCACATTGCCCAGAATCAGGTGAATTTCGAGCGCGTCGCCATCGACGCGCGTCGCCTGGCTCAGTTCTTCAATCGCCAGGTCGATCTGGTTCGAGACCAGGAAGTTCAAGCCGAGGACATAGTGATGCGAATCGCGCGCGCGCCGGCGGTCGATCCAGCGGCCGTCGCGTAACTTGTAGCGTTCCCACGCCTTGCCGGCGGCCAGGCCGACAAGCAGGGCGACCAGCGCGCCTAGCAACGGGACCGAGTCTCCCAAGCTACACCATCTCCGTGCGCCAGAGGTCGTGTAGATGCACGACCCCTTCGACCCGGCGGCCGGCGTCGACCACGACGATCGAGGTGATCTTGCGGCTTTCGAGCACGGCGAGTGCCTCGACGGCAAGCGTGTCGTGAAGAATCGTGACGGGGTTGATGCTCATGACGTCGCGAGCCGTGAGTTCCAGGACGTTGGCCGACGACATCTTCCGCCGCAGGTCGCCATCGGTGATGATCCCGGCGAGCGTGCCGTCCTTCTCGAGCACCGACGTCATGCCCAGGCCCTTGCGCGACATTTCGTAAATCACGTCTCGCATCGCGGTGTGCAACTGCACGACCGGCAAGGCATCGCCGCGGTGCATCAACTGCTCGACGCGCATCAGTTTCTTGCCGAGCTTGCCGCCGGGATGCAGGTTGGCGAAGTCTTCAGGCTTGAATCCCTTTTCCACCAGCACCGCCATGGCGAGGGCATCGCCCATGGCCAGCGCCGCGGTGGTGCTCGCCGTCGGCACCAGGTTCATCGGACAAGCCTCTTCCGAGACCCGGCAATCGAGCGCGACGTCGGCCGCGATGGCCAGCGTCGACTTGATGTCGCCGGTCAACGCGATCAAGGGGGCGCCAATGCGCTTCAGCGTCTCGAGCACCCGCGTGAGTTCCTCGGTCTCGCCGCTATACGACATCGCAATGACCACATCGTCGGCCTGGATGACGCCGAGATCACCATGCACCGCTTCCGCCGGATGCAGGAAGAACGCCGGCGTGCCGGTGCTGGCGAGCGTGGCGGCGATCTTGCGGCAGATGATGCCGGACTTGCCCATGCCGGTGACGATGACGCGGCCCTTGCAGCCGCGCACCAGCACCACCGCCTGGGCGAAGCGGTCGTCGAGGCGGTCCACCAGCGCGAGGATCGCGGCGGCTTCGGTCTGAAGCACCTTGCGCGCGAGTGACAGGTCAGGCATGCCGGACGATCTTATCAAGGGCGGCCAGGCGCCGCATGAGCGGTTCGAGCAGATCCAGCCTGAGGCCATTGGCGGCATCGCTCTTGGCGCGGCTCGGTTCCTCGTGCACTTCCATGAACACGCCGTCGACGCCAGCGGCCACGCCGGCCTGCGACATGGGCTCGATGTATTGGGCCAGGCCCGCGGTCACGCCGTCGCCGGCGCCCGGCAGCTGCAGGCTGTGCGTGACGTCGAAGATCACCGGATAGCCTAGTTCCCGCAGCATGGGGAAGGCGCGCGGATCGACGACCAGGTTGTTGTAGCCGAACGACACGCCGCGTTCCGTGACGAGCACCTTCGAATTGCCCGAGTCGACCAGCTTGGCCACCACGTGTCGCATGTCGCGCGGCGCGAGGAACTGGCCCTTCTTGACGTTGATGACGCGTCCGGTCCGCGCGGCGGCGACGAGGAGGTCGGTTTGCCGTGACAGAAACGCGGGGATCTGCAGGATGTCGGCGATCTCGGCGGCCGGCGCGACCTGGTTGACCTCGTGAACGTCGGTCAGGATCGGCAGCCCGGTGCGCGCCTTGACCTTGGCGAGCACCTTGAGGCCTTCGACCAGGCCCGGGCCGCGATACGACGAGAGGGAAGTGCGGTTGGCCTTGTCGAACGACGCCTTGAACACGACCGGCGCGCCCAGGCGCTGGCCGAGCTCGACGACGAACAGGCCAACGTCGATCGCGTGGGCCTCGCTTTCGATGACGCACGGTCCCAGGATGAACGCCAGCGGATGCCCGGTGCCGAAGGTCACCGGACCGGCGCTGACCGGCGCGACGGCCTGCACTTAGGCCTCGCTCTTGATGACGCCGACGGGTTGCCAGCCGTCCGCCTGTTTCTGGTGTTTGGCGGCCTCGACGAAGCTGACAAATAGCGGATGCGGCTTGAGCGGCCGCGACTGGAATTCCGGATGGAACTGCACGGCCAGGTACCACGGGTGACCGGGAAGCTCCGCAATCTCCACGAACTTGCCGTCGGGAGAACGGCCGGAGATACGCATGCCCTTGTCGGCGAGCGCCGGTTCGTAGAGGCAATTGAACTCGAAGCGATGGCGGTGGCGCTCGTGGATCAAATCGGTGCCGTAGATCTTCCGCGCCAACGAGCCGGCCGCCAGCTCGCACGCGTAGCGGCCGAGGCGCATGGTGCCGCCCAGTTCGTCGACGCCGAGCAAGTCGCGCAGCTTGTAGATCACCTTGTGCGGCGCGGCCTCGTCCACCTCGGTGGAGTCGGCGCCCTCCAGGCCGCAGACGTTGCGGGCGTACTCGACGGTGGCCCACTGGAACCCATAGCAGATGCCGAAGAAGGGAATGCCGTGCGTGCGCGCATACTCGGACGCCTTCATCATACCGCGCGTGCCACGCGAGCCGAACCCGCCTGGCACCAGGATGGCGGTCGCGCCTTCCAGCAGTCGCCAACCGCCTTCCTGCTCGAGCGCCTCGGACTCCACCCACTGGATGTTGATGCGAACGCGGTTGGCGAAGCCGCCGTGAAACAGGGCTTCGTTGAGCGATTTGTAGGAGTCTTCGTAACCGGTGTACTTGCCGACCACGTGAATCGTCAGCTCGTCGTCCGGGTTCTTGATGCGATCGACCAGCTCCTCCCACGGTTGCATGCGCGATTCGCTCGGCGGCAGGTGCAGGTACTTGAGGATGACCCCATCGAGGCCCTCGTCGCGCAGCGACAGCGGCACCTCGTAAATGGTCGGCACGTCCTTGGCGGTAATCACCGCCTCTTCGCTGACGTCACAGAACAGCGCGATCTTCTGCTTGATCTCGCGAGCGAGGCTGCGGTCGGTGCGGCACAGCAAAATGTCGGGCTGGATGCCGATCGATCGCAGGTCGCGTACGCTGTGTTGCGTCGGCTTGGTCTTCAGTTCGCCGGCGGCGCTAATGTATGGCACCAGCGTGAGGTGCACATAAATGGTGTTCTCGCGGCCGACGTCCTGACGGAACTGGCGGATGGCTTCGAGGAACGGCAGGCTCTCGATGTCGCCCACCGTGCCGCCGATCTCGACCAGCACGACATCGACGTCGCGCCCGGCCTGGCGGATGCAGTCCTTGATTTCGTTGGTGATGTGGGGAATCACCTGTACCGTGCGACCCAGGTAATCGCCGCGGCGCTCCTTCTGGATCACCGACATGTAGATCTTGCCGGTGGTCCAGTTGCTGTTGCGCGTGGCGGTCATGCTGGTGAACCGCTCGTAGTGGCCGAGGTCGAGGTCGGTCTCGGCCCCATCGTCGGTGACGTAGACCTCGCCGTGTTGGTACGGGCTCATCGTCCCGGGATCGACGTTGATGTAGGGATCGAACTTCTGCAGCGTGACCTTGTAGCCGTGGCCCTCGAGCAGGGCGCCGATCGAGGCGGCGGCCAGGCCCTTACCAAGGGACGACACGACGCCGCCGGTCACGAAGATGTATTTGGTTTGCCGTGCGGTGTTTTCCATCGAGATCTCAGGTCCTGGCAGAGGCCATGTAGGGCGCCCATTTCTCGGGCGCCACTAGCAGGTGTCGTACGCGTTCGAGGTCTTCAGGGGTGTCGACGCCGGCGGCGCCGTGGCGGGTCGGGACGACGCGAATGCCAATGCCGTGGGCGACGGCCCGGAGCTGCTCCAGCGATTCGAGGGTCTCGAGCGGGGCAGCGGGCAGGGCCGCTAACTTCAGCAGGACATCGCGCCGATAAACATAAAGGCCAATATGAGCGGCGCTACCGGGCATCGGCGATCGGGAAAAGTGGAGGGCACGGCCCTTCAGGTCGGTGATCACTTTGACGACGCTCCGGGCGGCCAGCTCGTGATCGCCGGCCAGGGGACGGCACAGCGTGCTCATCTCCAGCGTCGCATCGGCCAGCAGCGGTGCGATGGCGGCATCGATGGTGTCGGGCTCGATCAGCGGTTCGTCGCCCTGGACGTTGACCACCAGCCGGCAGGGCAGTTGCGCCACCACTTCGGCGATGCGGTCGGTGCCGCTGGCGTGGTCGGTGCGCGTCATGACCGCGGCGCCGCCAAACAATTCCACAGCGCGCGCAATGCGCTCGTCATCGGTGGCGACCAGCGCGGCGTGTACCAGCGCGGCAGCCGCCGTGCGGCGGTACACGTACTCGATCATCGGATGACCAGCGATGTCGGCGAGAATTTTTCCGGGGAGGCGGGTGGAGTGGAATCTCGCCGGGATGACGGCGAGGACCGACGATTCAGTCAGCGTATTTCGAAGACGCTCGACCGAATTGGGGTGCACGGTGAATCATACCACAGCAGATTGTGGAGGCCCGGCCATGCGGGACCGGCTTTTGACCGGATTGACGCAACCAGCCCCGCTCAAACTTGGTCTAATCGAACAGTGAACGCCCCGCCGATATGATGCCGAAGGCCATGACCTCGCAAACCGTGCTCCTGATTGGGGCGCTGAGCGTCGCCGCTGGCTGGCTGGTCGGGACGTCCACCTTGTCGAACCAGAACCGGCAGGATGCGGCCACCGCGCGGCAGCCTTCTGGCCCGCGCCCACTTGGCAGTGCCGCGAACGTTGCGCCCTTTACCAGGCAACTCCGTGAGCGACTCGACACGCAGCCTCCCCGTACGCCATCGGTGGGTCGTAACCCGTTCGTATTCAGCACCCGCCGGCCTGCCATGGTCATCCGGCAGACCGAAGAGCCGATGGCTGCGTCCGCACCGCCGTTACCGATGCCGTTCACGCCACCGCCGCCGCAGTTCAAATTATCCGGGATTGCCTCGAGCCAGGAAGGCGGGGCGACCGTGTTGACAGCAATGGTCAACGACAACGGCACTCTGGCCTTGGTAAAGGCCGGCGACAAGCTGTCGAACGGATTCAGTGTCGTCAGCGTGGCCGACAGCGGCATCGTCATTGCCGACGCCGCCGGCGTCACGCAAACCCTCCGCCTGCCGTAGCCGCTGTAGCGTCCGGCTTGATGTGGCGTCCGGCTTTAGCCGGACCTCCCGTGGCCTGATTCCTGCTTTACCAAGAGGGATGTTTCCCAAGCATCCCGTTCTCCTTCCGGACTTCGACTACCTGGGCGAACACCGGTATTTCTTGACCTGGTGCTGCTTTGAGCGCCAAGCACTCTTCCGGGAGTCCCGTGTCGTCGATGGGGCGCTAACGCAGATCCTGCGCACCTGCGACCCTGCCGGCATCGCAGTAATTTCGTACTGCTTCATGCCGGACCACGTTCACATGTTGGTGGAAGGGGTGGAACCGAGTGCTGACGGCCGACGGTTCTTCCGCCTTGCCAAACAGTATTCAGGGTATGCACATTCACAGGCCTTCGGCGAGCGGTTGTGGCAGCGCTACGGCTACGAACACGTGGTTCGCAGCACCAAGACGAGCCGGGCGGTGACCCGATACATCCTCGAGAATCCGATTCGAGCGGGCCTTGCGAGATCGGTGGGGGACTGGCCGCACAGCGGCGCGCCATCAACCAACCTGGCAGCACTGGTCGAGTGGGCCTATTCGGAGGATGGATGGTCCGGCTAACCACCTCCGCCAAGGCTACGGTGGTCAAGAAGCCGGACGCTACATCGGGTTGGTCCGGCTGAAGCCGGACGCCGCAGCGCATCACACCCGTCCCAACCACGCTGCCTTCACCGGCTTCACCGCGCGGATCGCTTTCAGCACATCCTCGCCGATCTGTTCGCCGGGCTCATCGACATTGACGACGCCCACCGCGCCCGTGCCGTTTCGGCCCAGGGCGAAGTTGGCGATGTTGATGCCGTGCTTGCCGAGAATGGTGCCGACCTCGCCGATCACGCCTGGCTGGTCGTGGTTGGCCAGCAACAGCAGGGTGCCGGTCAGCGGCGCCTCAATTGGCACACCGTTCAACAGGACCAGGCGAGAGTTGTTCGCGGCGACGGTGCCCTCAACCCAGCGTTCGCCGTCGCTGGTCATCAACTTGACCGACAGCAGGCTTCGATACTCTCGTGAGCGGGAGCTGGATGATTCGACCAGGTCGATACCGCGCGCGGTGGCGACGGCGCGGGCGTTCACTTCAGTCACCGTGTCCGACAGGATGGCCTGGAAAAGGCCGACGAGCACGGCATTGGCGATCAGCGGATGCTGGCCAGCAGCCAGGTCGCCGTAATACCGAACACCGAGGCTCTCAATCCGGGCTTCGCCCATTTGCCCAACCAGGCAACCGAGCTGCTTGCCCAGTTTGATGAACGGCTGTAACCGCTGAAACTCTTCCGGGGCGACCGACGGAAAATTCACGGCATTGCGAATCACGCCGGTTTTCAGGAAGTCGCGCAGGGCCGACGCCGTTTCGACACCGACCAGCTCCTGGCCTTCGCGCGTGGACGCGGCAATGTGCGGGCTCGCCACCACCTGGGGCAGCTGCTGAAGGGTGTGGTCGGTCGTCGGTTCGGACGTAAACACGTCGAGCGCCGCGCCGCCGATCTGGCCGCTGTTGATCGCGTCGACCAGGGCCGCTTCGTCGATCAGCTCGCCGCGAGCCGTGTTGATTAATTTCAGGCCCTTCTTGCAGGCGGCAAAACGCGCGGCGTTGAAAATGTGACGCGTCTGCGGGGTCGCGGGCATGTGCAGCGACAGGAAATCGGCGCGCGCGCACAGCTGGTCGAACGTCACCAGCTCCACGCCGAGGCCGGCGGACACCTGGGCGGAAATAAACGGATCGTGCGCGATCACCGTCATTTCAAAGGCCTGCGCGCGGCGAGCGACTTCCTGGCCGATTCGACCAAGTCCGGCCAAGCCAAGCACCTTGCCGCGAACCTCTTCTCCCAGGAACGACTTCTTGTCCCATTTGCCCTGTTTCATCGATGCATCGGCAGCGGGAAGCTTGCGGGCGAGGGACAGCAGTTGCGCCATGGCCAGTTCGGCAACGCTGATGCTGTTGGCGCCCGGCGCGTTCATCACGACGATGCCGCGGCCGCTGGCGGCCTCCACGTTGACGTTGTCGACACCGGTGCCCGCGCGGGCGATGGCGCGCAGCTTCGGCGCCGCCGCAATGATGTCGGCCGTGACCTTGGTGGCGCTGCGCACGACAATCGCGTCGGCGTCGGGCAAGTCGCTCTTCAGCTGTTCGGGGGTTCGCCCTGAACGGGCGTCGACGGTCCACCCTTCAGCGCGAAGCAGTTCGAGGGCGGTCTTGGGGAGGTCGTCGGCGACAACAATCAACATGCGGCGGCAGGCCTCTGGGATGATTTTTGAAGGTTGAAGGCTGAACTGGGAATTGAAATCGCGTGAGCCGATATAATACAGCACTTGTGTTGAGGCCGGCGCGAGGAACCGACAGGCAAGCGCACCACGAATGGTGCAATCCGCTGATTTGTTCCAGAACGTGGGCGTTACACGGTGTTCACGCGCACTTTTCCACAAGGTTTTCCACAGAAACTGTGGATCGCGCGCGAACGAATAAAGGGAATCTGACCTAACGGAGTGTATTCATGAATCGGAAAGTTACGGTCGTTGGTGGTGCGGGGAATGTCGGCGCAACTGTCGCGCGTGCCATCGCGCAGCGGGAACTGGCTGATGTCGTCGTCGTCGACATCGCCGAGACGAAGGCCGCGGGCGTTGCCCTCGACATTTACGAATCGTGCCCGATTGAAGGGTCGGCGTCGCGCGTCGTCGGCGTGGGCACCAAGGACTTTTCGGAAAGCGCCAATTCCGATGTGGTCGTCATCACCTCAGGCATGCCTCGCAAGCCCGGTATGAGCCGCGATGATCTGCTGAACGTGAACTACAAGATCATGCAGGACGTGACGGCTGAAATCGTCAAGCACTCGCCCAACTGCATCATTATTCCGGTGGCCAACCCGCTCGACGCCATGTCGCAGGCGGTGTTCAAGCTGAGCAAGTTCCCACGCGAGCGCGTGATTGGCATGGCCGGCGTGCTCGACTCGGCGCGCATGAGTACCTTTATCGCCATGGAACTCGGCGTCTCGATCGAGAACGTGTCGTCGTTCGTCCTCGGCGGCCATGGCGACACCATGGTGCCGCTGCCGCGCTATACGACGGTTGCGGGCATCCCGATTACGGAATTGATGTCGGCCGAACGCATTGCGGCGATTTGCGACCGCACCGCCAACGGCGGCGCCGAGATCACCAAGCTCGTGGGCACCAGCGCCTGGTATGCGCCCGGCGCGTCCGCCGCGCTCATGGTCGAAGCCATCTTGAAGGATCAGAAGAAGATCATGCCGTGCTCGGTTTACCTGCAGGGCGAGTACGGAATCCATGACCTGTTCGTTGGCGTGCCGGTGAAGCTGGGCGCCAAGGGCGTGGAGAAGATTTACCAGGTCACGCTGACGACGGAGGAGCAGGCCGCCTTCAACAAGTCGGCCGGCGCTGTGAAAGAACTGGTCGACGTAATCGGCGTCTAGCGAAAAAGAAAACCCGATACGGGCCGCTCTGTAGGACAGTCGGACTCACCGAAGGCGATTCTGCCAGCTGTTCTGGCTAGCCGCTAGATTTCTCTGATCATTGATCCGGCTAACTTGGGCTGGAGCCGACGGCGTCTGAATCGTGAGCGCCGCGGCTCAGCCCGATCGTTAGACGGCGTGTGTCGTCGGTTCTTGAAGTGGTAGACGCAGTCCGCCGGTCAGCACGAGAGGTCCTCTCCGGAGCCAGGCAGCACCTCAGAATCACTGCACTCACATCGGTTAATTCTGCAGCGTCACTTCTCGTCGAGAGTTGCAAAGAAGCACGCGGCTTTCTGACTCAGAAGTTTTGTATTTTTATCTTAACAGTAGTGTCCGCGGCGCTCAATGGGCCAAGCTGCATGCGTGTTAGGCCCTTGACTCTCAGGCTGGAGTGTAGATTGAAAGAAAGAACTCGTTGGGTCACCCGTCACCAAGGGCAAGCGCCAGCAGAACGCCCGGGATCCATCCAAACAGAGTTGCGATCGCCACCAGCAGGATGGTGCCACAACCCTTGTTCACCACAGCCAGCGGGGGACAAACGATGCAGGTGAGGACAAATCGCAGACTCATTCTATTGCCACCCCTCGAAAACGTCAGTCTGACCGAACTTCAATACCTGTTCCTCCGAGCGCCTATCAACGCGGAGTTCCACTGGCCTCTTGCGAGCACTCGCAGAGTCTGTCAGGTCGTTAAGCCAATTGGCGGGAACCTGCGCGTTGGCACGTTCCACGGTGATGAGCCGGTCCCCATGCTGATGTATTAAGCTAGACATCTAGACTCGAACCCACATGAAAATCCACGAGTATCAAGCCAAAGCTGTTCTCTCCAAGTACGGCGTGCCGG
>SHUG01000106.1 GCA_009694735.1 Acidobacteriota bacterium | reverse complement strand
TGCATGACCATGGTGCGGAAGCCGGGCAACTTGAAGGTGACCGAGTAAGTGCCGATCGGCAGCTCGGGTGCGCGGTAGCTGCCCGTTTCCGACGTCACGGACACACGCGGCGCGATCAGCGCGGGCCCTTCGATGGTGACCGTTACTCCAGGCAATACGGCGCCCGACTTGGCGGCCGCCCGACCGTAGATTTCACCGGTCTGCTGTTGTGCAGCAGCGGTGGTGGCCACCAGGAGTGTCATCACCGACGCGACTAGCGCTTTTCGAAACGTCATAGTTTCTCTATGCCTCCAGAACACCGGGGAAACCCGGCGATATTTCTTCTTACACAAGAGCCGTCCCGTCTTATCGGCAGTTCGGCCCAACAACAGAGCTGCACACCCCAAAAGAGCAGCATTTATGCCACCGGTCACAGAGCTGGAACCGTGTGTTTACCTCAACAAAACAGCCTCCACACCGCTTTGGACATGGACGAGTCCCGTTGGTATCCAAACATTTGGATGGAGCGGTCCAAACAGCTGAATGAACGGTCAGGATGAGTTCGAGCACGAACCATTGGGCTCGGTGCCTCGGCGCCGCCGAGCCCTAGAAGGAGCGCGGAGCGCGACCCCTACTGCGGCGTAGCCGCGGCCCTACCAATCGAACTTGACCCCGAAACGCGAGGAGAAACGTGCGAGCGCTACTGGAAATACGGCAAGGCGGTGATCACCGACGCGACGATGGCGACAAAGGTGACCAGCAAACAGCCCACCGCCACCGCCAGGTGATCGACGCGTTCCGGCTTCAGCGGATCGAGAATCAGCGACACCAGGTAACCACCGGCAAAGCCGCCGAGGTGCGCGCTGTTGTCGATGCCTGGCATGATCAACCCCATCACCCCCATGATCAGCGCGTACTGCAGGCCCGCCTGGCCGACGTGGCTGCTGCCGGTGCGCCTGCCGTAGTGCACGAGCGCACCCAGCAACCCGAAGACCGGCGCCGAGGCGCCGACGGTGACGTTGGCGCCGCCGAAGAACGGGATCGGCAGCGGGGAGAAGAACATCGCGGTGCTCAGCGCGAAGCCGGTGATGCCTGACACGGTGTAGATGATGATCATCCGCCCGGCGCCATAGAGGTTGGCGATCTCCGGCGCGAGCTGTCGAATCCAGAGCACGTTGAAGAAAATATGGAGCACCCCGGCGTGCAGCCAGCCGGCGGTCAGAAACGTCCACCAACGTCCCAACGCCACGACCGGAAACGCGCCGCTCGCACCCAGCAAGATGAGCATTTGCGTGCTGGGTGACAGGCCCACCTGTATGCCGTCGCGCGACAGCACCAGCGACAGTAGGTAGAGAATGATGGTGCCCCCGGTGACGATGGGAACGAAGCCGAGGTCGTTGCCGAGGCTGCGAAGGGCAGGGCCAAAGCCCCACAGGCCGGGGTTGCGCCGCCCGCAGTTGTAGCAGTCGCCGTCGTTGACGCCCACCAGGACGCCGCACGACGAGCAGATGACGGAGCCCTCGGTTTTCCGCTTGAACATCCCTAGCGAGTATAGACAACGTTGGCCACAGCGGACACCGGAGACATGTCCTCGGTGTCCTCAGTGGCTAGGTTTCCCTGAGTCCTCGCGTACCGGCGATGAAGCAGACGATCCCAACCGAAACCAGGATCGCGCACGGCAGCAGCATCTCGTTCAGCGTGAACCGGCGCCAGATCCCGCCCTCAATCGCCAGGATGACCCAGCGGATGGGGCTGACCATGCCCGCGGTTTGCATCCACTGCGGCATGACGAACTGCGGCACCATGGCGCCGCCGAGCATCGAGAGCGGCATCAGAATCGCCCAGCCGGCGCCCGAGGCGGTTTGTTCGGTCTTGCCCAGGCTGGCAATCAGCATCATGACGCCGACGAAGCACACCGCCGCCGACACGCCGGCGAGGGCGAGCATGCCCATCGACGATGGCCGCACGCCAAACCCAAAGGCGACCGTCAGCAGGATCACCTCGACCACCATGATCGTCGTGAAGTACGCCAGCGCCTTGCCGCCGAGAATCTGCGTCCGCGTGAGCGGCGCCATCCGCAGCCGCACCAGCGTACCGTGCGTCCGCTCGGTGACCAGGCTGATGCCGAATGTCATCACGCAGCCAATGAGGCCCCAGACAATACCTTGCGGGAACGTGACATCGAAGGCGTTCTCGGGGCCGCTCCGCTTCACGGGCCACCGCCTTGGATGTGATCTTGAGCGGCTGCCACGCTTCGCCAGCGCCGTCGCGGGACGTGAAGCGCGTCAGCAACTCGGCGCCGGCCTGCTTCATCAACAGGCCCTCGATCATGCCGGCTTCCGCCTGGCGCCCCGGGTCGACACCCAGTTCCACTTCCCGCGACGGACCCGCGAGGACCCGCTGCGACGCGGCGCCGAACCCTGGTGTGACCACGAGGTAGCCGGCGCGTCGGCCCAGCCGCACAGCTGCATCGGCCTCGGCCATCGTCATTGGCGTCAACTCAAACGATGCCTCCAGGCCTGTCAGGAACTTTCGCGAGGCGTCGCTGTTGTCTGCGTCGATGACGGCAATGCGCATCTTGGGCTGCGCGCCACCTGACGTCGCGTTGCCGCCGAAGGCGAAGCCGAACAGCACCATCAGGACAATGGGCCAGGCAAACGTGAAGAACATGCCAGCCTTGTTGCGCGGCATGAGGCGAAGGTCCTTCTTGGCGAGTGCGATGATCTGTTTCATGGGTCAGTCCCTCAGACTGCGGCTGGTGAGGCTTAGAAACACCTGCTCGAGAGTGGGCCGCTCCATCTGAAACGCGTCGATGGAGTTGGTGGCGGCCATGCGATTGAGTTCCGCAAGGGGATCCGCCGTCTGCAGGCGCCGTTCTTCGCCGTTGGTCCTGACGACCAGGGTCGGTGGTCCACCGTGTGTCACCAATAGCTCGGTCACCGTGCCAAGCGCCAGCAGCCGTCCGGCATCGACGATGGCAAAGCGCTGGCACAGCCGCAGGCTTCTTCCATGTAGTGCGTCGTGTAGATGATGGTGCGACCCTCGGCGTGCAGGGCCTCGATGTTCTCGAAGATCTTGTTGCGCGACTGCGGATCGACACCGACGGTCGGCTCGTCGAGCAGCAGCAGCTGCGGGTCGTGCACGAGGGCCGCGGCCAGGTTGAGCCGCCGCTTCATGCCGCCCGAGTATTTGCCGGTCGCGTCGTTTTTGCGGTCGGTCAGGCCGACAAAGTCGAGGCACCAGGCCACGCGCCTGGCCAACGCCGCGCCCGACAGGCCGTAGACCTCGCCGAAGAAACGCAGGTTCTCTTCGCCGCTCAACAGTTCGTAGAGGGCGATGGTTGGTGGCGCGACGCCGATCTGCTGGCGGACCGCCGGTTCAGCGGGATTGCCGAACCGCTCGATGGTGATGGTGCCGGTGTCGGGCGCCAGCAGGCCAACGGCGAGGCTGACGGTGGTGCTCTTACCGGCGCCGTTCGGTCCCAGTAAGCCGAACAACTCGCCCTTGCGGACCGACAGCGACAGGCCGTCGACCGCCACGGTCTTGCCAAAAGTCTTCCGCACATTGGTGAGAGTCAGCATGGCTACCTGACTATACGGTCGGCCCGGGACTGGGTTTGCCCACCCCGGGCGAGCGGCCGGAATCAGGGGTCGAAAGGCTACAATTGGCCATCGGCACCGAAATCCTCGTTATCTTCCTCCTCGTCCTCGCCAACGGCGTCTTCGCCATGTCGGAGATTTCCGTGGTGGCCGCCAAGAAGGTGCGGCTGCAGCAGCGCGCCGAGGATGGCGACGAGCGCGCGAAGACCGCGCTGGCGCTGGCGCATGACCCGAGCCAGTTCCTGGCGACCGTGCAGGTGGGCATCACCATGGTCGGCGTGCTCGCGGGCGCGTACGGCGGCGCGACCCTGGCCGAGAAGCTCGCGGTGCCGATCGCGCAAGTCGCCATACTCGCGCCCTATGCCGAGATCATCGCCATTGGCCTGGTCGTGGCGGTCATCACGTACCTGTCGCTGATCATCGGCGAGCTGGTGCCAAAACGCATTGGCTTGAACAATCCCGAGGCGATTGCCTCGTGGGTGGCCGGGCCGATGATCGCGCTCTCACGGATCGGCGCGCCGGCGGTGACGCTGCTCACCGCCTCTACCAACCTGGTACTGCGCATTTTCGGGATCAAGGGCCAGGCCGAGCCGAACCTGACCGAAGACGAGATCAAGGCGCTGATCAGCCAGGGCGCGGAGACTGGCGCCGTCGGCGCCACCGAAGAGAACATCGTGCAGCGGGTCTTCCAGCTGGGCGATCAGCGCGTGGCGGCGATCATGACGCCGCGTCCCGACATCGAATGGATCGATGTCGATGCCAGCGAAGAGGAACTCCGCGAGTTTCTCGCCTCCCACGCGCATACCCAGTTCGTGGTTTGCCACGGTGGCCTCGACGAAGTGCTCGGCATTGTTCGCTCGGCCGACCTGCTGCCGATGGCGTTTCGCGGTGTCAACATCGACCTGCGCGCGCTGACCCGCGAGGCGCTGTTCGTGCCCGACTCGATGCCGGCCGTGCAGCTGCTCGAGTCGTTCCGTGGCTCGCACAAGCACGTGGCGCTGGTGATGGACGAGTACGGCGCGGTCGAAGGCCTCGTCACCGTGACCGACCTGCTGACGGCGATCGTCGGCGAGCTGCCGGGCGATGCGGCCGAGGCGGTGGGCGAGTTCGTCGCGCGCGGCGACGGGTCATGGCTGGTCGATGGATCAGCTTCGATGGAAACGGTGTCGACCCACTTCGCGCTGGATCCCCTTCCCGAGGAAGAGTCCGGCGCGTATCACACCATCGGCGGCTTCGTGATGGCGCGGTTGGGACGGGTGCCGAAGACTGCCGATCTCTTCGAGTGGGGCGGGATGAAGTTCGAAGTGATCGACATGGATGGGCGGCGGATTGACAAGGTGCTGGTCGTTAGAACCAGTCGGGGCGACGCCACGGGACGGGGCGGCACGGCTTGACGGGAGGGCGTGGGCATTGCCCCCGTCTGCCGTCATTCACGCCGAACTCGTTGAGGGTGAGGACTTGTCGCAGCGCCTCGCGCGTGGCGCGATTCCCCTGAAGTAATAGCGTTATTTGAGGGGATCTCCCAGGAGGGTGGCACCAATCCCCGCTACATTCCCACCGGCCACATTGTGTATTCGCGCGATGGGGCACTGACCGCGATTCCGTTCGATCTCGAGCGGTTGCAGGCGACCGGTCCGCCGGTCAAGGTGCTGGACGATGTGCTGACGGAGTCGTCTGGCGCGGCGCAGTTTTCGTTTTCGGCGGCAGGCACTCTGGTGGCCGTGCCCGGCCGCGGTCTTGGAGAGGGAGTGGGCACACCAGTGTGGGTGGACCGGCGCGGTCGTGTGACGCCCACCGCGCTCAAGGTGGCGCAGTACAGAACCGCGCGTCTTTCTCCGGACGGCACGCGCATTGTCTCAATGCGCACCGACGTCGCCGACGCCGGCCTGTGGGTCCACGATCTCGCTCGCGGGACCGGCATCCGCCTGGACACGCCGAGCCGCACCCTCGGTGCTTCGTGGTTCGGCAGCAGCGATCGCGTGATTTACCAGTCGGAGCGGCCAGATGGTTGGACCCTGGCCGAGCAGCGAGCCACCTGCAGCCAGCAGGAAACCGACGTCGCAGGCGTTCGAGGATCAGGCGCCTCGGTGTCAGCAGATGGTCGACAGATCGCTGACGTTCAGACCGGTTTAAAGATCTACTCGCTGCCTGGCGGGACGATGCGCGACATCGACGTCGTTCGGCCGAATCCGGCTGGCAACAGCAGAGCGTTTTCGCCCGACGGCCGATTTCTGGCGATCACGGCTGACGACGGCGCTCGCCAGCAGGTGTGGGTGCACGCGACACAGGGCGTCGAGCGATGGCAGGTTAGTGTTGACGGCGGCACGATGCCACGCTGGCACCCGAATGGCCGCGAGTTGCTCTATTGGCGCGGTCGCCAACTGATGTCCGTGCCGGTGACAACGGGGCCGGTTTCAGCGCCGGAACCTCGACCGTGCTGTTCGAAGGCCGCTTCGACACCTCCGCCTACGATGTCAGCCCCGACGGGATGCGGTTCCTGACCTTGCAACCGCCTGACGCTGGCCCGCCACAATTCATGGTCGTGACCAACTGGTTTGCCGAGGTGGCACGACTGGTGAGCGGCCGGCCTCGCTGACGACCTGCCGAGACGGTACGAGACTTCGTCCGACGAACTCGCGCGTCGCGCGGCATGCCTATGACAGTCGGCCGGGCTTTCGGAGGGCGGCTTCGAAGGGGTCCAGTAGCTCCGGCTTTTCCAGAATTTCCGCAAAGCGCCCGCCCCAGAGGCGCACGCGACCTGCGTCGAGGCTGGCGCCCATGCGACTGACCACCGATTGCACGTCGTGCAGGTCGATGAGTCGCGCGGCGACGAGCTTGTAGAGAATCAGGTCCTCAGCCGAGCACGTGCGCACCGCTATTTCGGGGGTGAGCTGCCAGTCCGACGCCCGTTCCAGCACCTCGAGTTCGAACGGAAATGCCGCGAAGCTGATGTCGAGGTCAACACCGTTGCTGGCGCGGAGCAGCGCCAGCCGGCCAAGCTCGGCGCGACGGACCGGATCGGGATCTCGCGAGGGAAACTTCGAGAGCAGCAAGTTGAGCACCGCGGTCTCTTCGGAAAAGTCGGCGAGCACCGCCGCGTCCACGTCCCTGGTCACGCGCGGCTCACCCCATCGCGAGACCACGAAGCCGCCGATGAGACAGGCGGATCGGCCGTTCTCGCTGAGAAAACCCAGGAGTTCGGCGGCCGCTTCCACCAGTCGCGGCGGGGTCATGCGCGACCGGCCAGGCGCCGCAGCACGTCATGCATCGGACCGAGTCCCGCGCCGTCATCGCCAGGACCGCGTGGGACCATCGGCCAGAGCAATTCCACGGCGACTCGGGCGGCTTCGGCGCTGGTGAGCTGGCGCAACTCCACCACGCGTCGTGACTCGAGCAGCGGCCCCACGCGAGCCCAGTTCTTGAGCCATTCCGCCGTCTGAGCGCGAGCTCCAGCATCGAATGGTCGCTCGGGAATCATGACGCTATTCTAGCGCGCTCCAGCGCGCTCCGATAAGGCGGAGCTGGACTCTCGACCAATCCCCCTTCGCCCAACGGATGCACGCCATCGCGAAATCATCCAACCACGCAACAGTCGGCAATCAGTCGATCGTTGGCGCCGATGAGCGCTCCCCGCTGCTTCAGATCCGCGCGAATCCCGGCGTATTGAACGGCGGCGGTGTCGGGAAAGTCGAGGACGTCGACGTACGGCAGGAATGCGGTGAGTGCGCGGGCATCCTGCGTGCGGTGCGGTGACACCTCGACGCCGTACAGCAGTTCGGACTTGGTGATCGTGGCGCCGGGTTCTGCCCATACACACTGCTGCAGAATGGCGGCCTGAAGGGACGTGATGAGGGCGCGCGCATCAGCCCGGCGCGGTATCATTAAGCCCTCACATGGCAGATGTTTGGATTCGGAAACGCGGTTCCGCGCTGTGCAGCTGGACGGCTACGCCACCGATCAGGGCGTAGGGCACGCCCTCCCGTTCGAGTAGCTAAGCAACCAGTCGCAACGGTCCTTCCTTGGAATCACCATCCGGCAAGCCCATGGTTTCACTCCAGAGTCGATCGAGCGCATACGACGTGGCGAGGCGCTCGCGCGCGTCGGTGGTCGTGAGCCGCCTTCGATGACACTCGACGAAGTGCTGCAGGGCCCCGCGCCGATCCTGGCCTTGGCGCCGATGCAGGAAGTCACCGACGGTGCCTTCTGGACACTCGTCCACGGATACGGGGGCGCCGACCTCTACTGGACCGAGTACTTCCGCGTCCACGACACGTCGACGCCGGAGAAGTGGATTCTCGATGCGATCCGCCAGAACACCACCGGGCGTCCTGTCATCGCGCAATTGATTGGCAACGATATCCAGGCGCTGGTGCGCACCGCGAAGTTTCTACAGCAGC
Organism: Acidobacteriota bacterium; assembly: GCA_009694735.1. Taxonomy (GTDB): domain Bacteria; phylum Acidobacteriota; class Vicinamibacteria; order Vicinamibacterales; family UBA2999; genus 12-FULL-67-14b. The sequence continues at coordinate 2,284 of SHUG01000106.1, read as the reverse complement.
TCCCGGTTGCCGCCATCGATCTCAATCTTGGGTGCCCCGCGCCGATCGTCTATCGGAAATGTGCCGGTGGCGGCCTGCTACGCGAGCCGCAGCGGATCGACGCCATTCTGGGCGCGCTGCGCGAAGCGGTGCAGATCAAGTTCACGGTGAAGACCCGCCTCGGGTTCGCGTCAGTGGATGAGTTCGATCGGTTGCTGCCGATCTTTGCGAAGCACTCGCTCGATGCGCTGACGGTGCACGCGCGCACCGTGGCGCAGCAGTACCGGCTGCCCGTGCATTACGACCGCATCCGGCAGGCGGTCGAGACGATGCCGTGCCCGGTGATTGCGAATGGCCACGTGTATTCGGCAGCCCAGGCGGAGGAGTTGCTGACGCGGACCGGAGCCCGCGGCCTGATGATCGGGCGCGGCGCGATCCGCAGCCCGTGGTTGTTCAACCAGATTCGCCAGCAACTACGCGGCGAGGCCGTGACCCTGCCGACCGGCCGCGACGTCTGGAACTACATTCGCGCCCTGTGGGACGCCCAGGGCTTTTCCGACAAGCCCGAGAAGGTGCGGTGCGAGCGCATGAAGAAGTTCCTCGGCTATCTTGGCGAGGGTGTGCCGGGAGCCTTCTGGCATCAGATCCGATGCACGCAGACCGCCGCCGATTTCCACCGGATCTGCCGCGAATTCCTCGATCACAACCAGCCGATGGCGTTGTTGCCGGTGGATCTCGCATAGACCCAAATCGTGATATATATTGATGGTATATACTCACGTCCAGGAGGGTCAACCCGTGAACAAACTCGCCAAGCTTTTTTTGAACGGTCGCAGCCAGGCGGTGCGCCTGCCACTGGAGTTCCGCTTCCCGGGCACCGAGGTGCGGATCACTCGCCACGGCCGGGGTGTGTTGCTCGAACCGGTGGAGTCGAACGTCGACGATTGGTTTGCCGATCTCGACCGGTACGCCGAGCCCTTCATGCCTGACGGGCGCAATCAGCCGGCGGCGGCGCCGCGCGCCGACTTTTCATGATCGAGTATGCGCTCGACACCAACGCGTGTATCGCGTTGATCAACGGTTCGTCCGTTCCCGTTCGGCGCCGGTTCAAGGACGTGTTGGCCGAAGGCTCCGTCGTCTGCGTCTCCACGGTCGCCGTGCACGAACTCTGGTACGGCGTGGCGAAGAGTGAACGGCGCGACTACAACACCGAGCGGCTGCAGGCGTTCCTGTCGGGCCCCATTCGCCTGATGCCTTTCGACGAGGCCGACGCCCGGGCCGCCGGTGAGGTACGCGCATTGCTGGAGCAGGAGCGCCGTCCGATCGGGGCGTATGACTCGTTGCTGGCGGGGCAAGCGGCGCGGCGTGGCATGACGCTCGTCACAGCGAACGTCCGCGAGTTCGAGCGCGTGGATGGCTTGATGTGGGAAGACTGGTCAGTGGCAGTGTGGCCAGCGGAGGGCGGCGAGTGAATCCGCCGCTCCTCGAACTCGCCGACGCGGTAGTGATGCTCGGCGGCCGGCGCATTCTGGATGGCCTCACCCTGACCATACGCGGTGGCGAGCACACCGCCATTCTCGGCCCCAACGGCGCGGGCAAGTCAACCCTGATCAAGTTGCTGACACTCGAGCTCTACCCGCTTGGCCACGCATCTGGCGCCCCGCCGATAAGAGTCTTCGGCCAGAATCGCTGGGACGTCTTTGCGCTGCGCTCGAAGCTTGGTCTCGTCTCTTCAGATCTCCACGACCGGTTCGTTCGCGGCAACGCCAACGGCGTGCTGACCGGACTTGATGCCGTGGTCTCCGGATTCTTTGCCACGCACGGAACCTTTGAGCACCAGCGAGTCACCGACACCATGCGCCGCGCGGCGATCGAGGCACTCGAGCGCATCGATGCGGGCCGGCTGGCCGCCGCTACGCTCGACACCATGTCAACCGGCGAAGCGCGGCGGGTCCTGATTGCCCGGGCGCTGGTACATCAGCCCGAAGCACTGGTGCTGGACGAGCCGACCCGCGGCCTCGACCTGGTGTCGCGCCACGCGTTCATGGAGCGGGTTCGCGTGCTGGCGCAGAGTGGCACGACGATTCTGCTCGTGACCCATCATGTTGACGAGATCATCCCCGAGATCGACCGTGTGATCCTGCTGCGAGACGGCCGGGTCGATGCCGACGGAGCCAAGGCCGACGTGCTTACCGCCCCCCGCCTTGGCCACGCCTTTGAGGCGTCGCTGCAGGTCGCGCCGGCCGGTGGCTACTACCACGTCCGCCTCGCGTAGCCCGACTGCCGGCGGCGCTTGTCAGGTGTG
>SHUG01000105.1 GCA_009694735.1 Acidobacteriota bacterium | reverse complement strand
GGGGACAAATCCATCTCACACCGTTACGCATTGCTCGCGGCCATTGCCGATGGCCCTTCCACGGTTTCCAACTATGCGCCCGGCGCCGATTGCGCATCGACGCTCGCCTGCCTGGCGTCACTTGGGGCTATCGTCTCACGAACACCCGCCCCCGACGATGGGGATCCGCCGATCGTCACGATCCAGGGTCGCGGCCTGCGGGGCCTTGTGGGGTCGTCCGGACCGCTCGATTGCGGCAATTCCGGCAGCACCATGCGAATGCTGGGCGGGGTGATCGCCGCCCACCCTTTCGTATCGACCCTGATCGGCGACGCCTCACTGTCGCGCCGGCCCATGCGGCGAATTATCGGTCCCCTCACGCAAATGGGCGCCACGGTGACCGCAGGCCCGGGAGACCGCCCGCCGGTCGTCATTCACGGCAGCCGCCTGGTGGGCATTCATTTCGCGCCCGACACGCCAAGTGCCCAGGTCAAGTCCGCCGTTCTGCTGGCCGGGCTCCAGGCCAGTGGCGAGACCCGGGTGAGCGAACCGGCGGCGACCCGCGATCATACGGAGCGCGCGTTGGTGGCGTTCGGCGCCACCGTGGCGATCCAGGGCCGCTCGATCACTCTGAGAGGCGGCCAGCGGCTCTCGGGGCGCGGGCTGCGCGTACCCGGCGATCTCTCCTCGGCCGCCTTCATGGCGGTCGCGGCCTCGGCGCTGGCGGGCTCGGACGTGACGATCACCGATGTTGGCCTGAACCCGAGCCGCGCCGGCCTGCTGGAGGTGCTGAGGCGCTTTGGCGCGCAGGTCGACACGATCGTCGAGGATGAATGGAATGGCGAGCCGGTCGGCCGCCTGCGGGTGCGACACCGGGCGATGCGAGACCTCGTGATTGCCCCGGAGGAAGTGCCTGAGGTGATCGACGAACTGCCCGTGCTGGCCACGCTCGGCACCTTTGGCGGCAGCGTCACGGTGTCGGGCGCGGGTGAACTGCGCGTCAAGGAGAGCGACCGCATTGCCGAACTGGTCGCGGGCCTGCGGGCGATGGGCGCCGACGCTGATGAGCGGCCCGATGGCTTCCAGGTTCGTTCTGGCGTCCGGCTCACGGGTGGCACCGTTCACGCCAACCACGACCATCGCCTGGCCATGGCCTTTGCGATCGCCGCGCTCGGCGCCACCGGCCCCACGCTGATCGAGGGCGCTGACGCCGTGGCCGTCTCCTACCCCGCCTTCTTCGACGACCTGGAAAGGCTGGCGCGTGAAGGCTGACAAGGTTTACCTGGTTGGCTTCATGGGCGCCGGCAAGACCACCGCCGCCGGGGCTCTTGGCAAACGGCTCGATTGGCAGGTGGAAGACATCGATGCCTGCATCGAGCGCAACGAGCGGCGCGACATCCCGACCATTTTCCGCCAGGACGGCGAGCCGTACTTTCGGGCCTGCGAGCGAAAGGTGCTGATCGACCTGCTGCCCGAGCGGGGCGCGGTGGTCGCGTCGGGCGGCGGCACCTTTGCCGACCCGGCCAATCGTGAGCTGATGCTGAAGGACGGCGCAGTGGTCTGGCTCGACGCCCCGTTCGCAACCGTGCTCGCCCGCATTCCCGTGGATGGCCGGCGTCCACTCGCCGCCGATCGCCGGGAGATGGAACAGCTCTATAATCAGCGCCTCGCGGCATACCGCCAGGCGCACTTCCGGGTGGACGCAGGACGAGGCTCCGTGGAGGAGCTCGTCGATCACATCGTGGATTGGCTAAATACCTAAATGCGCTACCTGGTCATCAGCGACATACACGCGAATCTCGAGGCCTATGAAGCCGTCATGGCCGCCGCCGTTCCGCTTGCCTACGAGCGGGTGCTGGTGCTGGGCGACCTGGTCGGCTACGGCGCCGACCCGAATGCGATCTGCGATCGCGTGCGAGCGCTGGCGCCGCACGCGCTCATTCGCGGCAACCACGACAAGGTCGGCTCGGGCATCGAGAGCCCTGAAGGCTTCAACGCCGTCGCCCGCAGCGCCATTCGCTGGACCCACGACGCCCTCACGCCGGGCAATCGCGAGTGGCTGGCCGCCCTGTCGGCCGGCCCGCTGGTCGTCGATGACTTCATCGAAATCTGTCACGGCACGCCGTTCGATGAAGACGCGTACGTGTTTGACGACCTGGATGCGCTGCGCGCCATGCATTCGGCACGTCGCCCGCTCTGCCTGTTCGGTCACACGCACGTACAGGTCGGCCACTACCTGTCTCGGGATCAGTTCGGGCTGTCGACCGCCGACCACCAGCGGCCGCTGACCATCCCACTCGATGAAGCGAACCGCTACTTGATTAATCCGGGATCGGTCGGGCAGCCGCGGGACGGCGACCCCAGGGCCGGGTTCGCGGTGGTCGATACCGCCGCCCGCGAGGTGACGATTCACCGCGTGGAGTACCCGGTGGCGCAGGCGCAAGCGCGAATACTTGAGGAAGGTTTGCCGGAAGTGCTCGCGCAGCGCCTGGCACTAGGCCGCTAGGCCCATGTGGCGTCCGCCTTTAGGCGGACCGTTCCGTCCTCTTCGCCCGCTCTTCGCGCTTCCGCATCTCCGACGCCATCGCGTCCTGCGCGGCGCGCGAGCCGAGAATCCAACCGACCACGACCCCCACGATCAGCACGGCCGGGATGAAGACGAAGTGCGCCGCGTTCGGGACGCCGATGTCCATCTACTTGCCCCGCGATTCGAGCGCGGCGAGTTCAGATTCGACCTTCTGCAACCGCCGGCCAATTGTCCACACGTAGCCAAGCAGCACGACCCAGATGAACCCATAGGCGGTCGCGATCAAGGGCAGCGCCGGAATCTGTTCGCCCGGCAGGGTCTCGTCGACCGGCACGAAGTCGCCTGACGGCGGCGGCTGCGCGGCGGTCGCGGCGATCGGCATGGCGATCAGGCACCCACAAAGCAACAAGCTGCGAAGTCGCATCACGATTCATCCTCGAGGAGATACAGCGCTTCGACGCGCGCGCGCTGGTGTTCCAGCCGCGCCCGCATCCGCAACAAGACAATGAACAGCAGCGTGAACGCGGTCACGCAGTACCACAGCGGAATGCCCATCTCGACCGGCAACGTCGGCACCACCGACGTCAGCGGATGGAAGGTGCGCCAGTAGTTGACCGACACGTAAATGAACGGCACATTCGCCATGCCGAACAGCGCCATGCCGGCGCCCAGCTTGTCCGATCCCGGGCCGCCGTACTTTCGCAGCAACAGGTAGGCGACGAAGATCATGAACAGCATCAGGCTGGACGTGAGCCGCGCGTCCCACACCCACCACACGCCCCAGGCCTTGCGCGCCCATAACGGGCCGGTCACCAGGGTGAAGGCACCGAACAGCACGGCCAGCTCGCCCGCGGCCAGCGCCCACCCGTCGGCCGACGGCCGCTTCAGGAACAGGAACCGCGCGCTGGCGATGCCCGACGCGATCGCCGCCACCATGAACATCCACGCCGACGGCATGTGAAAGAAGTAGATCTTGTAGACGAGGCCCATCGTCGCCTCGTTGGGCGCGGCGTTGATCATCCACGGCGCCAGGGCGAACATTCCGGCCGCCAGGGCCAGCATCACGAGCGTTGATCGCGTCATCTTGGTCGTCGCCACCCGTCGGGGTGGCCCGTCAATCCGTCATCACGGGGTCGAACGTCCACAGCGCGAGCGTGACGAACACCACGTCAAAAAACCCGAGTAGGCCAATCCAGAACTGCGCCACCGCCAGGTCCGGCGTCGGCTGAAAGAGTGCCGCCGTCCCACGAACTCCCGCAATCATGACCGGAACGGTCATCGGATACAACATGATGGGCAGCAGCACATCGCGGCTGCGGGCGCGCACCAGCATGGCCGCGAACAGGGTGCCGACGGCAGTGAAGCCAATGGTGCCGCCGGCCAGTAACGCGACCAGGTGGAAGCCATGCACGAAGATCGGCGCGGCGAACAACAGCCCCACCAGCGGCACCAGCACCAACTCCACCAGCGCCAGCAGCAGCAGGATGCCGGCCAGTTTGCCCACGTACAACGCGGGCCGATCGGCGGGCGCCAGCAGCAGGGCCCGCAAGGTGTCGTTATGCCGTTCGCGCTCGAACGTCCGGCCCAGCGCCAGGGTTCCGGAGAACGCGATGGCCACCCAGAGGATGGCGGCGGCCACGTCGTTCAGCGGCCGTCCATCCACCACCAAGCCGAACGAAAACATCAACACCACGGTGACCGCGAAGAAGATCGTGGTCGACAGAATCTCGAGGCTGCGCACTTCGATGGTCAGATCCTTCTTGACCACGATCCACGCGACGCGAAAGAACGCCCGCATCATGTCGTCATCGCCTGACGGTAGCGTTCGCGTAGCGCGGTGCCGGGGCCTGGCTCGCCCACCTGCCGGCCGTTCTGGAGGAACACCGCGCGCGACAACACGCCGTCGACAATATCCAGATCGTGAGTGGCCAGCACGACGATGCAGCCGGCCTGCTGGCATTCGCGCAAGCGATCGACCAGGGCCTTGGTGGAGGCTTGATCCAGTCCGGTGAACGGCTCGTCGAGCAACAGCAACCTGGGCGCGTGCAGCAGGGCCCGCTCGAGCGCCACCCGCTGGCGCATGCCGCGGGAAAACCCCGACATGAAATCATCGGCGCGATCGCCGAGTCCCGCCCGGTCGAGCGCGGCCTGCACCCGCGCGTGAGCGCCTGACAGTCCGTAGAGTTGTGCAAAGAAGACGAGGTTTTCGCGAGCCGTGAGCTCGGGGTAGAGGAACAGGTCGTGCCCGAGCATCCCAATCCGGCCGCGAATATCGGCGCCCGCCTGTTCCGCCGTCCGGCCGCCATACTCCACACGTCCGCGCGACGCGGCGAGCAGCGTGGCCAGGATGTTGAGGAGCGTCGACTTGCCGGCGCCGTTCGGCCCCAGCAGGCCGATGATGTCGCCCGCGGCGCAGGTGAAGTTCACGTGCGACAACGCCTTGCGCCGGCCGTAGTGGCGCGCCACATCAATGACCGCCAGCGTTTCAAAGTCGCTGTGCATGAGGCCCGAGGTCGAGCGCCGCCATCACTTTTTCGAGGTCAGACGTCAGCCGCTGCAGCCGCGCCTCATCGGCCGGCGACAGCGGCTTCTGCCGGCGCTTGCGCTCGAGCACCACCAGTTCGACCAGCAGCCGTTCGCGGCGCGTCTCCAGCTTGGCGTCTTCCGACGCGCGCGCGGCCTTCGGTGACAGCGACAGCCAGAGCCCCACCACCGACACCAGGAGGGCCGTGCCGAGTGCCACGTTGCGCGGCCACGGGCTGTGCGCCGGCATACCCGACAGGTTCACCACCAGCGTGTCGCCCGCGTTGAGACGGCCGCCCGTGCCCATGATGAAGACCTGGCCGTCGGACGTCATGTCGCGTGTCTCGGTGAGCTGCGGCGACGACAGCTGCATGGCGCCCACCTTCTCGGCCGCGACGAACAACTGCCCAAGGGCGACCGGCATCTTCTGTTGAATGGTGGACGCCGCCCCGGCTTGGGGCAGCGAGAAACCCACCTGGGCCGAGGTCTTGCCCGGCGCAAACGGCCCGGTGATGGTCAGGATGTCGCCACGAACCGACGCCGTCGGTGATGAGCCCTGCATCATCGACACCCCGGACGCGCCGGTCGGCAGTTCCATGATGATGGGGCCGCCGATGTCGATCGGCGTGCGCGCGTTGTTCAAGACCTCCAGGAGGTAGAACACGGTGAGGGTGTCGTTCTGGAACTCGAAAATGAGGCGCGACTCTGGGCCAAACTCGACCACGCCGGGGCGGGCCGGCTCCTTGGCTCCTGCCGCGGCCGCCGCCTTCTCGGCGTCGGCGACGCGCTGGATTCCCGCAATCAGCGCCACGCGCACACCGCCCTTGGCCGGCACCGGGAACTCCTGTGACGTGAGCAGTTCGCCATCGACAGTCGTCGACGCCTGCACGAGCGTGCCGGCGACCAATCGCTCAAACTGCGCGCGGCCCTGCCCATCGGTGGTCGCCGTGCGCGACGCGCCGCCGACCGTGAGCGTCACTGATTGCGCGGCGACGTTATTACCCATGCGCTCGCGCAGCACACGTACCGTCACGGTGGCATTCGGTAGTTCAGGCGCCGGCAACGGCGTGCCGGCCATCGCACTGGCGTCGGGCATGGCCACTTGCGCGAACGACGACGTCGCCATGGCCAATGCGATCAGGAGCGCCAGCACTAAAGTGCCGGCCTTCTGGCACCTCTGAGAGTTGAAGGTCATCGGTGTCAAATCCGTGCCTAATCTGTGGCGGTACTAAATCGGCGGCCGCAGGACTTGCAGAAACGGGCGTCCGGATCGTTGGCCGTGGCGCACTCCGCGCATGCTCCCGGAATAACAGTTTCATCCGAACCACCGAGCCTCTGCTCGACTTCTTTTGCGATCTGATCGCGATAACCGCCGCCGGCGTCTAACTGCTCCATCAAGCCCAGGGCGCGCTGCCGCAATCGGCCGGCCATCTCGTCGAAGTCGGCTTGCGACATCTTGCGCATCGCGAAATCGAACTCGAGCTCCTTGAGCGATCGCAGCACGCGCGCCTTCTCACGCTCGAGGGCCACCCGCGTGCGGCCGCCGATCATGATCGGCGCGTCAAGATCAGCCGACGCCAGCGGCGCCAGCATCCGATAGGCGCCGAGCCCCACGAAGCTCACCGACACCACCGTCAGACTGAGAATGATGATGTTGGCCGGCGGCTGCCCCGTCGCGACAATCACGGTCGCGGTGGCCGCCAGCATGCCGCCGAGCAGGAAGAACTGCCACGGCTGAAGAAACGGCTCCTGTGGGGGCAAACCTTTAGGTTTGCCCAAGCTCTCGTCGATCGCCATTAATCGAGGTTGCGCAGATCGTCGTTCAGCCGCGCCGCCATCTCGGGATTCTCGATGCCCGCGGGCATGCCCGCGATCGCGGTGCGTCGCGACGACCAGCGCATGGCCAGGTACGCGGCCGTCAGCAGTCCGCCGACGCCAACCACGATCGGCATCAGCCACACGACGCGACCGGAGCCGCTGTTGGGCGGTTCGCTCAGGATCTGGCTGCCGCCGAAGGTGTCGACGTAGAATTTCAGAATCTGGCTCTCGTTCTTGCCTTCCTTGAGCATCACATCGATCTTCGCGCGCTCCACCGCACAGTGTCCGCAGGAGCACTGGCCGACCGGCAGCTTCGAACAGCCGCCGCACCAGCATGCCAGCTTGTGCGCCACTTCCCTCGCCTCGGGCGACGTGATCTTCTCGAGCCGGGGATCCTGTCCGGTCTCGACGTGCTGCGCGAACGCCCGTGCGGTCGGCAACAGCAGGCACAGCAGCAACACCGACGCAGTTAGTGCGCCAGCGGGCATCGTCGCGACCGCGAAGCCCATGGCGGTCTCCGGCAACAGCGCGATGCCGGTGCCGATGGCGAGAATGCCGAACCCGAACCACACCCAGTTCACAAGCGGGTTGATGTGCACTTCGACGCTGGCGGTCTGTTCTTCAATCTCGAACGCCGGCATCACGACGTAGAGATCTTCGGCGAACATCCGGCGGATGGCGACCTCGGTGGTCGGTTCTTCCTCGTGCTTCCGGAAGTACCACTTGGCCGGCCGCATCTGCTCCAGCACCGCGCCGTTCTTGTCCTTTACCGTGATGTGGCCCGTCACCATCTGCTTCTGGCCATCGTCGGTCACCCGGATGGCATCCAGATGGAGCGTGTAATCGCCAACCGTGGCTTCTTCGCCCGGCTTCAGCAGCAGCTGCTGATCGCGGCTGAAGCCCTCGCCCGCGAAACCGAGAAAGATCAAGACGATACCGACGTGCACGATGTAGCCGCCGTAGCGCCGCTTGTTGCGCGATACCAGGCCGACCATCGCGGTCAGCAGATCCGTCCCGGTCATGCCGCGCCGCACGTTCGAGCCGCGGATGAATTCCTGGATCAGCGTAGTCAGGACGTAGGCGCTCAGTGCGAAGCACAAACCCGAGCCCCACACCCGCACGCCCATGGCCACGACCATGCCGCCCACCACCAGCGCGCTCAAGACCGGCCACATGAACGAGTCCTTCAAGTTCATGATCGTCGACTTGCGCCACGCCAGCAGCGGACCGGTGCCGGTCAACACCAGCAGGATCAGGCCGATTGGCACCATCCAGCGGTTGAAGAACGGCGGCCCGACGGTCAGGCGTTCGCCGTTGATCGCCTCGGTAATGGTCGGGAACAACGTGGCGAACAGCACGAACATCGCCGCGAACAGCAGCACCCAGTTGTTGGCAAGAAACGCCGCTTCTTTCGACATCCACGAGTCGAGCTCGTGACGCGCCTTCAACAACGGCAGGCGATAAATCACCCAGCCGAAACTGAAGACCAGGGTGAAGATCATGAACGCGGCGAAGTAGCGCGCCAATTCGGGATCCTCGCCGAACGCGTGGATCGACTGCACGACCCCGGAGCGCGTCAGGAAGGTGCCGACAATGGTCAGCAGGAACGTGATGATCACCAGCGACACGTTCCACACGCGCAGCATGCCGCGGCGCTCTTGCACCATCACCGAATGTAGGAACGCGGTGGCCGTGAACCACGGCAGCATGCCGGCGTTCTCCACCGGATCCCAGCCCCAGTAGCCGCCCCAGCCGAGTTCCTCATACGCCCAGATCATGCCGAGCGTGAGGCCCAGTGACAGGAAGAACCAGGAGAACATCGTCCAGCGGCGCACCGCACGGAGCCACGAGTCATCCAAATGACCGGTGATCAGCGCGGCCATGCCAAACGCGAACGGAATGGTCATGCCGACAAAGCCGAGGTACATGGTCGGCGGATGAATCGCCATGTAGAAGTTCTGCAGCAGCGGATTCAACCCGCGGCCGTCGGTCGGCGACTCGGTGAGGTAGGTCGCGAACGGGTTGTTGTGAATGATCATCAAGAAGAGGAAGAACATCTCCACTGATGCGATCACCGCCACGACGTAGGGGATCAACTCGCGATGGCTATCGCGATTGACCTTGACAGCCACCGAACCAAAGATCGATAGCAGGAACACCCAGAACATTACCGAGCCGTCGAGGCCGCCCCAGTAGGAGGTGATCTTGTAGAAGATTGGCTGCACGCTGTCGGAGTAACGCTGGACGTAGCGGATGGAATAGTCGCCGGCGACGAAGGCGTGGATGATGAGGCCCGACGCGACCGTCATCAACGCGGCCACCGTGTAGAACGCGCCGATGCCGCTTTCGATGAGGCGGGTGTTGCGGCGGCGTGCCCCTGCCACGGAGGCCGCGACCGCGTAGGCCGCGGTCACGAACGTGAGCAGGAGGATGAGGGCGCCGAGTGATGCCATGCCGGCCTCCTCAGTACTTGCCAGAGGGCGCGGTGGTGCCTCCGGGCTTGGCTTCGTACTTCGAGGGGCACTTCGCCATCACGCCGTTGGGCTGCGTCTTGAACCCCTCGGCCGACAGGACGCCCTTCAGCACCACTTCGGAATCGCTCTTGAACGTGTCGGGCACCACGCCGGTGTAAGTGGCGTTGACGATGTGGCCGTTGCTCTGGACCTGGAACTGGTAGTCCAAGGCGTTCTTGCGCTTCATGATCGAGTTGGGCACGACGAAGCCGTGCATCTGCAGCTTCTTGCCGTACCAGGCATCGGGCTGAACCATCACTTCGTCGACGTGCTTGTAGTATTCGGTGCTCTCGGCCATCGTCGTGTACAGAAGACCGCCGAAGGTCATGGCGAGAACCAGGCTCGTGAGACCGATCTTGACCGCTTTGTACTTCATAATTAAAGACTTAGCCGGAGTGGCTTCTCCTTCATCAGGATACTAGAGACCAGCGCCACCGGCAACCCCACGACGTTGCTGTACGAACCCTCGATCCGGGGGATGAACCGGGACGCCAGGCCCTGGATCGCGTAGGCGCCGGCCCGATCGACGGGCTCCCCGCTGGCGACGTACCAAGAGATGTCTTCGTCTGTCACTGGATCGAACCAGACGCGCGTGCGTTCCACGGCCGACTGCTCGCCCGCAGCGCTGACCAGCGCCACGCCGGTGAACACGTCGTGCACGCGTCCACGCAGCCGCTGCAGCATCTCGGTCGCCTCTCGTGCATCAGCGGGTTTGCCGAGAATCAGCCCGTCGATCACGACGGTGGTGTCGGCGCCGAGCACGGTGGAATCAGGCCGCAATGACAGCACCGCGCGCGCTTTCTCGATCGCCAGACGCTCGACATACGCCTCTGGCGCTTCACCGGCCTGCGGCGTTTCGTCAATGTCGGCCGCCAGGACATCGAACGAGATTCCAGCGGCGGCGAGCAGTTCCGCGCGCCGCGGCGAGCGGCTGGCGAGAATCAGATTCATTTCGCCGGCAGGTTCTCGTACCACTTCAGGTTCGCGGTCGCCGTGCCAATGCACGCCAGGTCCAGACGCTGGTCGCCGTTCAAATGCGCGAACGCACATCCGGCGGCGGCCATGCTCTTCTGCCCCTCCAGCACGAACTTCGTCCAGGTGTGATT
>SHUG01000104.1 GCA_009694735.1 Acidobacteriota bacterium | reverse complement strand
CTGCGTAACGGCTTCAAGCTGACCGCCGATGATTTGCTGAACCTGTTGCTGGTCGGGTCCGACAATGCCGCCGCCCGCGCCCTGGCTCGCATCTCTCCCTACGGCGCCGAGGGATTCATCACCAAGATGAACGACAAGGCGGCTGAACTCGGGTTGATCAACACCCGCTATGCCGATCCGTCCGGGTTGCTGGCCGAGAACGTCTCCTCAGCCTACGACCTCGCGCGGTTGATCGCGCACGCCTCGGCTGACGACCGCGTCGGCGGCATCATGCGCAAGCAGACCTACACGACGCAGTCGGGCACGCGGACCATTACCGCTCGCAGCACCAACCAGATCGTCCTTAGCGGCGACATCGACGTGATCGGCGGCAAGACCGGCTTCATCAATCGCTCGGGCTACTGTCTGGCGACACTGCTGCGGTTGCCGCAGTCGGGTCAGCAGGTCGCGTTCGTCGTGCTCGGCGCCAAGTCGAACGCCAGCCGGTTCTGGGAGACGCGCCACCTGTTCAACTGGATAAGCAGCCGCACCAAGGCGTTGCTCGACGGCGACGCTCAGCACCAGCAACAGGACAATAACGACTAACGAATTTAGAATAGCGAACGCATTCGCTATTTCCCCTGTCGCTTCATCACCGCCGCGTCCAGCGGCAGCGTCACAATCGGATCAGCATACGGCAGCAACGGGCGGGCCGACTTTCGTGCATCCAGGGCCTTGATGTAGCGCCCGCACGGCTGACAGATCATCACGCGGTACACGCCATCGGGCGTCGCCATTGAGGTGATCGTCGATCGGTCGTGGTTACCGCAGTACGGACAGTCGGTGGCGGCGAAAGCCCAGCGCACCAGGCAGCGGGAGCAGACCAGCTGGCGCTCGGCGGCCGGGGTGATGACCGAGAAGTCGGGCTCGGCCGCGCAGACCGGACACGTGCGCCGGCCCCAGCCGTCGAAATTCACCCGCTGCTGTAACACCTCCGCGGTCCGCTGCACGTACGGGCGCGCGGCCCACACCAGCACCTCGTCCAGCATCTCCACATCGGGCGATGGTATGCCGTCAAACCAGGCGTGCATGCGTTCCGGCAGGTCGGCGGCGCGGCCGACGTTGTGCAGCGCGATGACGCCGTCTGCATCGATCGCATCGTGGCGGCGCAGGATGTCGGCAATCTGCCGAATCAACAGCCGCACGTCGTTCCACTCGAACAGGATCTGATCGAACGAAAGCAACGACTGCCCCTTGGCCAGGCGGGCCGTCAGTTCCTCGGTGGTGGCGTCTATCCACGGCGTGGTCAGGCGGCCCTGCACCCGGCGCACGGTCTCAATCAGGCTGATCTGCAACTGGGCGGCCGACGCCAATTCTGGCTGAAGCTCGGCCAGGGCCTTTAGTTCGGCGATGTCACGAGGGAGGGCACGAGCACTGCTCGGGGAGGAGCCGGACACGGGGGGATCATACAGGGATCAGGGATCAGGGATCAGGGATCAGGGATCAGGGATCAGGGATCAGGGATCCCTGCAATACACTCAGACCATGGCCAAGAAAGCCGTGACGCCGCGAATGCCGGCCGCGCCCCCCAGCTTTCGCATTCTGATGATCGCCTCCGAGGCGCAGCCGTTCTCGAAGACCGGAGGGCTGGCGGACGTGGCCACCGCGCTGCCGAAGGCCCTGGGCCGGCTCGGTCACGACGTCACGTTGATTACGCCTCGCTATCGCGGAGCGCCCGACGGCCCCGTGGCCGGCACGGTGGCCGTTGAAGTGGCCGGGCACCGGTTCAGCGCGCGGCTGCTCGAGCAGCCCATTGGCCGCGGCGCGCGCGTGCTGCTGCTCGATTGTCCAGACCTGTACGATCGCGACGGCATCTATTACGAAGCCGGTGTCGACTATCCCGACAACGCGATCCGCTATGCGTTTCTCTCGGCCGCCGCCATCGACTACGCCGCCCAGCAACCGCAACCCTTCGACATTGTCCACACGCACGACTGGCAGGGCGGTCTCGCGCCTCTCTACGCCCGCGCCCTGGGCCCGCCCGGCACCCCAGGCACCGTCCTGACGATTCATAACCTGGCGTATCAAGGCATCTTCGCGAAGAGCTGGGTCCCTCGACTGGGATTGCGCTGGGACGACTTCACGATTGGTGGCTTTGAGTTCTTCGACCGTCTCGGCTTCCTGAAAGCCGGCCTCAACTTCGCTGATGCGATCACCACCGTGAGCCCGACCTACGCCGACGAGATTCAGCGTCCCGAGTACGGGCATGGGCTCGACGGCGTGATTCGGTCGCGCCACGATCGGCTCACCGGCATCCTGAACGGCATCGACCTGGACGAGTGGAATCCAGCGGCCGATCCGCATCTACCCGCGCCGTTTGACATCGATCACTTGCCGGCGAAGGCCGCGTCGAAACGGGCGTTGCTCGAGCGTTTTGGCATCGCGGTGACCGATGAGACGCTGGCGCGCCCGATCGTCGGCATGGTCTCGCGGATGGTCGATCAGAAGGGCCTCGACCTGATCGCGGCGGTGGCGGGGCCACTGGCCTCGCTCGATGCCACCTTCACCATCGTGGGCACCGGCGAGCCGCGCTACCAGGACATGTGGCGGCGGCTGTCGCAGTGGCGGCCCGATCGCATCAGCGCGTTTATTGGCTTTGACGAGCCGCGCGCCCACCTCGTGGAAGCCGGTGCCGACATGTTCCTCATGCCGTCGCGCTTCGAGCCGTGCGGGCTCAACCAGATGTACAGCCTCCGCTACGGCACGATCCCCATCGTCCGCGCCGTCGGCGGGTTGGTCGATACGGTGCGTCCCTACAACCCGAAGAACGGACAGGGTAACGGGTTCCTGTTTTCGGAGTACGAGCCGGGCGTGATGCTGCGGACCATCGCGGCCGCGTTGGCGGCGTTTCCTAACAAGAAGATCTGGACGCGGCTGCAAAAGAATGGCATGCGGGCCAACTTCTCGTGGGACCGTTCGGCCGCCGAGTATGTCAAAATATACACACGACTACGGCCCGCGCGTACCAAGCGCCGGGCACCGGCATCCAAAAGGGTAGAGGGACGTTAATGGCATCCGAGAATGTGAAGACGCTGACCGACGCGGATTTCGGCGAGTCAGTAAAAAAGGGCGTGGTGCTGGTGGATTTCTGGGCGGCCTGGTGCGCGCCGTGCCGCCGCCTGGCGCCGACCGTGGATCAGCTGGCCGCCGAATACAGCGGCCGCATCACGGTGGCCAAGGTCGATATCGACGAGAACCCGATGACGCCGAGCAAGTTCATGGTGCGCAGCATCCCGACGCTGCTCCTGTTCAAGGACGGCGACCTCAAGGAAACCATTGTTGGACCCGCGGCCAAGGATGATCTGGCCAAGTTGATCGACAAACACCTGTGAGCGAGCGACAGGTCATCATCATCGGCTCCGGCCCGGCCGGACTGACCGCGGCGCTCTATGCCGCGCGCGCCAACCTGAAGCCCCTGGTCATTGAAGGCATCGAGGCGGGTGGTCAGCTGATGCTGACCACCATGGTCGAGAACTGGCCGGGCTACCGCGACGGCATCATGGGCCCCGACCTCATGACCGAGCTGCGGGCCCAGGCCGAGCGATTCGGCGCCGAGATCATCCAGGGCGACGTGTCGTCCGTGAACCTGTCGCAGCGGCCGTTTACCGTGGCGATGGGCAAGACCGACTACACCGCACAGACCCTGATCGTCGCGACCGGCGCGTCGGCCAAGTGGCTCGACCTTGGCGTCGACAAGAAGCTGTCGGGACGTGGAGTTTCGACCTGCGCGACCTGCGACGGGTTCTTCTTCAAGGGCCGTCCCGTGGCCGTGATCGGCGGCGGCGACACCGCCATGGAAGAAGCGATCTATCTCTCGAAGCTGGCGACCTCGGTGACCGTGATCCACCGCCGCGACCGCCTGCGCGCCTCAAAGGTGATGCAGGACAAGGCGATGTCGATGGCCAACATCTCGTTCATATGGAACACCGAGGTGACCGACATCAAGGACATCGACAAGGGTGAGGTCACCGCGCTGGTGCTGAAGAACACGCAAACCGGCGCCGCCAGCGAACTGGCGGTCGACGGGGTGTTCATCGGCATCGGCCACGTGCCGAACACGGCGCTCTTCAAGGGACAGCTGTCGATGCACGACAACGGCTATCTGAAGACGCACGACGGGTCGCGCACGAGTGTCCACGGTGTATTCGCCGCGGGCGACGTGCAGGATCACATCTATCGGCAGGCGGTGACCGCCGCCGGGTCGGGCTGCATGGCGGCGATTGATGCCGAGCGCTTCTTGTCGGGAACCCTACACGAGAGCGCCGCCGCGCACGCGTAGGTCAGTCAATCCAGCCGCCACCGATGACTTCTTCACCGTGGTAGAAGACCACTGCCTGGCCGGGCGTGACGGCAGTTTGGGGCGTGTCGAACTCGAGTTCGGCACGCCCTTCGCCGTGGGCGCGAACCCTCGCCGGGGCGGCCGCATGTCGATGGCGGATCTGGGCGGAGACCGCGCACCACTCCTGCGGCGCGCTGCCGCTGACCCAGTTGACGGTGGACGCCGTCAGGGCGGTGCGGCCAAGGGCGTGTTTCGCTCCGACCACGATCTGCGCCTCGTCCGGCTTGATTTCAAGTACATACAGCGGCTCGCTCGACGACAAGCCGAGGCCCTTGCGCTGGCCGACCGTGAAGCGATGCACGCCGCCGTGCGTGCCGAGCACGCGGCCCTCGCCGTCGACCACCGTGCCTGCGCGCAGCGCGTCCGGGGCGTGGCGCTCGACGAACGCGGCGTAGTCGCCATCGGGCACGAAGCAGATCTCCTGGCTGTCGGGCTTCGACGCCACCCGCAACTTGAGCCGATGCGCGTGCGCCCGCACGGTGTCCTTGTCGAGGTGACCGACGGGGAACGCCGCGCGCGATAGTTGCTGCTGCGTCAGCGAAAACAAGAAGTAGGTCTGATCCTTCGAGTGGTCGGCGCCCCGGTACAGGTGATAGCCGCCCGAGGCGTCCTGATCGATCCGCGCGTAGTGGCCGGTGGCGAGCTGGTCGGCGTCGTAGGCCTTCGCGCGATCCAGCAGCTCGGCGAACTTCAGCTCGCTGTTGCAGTGCGAGCAGGGGATGGGCGTGCGTCCGGATACATACTCGCGGACGAAGTTCGACACCACGTGCTCACCGAACTGCGACTCGAAGTTGACGATGTAGTGGGGGATGCCGATGGTGGCGGCGACCCGGCGGGCGTCGTGGAGATCGTCGATGGTGCAGCAGGTGCCGAAGGCCTTCTGCCCCGAGGCCGTGGTCTGGCCCTGGTCATACAACTGCATCGACACACCGATGACGTCGTGACCCTGCTCGGCGAGCAAGGCCGCGGCGACGGATGAGTCGACACCGCCTGACATGGCTACGACAATTCGCATGGTGCTAATTCAGCCACGGAAACACGGAAGCACGGAAACGCGGAAGCTATCGTTTCCCCGCATTTTAAAACTCTGGACTCCGTATTTCCGTGATTCTGAGTTTCCGCGTGACGCATTATTTGCGCCCGCCGACGGTGGTGAGGCTTCTCAGCTTCTCGACCAACGGCGGCAGCACTTCGATCACCCGATCGATATCGGCCTGGGTGTTCGACGCACCCAGGCTGAAACGAATCGACCCCAGTGTGCGGCCGTGGGTCAGGCCCATGGCCTTCAGCACGTGCGAAGGTTCGAGCGTGCCGGATGAGCAAGCCGATCCGGACGACACCGCGATGCCGGCGAGATCGAGGCCAATCAACAACGATTCCGACTCCACGCGCGCGATGCTGATGTTGGTCGTGTTCGGTACGCGCGGCTGGGCGGCGCCGTTGCGCTCGCTGCCGGGGACCGATCGCAAGATGCCGGTCTCGAGCCGGTCGCGCAGCGCGGTCAATCGCTCGCCCTCAGTTGCGAGTCTCTGTTTCGCCACTGCCGCTGCCACGCCGAGGCCGGCGAGTGCGGGCACGTTCTCGGTACCGGCGCGACGATTGCGCTCCTGCTTGCCGCCACTGGTCGGTGGCACCAGACGCACGCCGCGCCTCAGCCACAGGGCGCCGGTGCCCTTGGGACCATAGAACTTGTGGCCGGCAATCGAGGCCATGTCGACACCCAGGGCATGCACGTCGAGCGCGAGCTTTCCGGCCGACTGCACCGCATCGGTATGAAACAGCGCCCCCCGTTCGTGAGCGATCGCGGCCAGCGCGGCGATCGGCTGAACGGTGCCAATCTCGTTGTTGGCGTGCATCACCGACACCAGTGCCGTGTTGTCGGTAATCGCCTCCCGTAAGCGATCTGGCGAGACGATGCCCGAGGCATCCACCGCGAGTGTGGTGACGCGCCAGCCGTGTTTGGCGAGCGCCTTCATGGTGTTGAGCACGGCTTCGTGCTCGATCGCGGTGGTGATCAAATGACGCCGGCCGCCGGGCTCGAGCGCTTCGGCGGCGCCGCGAATGGCGAGGTTGTCGCTTTCGGTGCCACCGGCCGTGAAGACGATTTCGGAGGCGTCGGCGCCCAAGAGGCTCGCCACCGCCCCCCGTGCCTCGTCCAGGGCAGCTTTGGCCTGTTGACCAAAATGGTGCACGCTGGACGCGTTGCCCCACACCTCGCGCATGGCCTGGGTCATCCGGTCGGCGGCCAGCGGATCCAGTGGGGTAGTCGCGTTATGGTCCAGATAGATGCGCATGGGTTGGAAAACCAGATCGTAACATTCCTGCTAACTCTCAGCAATAAAGGGACTAGACAACGGTTTGCAGGGCCTTTTATACTGGCGGAACTTCAGCACCGAAACCCACTTCTGCGGGTTTCAAAAATAACGGGACCTTCTGCGGATTTTTCAGCAGAGGGGGAGGGATTCAGCGATGTGGAAGCGGGATGAGTCGGTCAAACGGGCCACGCCACCGGCGCAAACTCCGGCGGCTACGTCCGCGGCGCCTGTCGCCGCTGTGCCGGCTGCCAGCGAGCCGCGTACCCAACAACTTGGGAGGGACAACGTGAGTATCGGAAAGTCCGTCATCATAAAAGGTGAATTGAGCGGCAGCGAAGACCTGACGATCGAAGGCCACGTCGAAGGCCGGATCGATCTCAAGGACAACGTCCTCACGATCGGCCCGAACGGCAAGATCAAGGCCGAGGTCTTCGCGAAGGCGGTGGTCGTGCTCGGTGAAGTCACCGGCAACGTGACCGCGTCAGAGAAGGTCGACATTCGCGATAACGGCTCGGTGGATGGCGACATCGCGTCACCGCGTGTTGCCATTGCGGAAGGCGCGCACTTCCGCGGCGCCGTCGACATGCAGCGTGCGGGCGCGAAGGCGCCGGCGCCGGTGCCGGTGCCGGTGCCGGCGAAACCGAGTGCCCCTGCGGCACCCGGTCTGCCGCAGCCCCAGGCCCAGAAGGTCGGCGCGTAAAGAAGCTGTCATGGCCGACGCCCGATCACTGACCGACCTGTTCGGCATTCTGGGCCCGCGGCGCGCGGCCGATGCGGCTGCCGTGGTGGCTTCCTCCGTGACGCAGGTCACGGAGGCGTCGTATCCCACCAAGGCGCTCCAGAAGTTTGTCAGTTGCCTGCACGGTGCCGACCATCCCCTGCTCCTCGACCTCGGCCCCGTGGTCGGCAGCAACGTCACGTTTTTTGGTGAGCAGCTGGGCTGCCGCATCCGCGTCGAAGACGTCGCGGATGATATCGATCGCCACGTGAAGGACGGCACGCTCGAACAGCTGCCCGCTTACTTCGCGGCGCGGTTCACGCAGGCGCCGGGTTCGGTCGACGGCATCCTGTGTTGGGACATTCTCGACTACCTCGATCAGCCGGCCGCCCAGGCCCTGGCGACGGCGTTGTGCCGGTTGCTGAAGGCCGACGGTTGTCTGCTCGGCTTGTTCAGCACGGCCGAGACGCGCGAACGGGTTTACACGAAGTACGTGGTCGTGGACGAGTCGACCTTGCGCTACCGCACCTATCCGGCCCTGCGTCAGCGGCAGCGCAGCCTGCTGAACGGCGACATCATCAAGTTATTCAAGGACCTGCGCGTCACCGACTCCTTCCTGATGAAGAGCAAGCTCCGCGAGATGCTCTTCCGCAAGCCCGCGCCACGGGGTTGAGGGCCGGGCATTCATGGCCCGACCGATCGTTGCCTTTCTGAGCGACTTTGGCACTCGTGATCACTACGCCGGCACCCTGAAAGCGGTGGTGCTGGGCGTTTGTGCCGAGGCCACGCTGGTGGATATCGGCCACGACATTCCCGCGCACGACGTGATGGCCGGCGCGCTGGAACTGGCCGCATGCTATCGCTACTTTCCTTTGGGCACGGTGTTCCTGGTGGTGGTCGATCCGGGTGTTGGTTCGTCGCGCCGCGGGATCGCCGCGGAGGCTGCCGACTACAAGTTTGTCGCGCCTGACAACGGCGTGCTCTCGGCGGTGTTTCGCGAGGCGCCGCCGAAGAAGGTCGTCGAGCTGACCGAGCGCAAGTACGCGCGGCCCACCGTGAGTCGCACCTTCGAGGGCCGGGACCGCTTCGCGCCGGCGGCCGGCTGGCTGGCTAAGGGAATTCCCCTGGTGTCGCTCGGCCGGGGCGTGACCGATTTTCATGTGCTCGACCTGCCGCAGCCACAGGCGGATGCCAGGCAGATTAGCGGGGAAGTGGTGCGTGTCGATCGGTTCGGGAACCTGATCACCAACATCGACCGCCGCACCTTCGAACACCTCGCCAACAGCGGCAGGATTGCCGTGCGCGCCGGGACCCATGAGATCGGCCGGGTCGTCGCCACCTACGCCGAAGCACCTGCCGGCGAGCTGTGCGCACTGTTCGGCAGCACCGATCACCTTGAAATTGCCGTGAACGCGGGTGATGCGGCCGCGCACCTGGCACTGTCGCGCGGGGCGGTGGTTACGGTGCGTCTGGCACCGCAAATTTGATACGATTCAGACCAACACATCCATGGAATCAGACCTCTCGCTCGAGTTCCTCCGCGTGACCGAACAGGCGGCCATCGCCTGCGCGCACACCATGGGACAGGGCGATCGCCACGGCTCCGACCAGGTCGCGGTGGAAGCCATGCGCCACGAAATGGACACCGTGCCGATTGACGGCACCATCGTGATCGGCGAGGGCGAGCGCGACGAGGCGCCGATGCTCTACATCGGCGAGAAGGTGGGCCTGGCGCACAAGAAGACCACCGCCGGCCGCACCTTCGACGAAGTCGACATCGCGGTCGATCCCCTCGAAGGCACTAACCTGTGCGCGACCGGCGCGGCCAATGCGATTGCCGTGCTGGCCGCTTCGGAGAAGGGCGGCCTGCTGCACGCGCCCGATCTCTACATGGAAAAGCTGGTCGTCGGGCCGACCTCGAAGCACCTGGTCGACCTTGACGCCCCGGTTCGCGAGAACTTGCGCGCCATTGCCCGCAGCCTGGGCCGGCAGGTCGACGAGTTGACCGTGGTCGTGCTGGACCGTCCGCGTCACGAAAAGCTGATTGCCGAGATTCGTGCCACCGGGGCCCGCATCCGGCTGATTGGCGACGGCGACTTATCCGCCGGCATTGCCGCGGCCGTGTCGGGCACGGGCGTGCACGCCGTCATGGGCACGGGCGGCGCGCCGGAGGGCGTGCTGACGGCGGCGGCGATGCGTTGCTTGAACGGCGAGATTTTTGCCCGCCTCGTGGTGGCCAAGCCGGAGGATGAAGCGCGCTGCCGCGCGATGGGCATCAAGGACTTCAAGCGGATCTACAAGTCCGAGGACTTGGCCCGCGGCAAGGACATCGTGTTTGCCGCCACCGGCGTGACCGATGGTTCACTCATGAAGGGCGTGCAGTTTTTCGGCGCCGGCATTCGCACCAGTTCGGTGGTGATGCAGAACAACCCGCATCGCATCCGCTTCATCGACAGCATCCAGGTGTATCCCGGCCCGTCGGTCAAGATCCGATTCTGATTGGACGAACGCCAGGGACGAAGGAACGTCTTCGCCGCGGCGGTGGCAGGTGGCATCGGCTTCACCGGCTTCACGCTGGTGATGCCGTTTCTGCCGCTCTACATTGCCGAACTCGGCACCACCGACATCGGTGAGATCGCCATGTGGACGGGTCTCACGCTCGGCGCGACGCCGACGGTCACGGCCATCAGCGCGCCGCTCTGGGGGCGCGTCGGCGACAAATACGGCAGCAAGGTGCTGGTCATCCGCTCGCTGACCGCATTCATCCTCACTAAAGCGGCCATGGCGTTTGTGACAGCGCCCTGGCAATTGTTCGCGTTGCGCGCGTTGCTTGGCGTGTTCGCCGGCTACGGCGCGCTCACCATTTCCATGGCGGCGCAGTCGGTGCCGCGCGAGCGCATGGCGCGCGCCATCGGCGCGGTGCAGACCGGCCATCGGCTGGGGCCCGCGATTGGCCCGATCATTGGCGGCCTGCTGGCGCCGCTGGTTGGCCTGCGCAATTCATTCTTGTGCGCGGCGGCGTTCTACGCCGCGGCCCTGGTGCTCGTGCTGGTCGTTTACAAGGATCCACCCATCAAGCGCGCGGCCAGCACCCACCGCGGCGGGTGGGAGGTGTTCGCTCATCTCATGCGCCTGCCCGGGTTCGTGCTCGCGTTGTTTGTGATCTTCGG